>JBBQOS010000085.1:0-1646 GCA_038331135.1 Candidatus Moraniibacteriota bacterium | reverse complement strand
CGGCGCTCCATGACTTCTTATGATCATAGTCACTCCATCTGGAATTTCATCTAATTTTTCCACTGTTTTTAAACCCTTTTTTGCCAGAGTTTCAATTACTTGATTGTTGTGTACTAAATCTCCAATGACATAAATTTCTTTATTTTCTTTAAGTAAATCTCCCGCCATATCCACTGCCCTTTTTACCCCAAAGCAGAATCCTGCATTTTTAGCGACTATTATTTTTTTTTCTGCCATATCTTAAAACTAAGTTAATTATCGTACCTATTATTATAGCTCGTAACGTAAAATAAAACGAGGCGGAGGTGCATCCGTAGCAGTGCTACGTCTCTAAGAAAAACAACCTCAAATAAAGGTTGTTTTTATGCTTTTGCCCTATTTCAAGAATTTCTTTTTGTATTCTTCTTGAGCTTCAGCAATTATTTTATAAGCATCTTGGGGTCCTAGAAATCTTCCTACTTTTACACTATCTTTGCCAGTTTGAGGAATTTTATAAATCTCCATAAAAGTTTTTAAATCTTTTCGCTCATAAGGAGTAAGACCATCGACATGAGTCACGTGCTCATAGCGAGGATCCCTGTCATTCACGCAAATAATTTTATGATCTACCTCTCCATTATCTTCCATTTCCATAATTCCCACTACTCGACCTCGCACGAGAGCTCCAGGAATTATTGGCATAGAGCTAAATACTACTGCATCTAGGGGATCTTCATCACCTATATTCCAAGTATTTGGCACATCGCAATAATTAACAGGATAAAAAGTTGGGCCATAAAGAACTCTATCCAATTCTAGGACGCCATATTCTTTATTATATTCATATTTATTCATATCTCCTTTTTGAATTTCTACAATCAAATTCAAAATTTCAGGAGCCTTATCCTGAGGAATACTATGAAAGTGAGAGGCTACATAATTCTCTTGCATATTTTTTATTTAGTATTTAATTTATTACACATTCTATCCTAGCACAAATAATTTTATTTTTCAAACATTACGAACTACAAATTTGTACGAATATACAAATAGAAACGATGTGTCATGCCAAATTAACCCAGTCGCCTCCATCCCAAAGAGGTTGGACCTCTTCAATATTTACGATTTAAGAATAAAAAATATTTTTTTATGAATCTTAAGTTATAAATCTTAAATCTTTATTTCGATGACTTTTGACTGATGACCGATGACATACATTATGTTCTTTCGCTAAAAAGCTAATATGCTAGAATGTTAACATGCTAATTTGTTATTTTGTTTTAATGTTCCTTTGCTTTCATGTTAATAGGCTAATATTTTAAAATATTGCTGCAATTTTTTTGGCTACTCTTTTATCCAGTGCATCGGGGATAATCTTATTAGCTGTTGGATTTTTAACCATAGCCGCCAAAACCTTGGCTGCTTTTAATTTATGTGCCATAGTAATTTCTCGCACCCTTTTATCCAGAGCTCCTCGAAAAATTCCTGGAAAAACTAAAACATTATTCAGCTGATTAGGAAAATCGGATCTTCCGGTCGCTACTATCCTGGCGCCACCTTTCTTAGCTAAATCGGGCATAATTTCTGGAACTGGATTGGCCATCGCAAAAACAATTGCATTTTTATTCATTTTAGAAATATCCACATTATTTACTAAATTAGGCGCC
>JBBQOS010000084.1:0-1668 GCA_038331135.1 Candidatus Moraniibacteriota bacterium | reverse complement strand
CGGCGCTCCATGACTTCTTATGATCATAGTCACTCCATCTGGAATTTCATCTAATTTTTCCACTGTTTTTAAACCCTTTTTTGCCAGAGTTTCAATTACTTGATTGTTGTGTACTAAATCTCCAATGACATAAATTTCTTTTTTTTCTTTTAATAAATTCTCGACCATCTCTACAGCCCTCTTTACTCCAAAGCAAAATCCAGCGTTTTTGGCCACTATTATTTTTTTCTCTGACATATTTTAAAAATAAATTAATTGTTGTATCTATTATTATAGCTCATAACGTAAAATAAAACGAGGGGGAAGCAGACGTAGCAGTGCTACGTCTCTATAAAAAACAACCCCACTTTATATTAGGGATTGTTTTTTATGTTTCGAGCTTTTATTTCAAATAAACTTATTTTAAGAATTTCTTTTTGTATTCTTCCTGGGCTTCAGTAATAACTTTATAAGCCTCGTCCGGTCCTAAAAATTCTCCTACTTTGACGCTATCCTTGCCAGTTTGTGGAATTTTATAAATTTCCATAAAAGTTTTCAAATCTTTTCTTTCATAAGGAGTAAGTTCGTTAACATGTGTGACATGTTCATAACGAGGATCTTTGGCGTTAACACAAATTATTTTGTGATCTACCTCCCCGTTATCTTCCATTTCCATAATTCCCACTACTCGACCTCGCACGAGAGCTCCAGGAATTATTGGCATCGAACTAAATACTACCGCATCTAGGGGATCTTCATCACCTATATTCCAAGTATTTGGCACATCGCAATAATTCACCGGATAAAAAGTTGGGCCATATAACACTCTGTCCAATTCCAGTACTCCATACTCCTTGTTATATTCATATTTATTCATGTCCCCCTTTTGGATTTCTACTATCAAGTTTAAAATCTCAGGCGCTTTGTCTTGGGGGATACTGTGAAAATGTGAAGCTACATAATTTTCTTGCATATTTTTTATTTAGTATTTAATTTATTACACATTCTATCCTAGCACAAATAATTTTATTTTTCAAACATTGCGAACTACAAATTTGTACGAATATACAAATAGAAACGATGTGTCATGCCAAATTAACCCAGTCGCCTCCATCCCAAAGAGGTTGAACCTCTTTAATATTTACGATTTAAGAATAACAAATATTTTTTTATGAATCTTAAGTCATAAATCTTAGATCTTTATTTCAATAACTTTTGACTGATGACCGATGACATACATTATGTTCTTTCGCTAAAAAGCTAATATGCTAGAATGTTAACATGCTAATTTGTTATTTTGTTTTAATGTTCTCTTGCTTTCATGTTAATAGGCTAATATTTTAAAATATTGCTGCAATTTTTTTAGCTACTCTTTTGTCCAGTGCATCGGGGATAATTTTATTAGCTGTTGGGTTTTTAACCATAGCCGCCAAAACTTTGGCTGCCTTTAATTTATGCGCCATACTAATTTCTCGCACCCTTTTATCCAGAGCTCCTCGAAAAATTCCTGGAAAAACTAAAACATTATTCAGCTGATTGGGAAAATCCGATCTTCCGGTCGCTACTATCCTGGCGCCACCTTTCTTAGCTAAATCGGGCATAATTTCTGGAACTGGATTGGCCATCGCAAAAACAATTGCATTTTTATTCATTTTAGAAATATCCACATTATTTACTAAATTAGGCGCC
>JBBQOS010000083.1:0-1675 GCA_038331135.1 Candidatus Moraniibacteriota bacterium | reverse complement strand
GTAGTTTCTCAATAATTAATTTAATTTTTCGCCCTTATCCATAATAATGGCGCAATAATAAGCAATGAAAACAAGATTAAAACAGTTCAAAAATTTCTTAAAAGGAAAACACAACCTTATAATAATAGCAGTTTCTATTGTTTTTTTGGGCGTATCTTTTTTTAATGCCAACAATGACGCGGCCACTTTTGATGAAATCGCCCACATTCCCGCTGGATATTCCTATCTTACCGAGCACGAGATGAGGCTCAATCCCGAGCATCCGCCTTTAATAAAAAATCTCTCTGCCTTTCCTCTTCTTTTTATGAATTTAAATTTTGACACCTCGCAGCCTTTTTGGAGCGGAGAACTTCCTCGCAAATGGGATGAGGGTCAATGGACTGCTGGCAAACATCTGCTTTGGGAGGCTGGTAATAACCCAGACCAAATAGTTTTTTGGTCTCGAGTTCCAATTGTTATAATTTCTCTACTTTTAGGTTTATTTATTTTTAAATGGACCCGAGAAATTGCAGGAACATTAGCTGGACTCCTGGCTTTTATTCTTTATTCTTTTGATCCAAATATTCTGGGTCACAATCATTACGTCACTACCGATATAGGGATAATGGCTTTTTTGACTTTTTCTTTTTATTATTTTATAAAATTCATAAAAAAACCTACTTGGAAAAATGCTCTTATCGGAGGATTTTTCCTGGGGCTACTCCACTTGGCAAAATTTTCTTCTATACTTGCGCTTCCTATTTTTGGCCTGATTCTTATCGGTTATCCGCTTATCAAAAAAATTAAAAACGAAGAAGGACATCGCGTCAAAGTTTGGTTTATGTATTTTGGTAAAGGTCTGACAGCTTTTGCTGTTTCTCTCATTATGATCTGGGTACTTTATTTCTTTAATACCTTTAATACCTCGAGAGAAACAATGGCTCAACTGATTGATTTTAACGCTCCTCAGACAGATCAAAATATTAAAAATGTTTACACTCGCAAAGTACTGCACTCATTTAATTCAAACAGTGTTACTCGTCCCTTGGCCGAATACGGCATAGGCGTAAATTATGTTTTTAGACGAGTAGCTGGTGGCAATGGCGCCTATTTTATCGGGGAAGTTTCCGATAATGCTTTTACGGCTTATTTCCCAACGGTCTTTCTTCTAAAAGAAACTATTCCTCTTATTCTATTAATTATTTTAACTAGTTTTTACACATTTTATCAGATTTTTTCCACAATTAAATTTAGATCCAAAACTGTTATCAAAGATTCTTGGCATCGTTTCCTGTCTTGGATACGCCACGGAGTGGTTCAATACACTCTTTTTGGTTTTATTGTCCTTTATTCTTATCTAAGTATTACTGGCAATTTAAATATTGGTCTCAGGCATCTCTTCCCCATCTTCCCATTTATCTATATTTTAGTCGCCAAAAAAGTACACGACTTTTTCAAGGAATTTAAATCACGCGATTTATTGTTTGCCAAATATCTTTTAACCCTTTTGGTTATCTGGATTATTGCTATTCCTGTCTTTAGCTATCCTTATTATCTATCTTATTTTAATCAATTTGCAGGTGGTCCCAAACACGGTTATAACTACGTAACTGATTCTAATTCAGATTGGGGTCAAGATTTAAAAAGGCTTAGTAGTTGGCTAAAAGAATATGATCAGTGCTATCAAGAGAATATT
>JBBQOS010000082.1:0-1839 GCA_038331135.1 Candidatus Moraniibacteriota bacterium | reverse complement strand
ATTCTGTTAGTATTGCAGATTCGTCTTTATAAGTTTTAAATTCTTTGTCGATTTTCTCAGAAATATCGTCAAGCAAAATGTCTAATTTATGAGTTTTTTCAAACTCTAAATCATTATAAGCCAAATAACCTTTCAAATATTCTCCCTCGGCCATTTTTACGCCCTTATTCATCGCATTATATATTCCTGTATCTTTTTTACTAATCCATTTTAATTTTCCATTAAATTTAGTTTCATAATCTTTTATGATATCAATAGTTCCGTCATTTGAAGCACCATCAATAATAATAATTTCAAAATCATCTACGTTTTGAGACAATATTGAATCCAGCGTTTTTTCCAAACGCCGAGCAGAATTAAGTGTACAAATAATTATAGATAATTGCATTCTTTTCCAAATTAAACTTCACTAATAACATCAAAACCTTTAAAGCTTCCTGTGATAGAAAGCCCAATAACTTTTTTGGCAATATCTTTTCTCTTAATTTGAATTGCTGTCTCATTTAAAGTCGCTCCTGATCCGATAGCATCATCTATGAGTAATATATTTTTATATTTACCCTGCTCATTTACAATAATTGTTCTGCGAGCATTCTCTATTCTATCACTTAATTTATTTAATGTTTTTTGAGGAACGACAATTTCAGTCTTCACTTTAGTAATTAGAATTTTTTTTATCTTTGGATGAAGATTTTTTTCTAATTCTTTCATAAATTGAATTTCTCGTTTAACTGTCGGGGGAATAAAACCAATAGCGTCTATTTTATAAATTTTTATCAATGAATCGACTGCCAAATGAATACTATCCGCCAATTCTCTCATTAATTTTCGATTTTGACTTTGTTTAGCATAAAGAAGTAATTGCCCTAATTTCGTTTTGCCAAATCTTTCTATATTATAAAAATCCAAATAAAAAACATAGTTAAGTCCAATTTCTTCAAATGTATTTTTGAATTTTTCCATTCCGTTAATTAGTCCATTTTTTTTATATTTTTTATATTTTTCCAATGTTCTTACATATTCGTGAGCAGTTTTTTGTATTGGCAAATTATTTTTACTACACCAGTAAATAAAGCCCTCTAGCCCCTCTTTTCTTTCTCCTATGGCATTTACTATCAAATAATTATCCGATATTATTCTTTCAGTTTTTTTATCTAAGGTAAATTTTTCCTCGTTACTATCCTTTTCTGGGGTTAGCAAATAAAAAACTTTAGGTGATTTTCCAATCTTGGTAACTTTTCCATCTACCAAAAGATTAGCCAATTGTTTAAAAATAGCCCGCTCGCTAATAAGTAAAAAATCAACCAATTCTCTGGCTGTCACCTGTTTTTTTTCTTTAATATAATTTAATATCTTTTCTGATGTCTTCATAATAATAAGTTCATAGTTCATACTTAACTATGAACTATTATATACTTAACGTAATTTTTGTCAAATTTCAAAATCAGCTACATTTTGAGACAATATCGAATCCAGCGTTTTCCCTAAACGCCCTACTAAATTATATGTACAGATTATTATAGATAACTTCATTATTTTTCCAAATTCCTGAAATACTCGATGGTCTTTACTAATCCTTCTTCTAACTTTATTCCAGGATTCCATTTTAATTCTTTTTTAGCTAGCGATATTTCTGGTTTTCTTTGTTTAGGATCATCTTGGGGAAGTTTTTTATAAACTATCTTACTCCTGCTTTCGGGTATCATCTTTAAAACTTTTTCAGCCAATTCTTTAATTGTAAATTCTACTGGATTTCCTAGATTAACCGGTCCTGTAAATTTTTTAGGGCTTTTCATCATTGCTATCATCCCGTCAATCAAATCATCCACGTATTGAAAA
>JBBQOS010000081.1:0-1853 GCA_038331135.1 Candidatus Moraniibacteriota bacterium | reverse complement strand
TTCTCCGCTTTTTTAGAACTTTCCGCGAAATAAAACTTAAAAAACTATTGACATCGTACAACTATATTGACACATTAAATTATGATTAAAAAAGATTATCTAGCATATAAAGGCAAAATTTATACCATTGAATGGTATTATGATGAATCCGGAAACAGCCAAGCCCATGAGTATTTGCTGGAACTTGATCCGGAAATGCAGAAAAAAGTTTTCTACCTTTTCAAAAGAATTGGTGATGATGGAAAAATAAATGACATTAGAAAATTTCGAAATGAAGGTGATAAAATATATGCATTTAAACCTCAACCGGAACGATTTTTATCATTTTTCGTTACAGGAAAAACAATTGTCGTAACAAACGCATTTCGAAAAAAGGCTGATAAATTGCCGGAAAATGAAAAGATTAGAGCTTTAAATTATAAAGAAAATTATATTCGTCGAGTAAAAGAAGGAAAATATTATGAAGAAAAATAAAGCTCCAGAACAATTAAGTACATTTGATAAACTCATGCAAGATCCTGAATGGAAAGCAGGTTTTGAAAAAGGATATGAAAAATTTCTAATTTCTGAATTTTTGATTGAAGCGATGGAAGAAAATAAAATTTCAGTTAGAAAACTAGCGGAGGAATCAGGAGTTTCACCGACGATGATTCAAAATATTAGGTCAGGTAAAAGCTCCAACATCAGCTTGAATACTTTAACTCCAATTCTTTCAGTTTTACATTATAAACTCGAATTTGTAAAAGATAAAAAAGTGAAGGCAATTAAAAAATAAAGGATTTTCGTGTTAGGGGGGGGCAAAAAACATCATATAACAAAGCTTACCTGCGGCGTTCGGAGTACCTCACTTGGGCTTCGCCACATTGCGGCAAACGACCGCCGCAACGTCAGGTAAGCAAAGCGTTATATGCCATTGTCTCGCCGACTTTTCAAATATCCGCCATCCGTGGCGTATGAATATTATTCTGGAATTAAAAAATTATGTGGATACTTAAAACAAAAGAAGAATATAAAGAAGATCAAATAAAAAAATTTAAACAATCAATAACTGGTGCATTTTTTGCTAGTTTATTTACTGTATTTTTTACGACAATTATGTCAAAATATGGATGCCGCGGCAGAAATCCGCACCAATACGAAGAAACATGGAATCAAGTATTAGAAGGAATACCTGCAGATTTAATAATGCTAATATTCTTTACAATTATTTTAACTCTCTTTTTTTATTTTATCGGAGAATGGAAAATTATTTGCGATAAATGTTCAAAAGATAAAGATAAAATATGGAATGATAATTGTTCGTGTGGTGGAAAATTCATTCACGTAAAAAAATATAAATGGATCAAAGAAAATACTGATGAGATTGAAACCAATCCAGTTTTTGAAGAAATTAAAAATATGAACTGGCAAGATTTTAAAAATAAATATAATCTTCAAATGAAAGATTTTGATTTTACAGGCATGACTCTCGATGTACCGGATAAATATAAGTTTACAAATCCGAACTTATATTTAGTTATTAAAAATATGTTAGAGTTAACTCAAGAAAATTCTTATTTGCAAATTATTAAAAAAAATAAATCTTATTTGCAAATTACTTTGAATGCTGAAAATAATTTCATAATAGTTTATCACGATAAAAATTCATTTTTAGTAGAATCATCTCGTGATCTAAAATTTAATGATGTTATTGAAACAATGAATCTTTATTATAATAATTATAAATATTTCGAATTAAAGTATCAATGGGTTGAGTTAGTTCACTCAATTTGATAGAGCCTCTGCCGTCCTTGGCGTCGGCACACTTATTCTGATAAGGCGAGTCAACGGCATATAACAAAGCTTACCCGCTG
>JBBQOS010000080.1:0-1903 GCA_038331135.1 Candidatus Moraniibacteriota bacterium | reverse complement strand
TTTATTTCTTCCCACTTATTGGGAGTAACTGGCTTATTATTTTCAATTACTCCAAGATTTCTGATTTGTTGAACTCTCATTACATCATTTTTAAAATGAAAGCTATAAAATATTTGTCTTTTCATAATTAAAATATACTTATTATAAAAATTAATACTAAGGTTGGTATATAAAAATATGCCAAGGTGTTAGATGACATGCAATGCAAAATAGATGTCTGCCTTAACTTATTAAATTCTGAAATATCCATTGAAAAATCAACATCTTCTTCCTTTAATTTTCTCACTTTATTATATAAGCATCTATAGCTACGCTCCAATGAAAGAAAATAAGCATCATGAATCCAAAAAATTGAGATTACAAATACTAATATTATTTGTAATTCATTACGACCAATCTCTAAAAAAGCAACCGAAAGTCCAACGACCAATGTTATCATCCAGCCTCGTAAAGTAAATAAGTTCCCACCCATTCTAGTGATTATTCCCTGAATTAATTCGAGATGTTTTAATCTTTTTTCATCCATATTATTATTTTATCCCCAAATTCTTTAAATAATTATCCATCTGCTTTTTCAATTTCTCAATCTCTGGTTCAAACTCGACCAACTCTTTTTGTATAAAAATTATCAAATTTTTCGCTGATTAAATTTTTCCAATTCTTTCCTTACCTTCTTTTCCATTTTCAAATGCGAAATATTGCCAGCGTTTTTCAAAATTTTCTTGTCATTCAAAATCAAAAAACTATCCAGTTTACCAATCCAATCTTTCATATGCATTACCCTTTGCTCCACACTTTGAAGTTCGGCAAAAGACAAAAACTGTTCTACCAACAAATTCAATCTCTTAAGTTCCAATTCTGCTAAATAATTTTTTGCAACTTGAGCATCTTTTCTAGTAATAATTTCGCCTTTCCAATTAGTCAAACCTAAGTTCTCTTTTGCGCCATCAACTCGGGAAATGATTATTTCCGAAGCCGTCAAGCCAGTAATAGCAAAATGAAATTTGTTTTGCACAGTGGCAAAAAATTTTTGAGCATAATCTGTTTTTGGATTATAATCCGCACTAGTAGCAAAAACATCTCTAACCTTTTGATAAAAATTTGCTTCAGATGTTCTGATTTTTCTGATCCGCTCTTCCCATTCTTCAAAATATGATTTTTTTATTCCACCACTTTCTAATCTTTCATCATCCATCACGAAACCTTTTACCATATATTCCCTGAGTTTCTGCGTCGCCCAAATGCGAAATTGAGTGCCTCGCAAAGATTTAACTCGATATCCAACAGAAATAATTACGTCGAGATTATAAAAATTAACACTATATATCTTTCCGTCTTTGGCAGTATGCTGGGATTTCCGGCATACTGATTTTTCCTCTAATTCGCCTTCTTTAAAAACATTTTGTATGTGCTCTGTGATAGTTTTTCTATCTTTATCAAATAACTCAGCCATTTGCTTTTGGCTCAGCCAGGCAGTATCTCCCTTAATATTTACTTCTATCTCTGTTTTTCCATCTTCAGTATTATAGAGAATTATTTTGTTTTTTTCTTCTTTCATATTTTTTATTTTATATTTAATTCTTTTAAATACTTGTCCATCTGTTTTTCTAATTTTTTAATCTCTGGTTCAATTTCAGCTAATTCTTTTAAATTCGCTTTAATATCAATTGGAGCTTCTTCTACGAATGTATCCACATAACGAGTGATATTGAGATTGAAATCATTTTCTTCAATTTCCTTGAAACTCACTTTGCGAGAGAATTTTTCAATTTCTTTGCGTTTCGCATAGGTGTCATAAATTTTCTCAATATTTTCTTCTGTGAGCGTGTTTTGTGCCTTGCCAGATTTGAATTCTTTCGATGCTTCAATGAAAAGCACGTCTTTCTTTTTTTCATTTGCTCCG
>JBBQOS010000079.1:0-2142 GCA_038331135.1 Candidatus Moraniibacteriota bacterium | reverse complement strand
CTCTTTTTAATTATTAGAAATAGGTTGCGAGGATCTTAGAGCTAGAAGAGTAGTTTATAAATTCGGGTCTTTGCGAGAAATTGGGTAATCACAATTTCGTGGCAATCCCGTTAGATCAAACTTGCATCATTCGAGATTGCCACATTATTTTTGAGTACAAAAATAATTCGCAAAGACAAGAAATTTAGTTGAGATTCCTCTAGCAAGGCCCGCTTCGCCGAGGCGAGTCGAGATGACAAGCTCGATATCTTCTCAACTTTATAAACCTTATAACTTTAATAACCTTACTCACCCAGTTAAATATCATTTTGGTAATTCTCTTTGGACGAATTATTTAACAGGGTAAACTATTTTTAAACTTTAAAAACTCATCAATTCAGGTATTTTTTAATCTTTGCCACTTTTTCCCTAAAGATAGTAGTGATGGCTTCTAGTACTAGAATAAGAAGAGTGAGCCAAAAAATTCCCAGCGCAAATCCAGCGATGACATCGCTAAACCAATGGGCGCCTAGATATATCCGACTAAAGCCCACTCCCAAAATTATCAGAAAACCCAATGTCATCAAAAGGTATTTAAGCAATCGATGGGTAAGATGATTTTTAAAATAATAAATCAAAATTAAAAAAAATATGACTGCGATAGTTGCGTGACCACTGGGAAAACTGTATCCAGTAGCTTCGATAATGGCGTTAGTCGGTCTATCTCGGCCGATAATATATTTGATTGAAACTTCTAATATTTTTCCTCCAGATAAAGATAAGATTAAAATCAGACTGTAGCGCCATTTTTTTTGGGTTATAAAAAAAATCAGCAATATAATTCCACCGATAGTTATCGTTATCGAATCGGCTAAATTGGTAGTAAAAATCATCAAGGTGTTAAGTATGGGATTTTGGATAGTAGCTAAATGTAGATTGAGCCATTGATCCAGGCTAATCAATAAATCTTGATTGACGAAATTTTCTAACATTTTGGTAAAAATGTAGAGAGAGAAAAGGTTTATTAATAAAATATAGAGGTGTCTTTTATCAAAGATATGCCTTTTTTTGTTAAAGAATTTATAAAGGTAAATTATAACAGCACCCAATATTAGCGCGACTAGCAAAAATTCCCCGATGTAGCTGGTAATAGTTTTATAACTTTGTCCAAAAGCAAAACCCAATAATGAAAAACAAGAAGCCCAGCTGATACCCCCTATAATGATAAAAAAAAGAAACTTCAGAAAAGGAGTTTGGGCCGCTCCTGCCACAAAAGGTGCAAAAGCGCGAGTGACAGAATTAAACCTTCCTATAACAAGCGTTTTGCCGGTGTGCTCCAAGATGAGCGCTTGGGTTTTTGAGAAATGTTGAGGTTTTATAAAAAAATATTTGCCATATTTCAAAATAAAAGATTCTCCGTATTTTTTGCCGATGTAGTAGCCGATTAAATCTCCAAAAATAGTTCCAATGGATAAAAAAATAATAACCGTAGTTATATCTAGCGAGCCTAGGTGTGCCAAAATACCGCCAGTGACCGCTACTATTTGACCGGGAACCAAAAAACCAAACATCGGAATTGATTCCAAAATGGCTATAATTGTTATAAAAAAATATATGCCGACAGTAAAAATGTCTGATTGGGTAGTTAAGATATCGATAATATTCATAAAAAAATAAGTTAATCTTACAAGGATAATTTTAGCACTAAATTGATAAATTTGGTAGCATCGGTTTTTATTATTTTCCTAGATATTTTTAAATAAAAATGTTTTAAAAATTAATTAACCCTATGGAATATTGCCTGAGACAAACCGAATTATGTCGGTATTCCACAGGATAAACAAACCCCAGTTAAATAAGGCGACTAGTATCGCGATTCAACGGGGTAATGAGCTGATTGAAAAACAATTTGTCCACAAGTTGAAGAAATCAAGTACTTACAGCTATACTATCACCGTACCAAAAGAAGTGATAGATAAATATGACTGGCGTGAGCATCAGAAGTTTGTGCTCAAGGATAAAGGTGGAGGCAAGCTTGAAATTTCCGATTGGCGCAAGAAATAAAAAATTTATATCGCTAAACCCCAATAAAAACAAGCTAAAACCCCCGACAAGTCGATCCCCCCTTTTTTTAACTTACAAACCGTGCCGTAATCCTACGGC
>JBBQOS010000078.1:0-2144 GCA_038331135.1 Candidatus Moraniibacteriota bacterium | reverse complement strand
GTCCAAGCCAATTCGCTCAAATTAACATTAGTCACTCCGTTAGCACAACTATCCCAACCGTCCTTCACTCCGCTAGAATTATAATAATTCACCTTATCTTGAGAAAATTTCACACTCACAGTGGTACCTGCAGGAATGGTGGCGGTGACTTGAAAACCATTGATAGCCGTCACTGTCGCCCCTGAAAGCATATTTTTAGATTCCACAATTGACTGCGCGGCGTAGTCGGCACTGGCCTGCGCCGAAAAAGCCAACAACCCGATTGTCAGCAAAAAGGAAAAAATTGTAAATTTTGTTTTGATTTTCATCTTAAAACTATATAAATTTATATTAATTTATATGCTCCACCATTACTATTTTATACTAATTTATGGATACACACCATTTTTAAATTATCAATCCAAACATATGCGCAGGTATGAAATAAATCACACAATCATCAATTTCTGAAATTCCGAAATAATCAAAAGTAACCGTAATATGCGCTTTGGGTCGATATTTTTTTATAAAATTTTGAACGCCGACAGTCAATTGATTCTCTTGGCTTTTGCGATATTTAACCTCAATCGAAACAATATCACCACCTGTATCCAAGATAAAGTCAACTTCATTTTTATTATAATTCTGCCAATAATTTATTTTAAAATCCACCCTATACTCTTTATATCGCCTCAGTTGAGCAAAAATAAAATTCTCCACAAGGAATCCTAATTGCGATCGGTCAAAAGGAAGTTGACGCATTTTTATAATCTCACTTCGTAAACCCAAATCGTTAAAATATATTTTTGGCGCTTTCTTATATTCATGCGCAAAATTAGCTTTGGGATAAACAAATTCGATGAAAAAAAGTCCCTCTAGTACGGCTATCAAATTGCGAACTGTCCTGACATTGAGTTGCATTTCAGTAGCTAAATTTTCAAATGAAATTATATTTCCAATCCGAAAAGCCAAAATTTCCAGAATTTTCTTGGAAGAAAAAAGATGCTCCTCTTTTACCAACAAGCGCAAATCTTTTTCTAAAATCAATTCAATGATAGATTTTAATTTTTGCCAAATTTGTTCGCCATCCAGTTCTCCTAATTCAGGATATCCTCCTTGCAAAATATATTCATCAAATTTTCTAACCAAATCCGCTTTTTCAAAAAAAACTTCCTGCTGAAGACTTTCTACGTCCAACTTTTTTGTAAACGATAAAATTTCTCCCAAAAAATCACTTTTTTTAAAAAAATATTTTTCTGCGAAAGAAAGAGAAAACAATTTAAATACGATGCTTTGTCCCACTAGGCTTTGGGAGATTTTTTCTTGAATTTCCAGAGAGGAGGAGCCGGTTAAAAATATTTTTGGCATCTGTTCCTTGTTCTGATCATAAAGTACTTTTAAGAAACTGGTTAATTTGGGCACTTTTTGAAATTCATCAAAAACATAGATATTTTCCTTATTTTCAATACCTTTTAAAAATTTCTTGGGATCTTCCTGAAATAATAATCTTAGTTCCAAATCCTCAAAATTGAAATATTTTATAGGTTTTTTGGTAATTTTTGGCAATATTTTCCTAGTTAAAAAAGTTTTACCCACTTGACGAGAACCCGTAATTACGATGATTTCTGGTCTATCCAGCCATTCTTTTATGTTTTTTATTATAATTCTTTTATAAATTTCATTCATACTATGCATTAATTTAATATTAATTTCTGTACTTATTATACATATTTTAATATAAATGTCAATTTTATCCCCAACTATTTTATTTTATCAAATATCCAATATAAAATATCCACTATCTAATATCCAATTTTTATTTCTAGCGAAAACCAATAACTTCAGTATTTTTATCCCTTGGATCAGTCTTAATGAGTCTGGCAATTACCGCAAAAACCTCACGGAAATTCTGATTATATTTTTTTTCCATTTTTTCCAGTTTATTTTGTAATTCCTTATGAGTGACCAGCAATTTTCTCATATTTACAAAAACACGCACGATTTGGATGCTAACATCAATCGCTCTTTAACTTCATTTTCTTTCCAATAATCAGTTAGTTTGTTTCTAATTTCTTGACCCATCATTCTTTGCTGAATCCATTTTTTACTGCGACCCATTTTTTGCCAATAATCTCGACTGCGATCGAGTGCCTTTTCTGGATTTG
>JBBQOS010000077.1:0-2172 GCA_038331135.1 Candidatus Moraniibacteriota bacterium | reverse complement strand
GGGTCCATTTAAAAATAAATAAACCTAAAAGTAGAGAAATTATAACAATTGGAACTCGAGACCAAAAAACTATTTGGTCTGGGTTATTACCAGCCACCCAAAGCAGATGTTTGCCAGCAGTCCATTGACCCTCATCCCATTTGCGAGGAAGTTCTCCGCTCCAAAAAGGCTGCGAGGTGTCAAAATTTAAATTCATAAAAAGAAGAGGAAAGGCGGAAAGATTTTTTATAAGAGGAGGGTGCTCTGGATTAAGTCGTACCTCATGCTCAGAAAGATAGGAATATCCAGCGGGAATGTGGGCGATTTCGTCAAAGGTAGCCGAGTCATTGTTGGCATTTAAAAAAGATACGCCCAAAAAAACAACAGAAACCGCCATTATTATAAGGTTGTGTTTTCCTTTTAAGAAATTTTTGAACTGTTTTAATCTTGTTTTCATTGCTTATTATTGCGCCATTATTATGGATAAGGGCGAAAAATTAAATTAATTATTGAGAAACTACCCACACTTTAGAAGTATTTGTTCTAATATTGCTTTTAAAAGCTTTCAGTTGTAAGTCGGGGTAGGTTTTTATTATCATATCAGCTACCCATTGTTGTTTCCCAGTTAAAACAAAAACGGCGTTATTTTTTATTTCAGCACTTCCCAAAAGTCCATCTAACTCATCCTGATGTTTGTAAATTATATCAGAATTTGAATAATTAAACATTTTAATCGGAATTCTTTGCATATTTTCAGCAATAACAATGATTGGAGTTCCAACCGGCAGAGATTTTATGTAATCAGAACAATCCAATAGTGAAGATTCAAAAGATTCCGCTTGTTTGGGATTATTAGCCCAAAAATAGTGATATTTGATGGTTTCACTTAGGGCAATAATTGGCAGAGAAATAAAAACGAAAGAAACAATGACTAGTTTAAAGCCATGTCCATATTTTTCTTTTTTCCCCAGGAGCCATAGAAAAGGTATAGTGGCAATAATGAAAGTTACTGGAATAGTCCCAATGGAGCGCAAAGCATGAGGTAGTCCTTCGGCGGTCATAAATTCAGGAGCCAACATGGCAAAAAACCAACCTAAAATAAAAGTGTAAACATAAAATTTTCTGTCTCTAATATTGTGTCTAAATCTCAAAAACAAAAGATGAAACCATTTAATAATTAAATAAATCAAGCCACCCAAGAAAGTAAAGCCTAAAATAGGATTTAAGATAGGATAGGGTGGATAATTGTGACGCCAATTTTGATCACCCCAAAAATTATATTTTACTAAGCTTAAAAATAGGCTACGGCTGAGTTCTTTGATGGGATGCCCTTGGTTTACTTCAGGAGCTAAGACGGAGATGCTGGCTGAACGAGAGCTCACATATTCAGGATGAATATAAAATGTATATAAGATGGGCGCCATCGTGATTAAGGAAAACAATACAAAAATCAAGCTATGTTTCCAATAATCTCGCCAAAAATGTTTTTTGACAATCCACAATGACAAGAAGGACAAGCCCAAAATTGCTGGCGTGATACGAAAGGCGATATAAGTGTGCAGTCCGATGCCAAAAATGAGACCAGCCATCGCAAAACAAAAGTAAGATCTAAAAGCAGAACTTTTTAAAAAATTTCTCGCTTTATTTTTGGAGCTGTGTAGAACTTTGTTATAGCGAATACCGCAAAATAAATAATAAAAAGAAAATGATAAAATAGTTGGAAGCATATTAGCACGAAAAGAAATGCGGGAAAAATTTATAGCCCAGAAAGAAAAGGCTACAAAAAAAGCTGCCAAGAGTCCGGCGCGCTGACTGCGAAAAAGCTCCTTGGTTAATAAATAAGTTCCCAATACTGTTAAAGTTCCAAAAATTATAGAAGGAAATTTCAGACCCAGGGCAGTGACGCCAAAAATTTGAAAAGAAAAAGCAATTAAATTCATCATCAAACCTTCGCGTCCATTATTGGCGGGATAAAACCATTGGTAATTTCCAGTGGTAATTGCGTCCAAGGCGTCAATGCCATTAACCGCTTCATCTGGGTAAATTCCACTGGGGGCGTTTTCAATATTATAAAAACGCAGGACAAAAGCGGAAGCCACGATTAAAAATAGCAAGACTAAATTGAGGATCCTTTTATTTTTGAATTTCATTTTTTTATATTTATTTTTTAGTTTTTAACTGAATATATAATAA
>JBBQOS010000076.1:0-2279 GCA_038331135.1 Candidatus Moraniibacteriota bacterium | reverse complement strand
AAAATAAAAAAGTATATACTTTTTAAAATATCAAAGGAGCAAATATCATTCTTTTGATTTATAAAAAATTAATTTTTTAAGTATTGATCGAAAAAAATAATCTTATGAAAAAAATAATTAAAAAAACACTAGTTTCTTTTATGATTTTTCTTTTTTCTCTTGCTCCGATTTCACCACAGGTTTTATGGAATTTTTCACAAGCAGAAGATACAATTAGTCTTTCTGGTGATTATGAAAATGATCTTGTTATTAGTGATAGACTTACGGTTATAAAAAAGGGAGCAACTTTAAATATTAAAAATGGGGCGGATATAATTTTTACTGAAAGAAATAGCCAATTATCAGTAGAGGGAAATCTTATTATCGAAGGAACCAAAATTAATCCATCAATTGTCAAAGGAAGTTCTGAGCAAGGAGGATTTGCTATTAGTGTAAAAACTGGAGCAGATGTTTATATAAAAGATGCTCAAATAATTAAAGGAGGATATTCACTGGCTTTAGTCAATGGCTTAGCAAATAAAGTTTTAGCATCAGCTAGGACTTATCATGGAGCTGTTGACGTATGGGGAGGAAAAACAAATATTGAATACACAACTTTTGAAGATAATCAAAGTGCCGTTATTGCTGAGCACATCAGTGATCCGAATTATAGTTTAAAAGTTAACTATTCCAAATTTATTGACAATGATTTTGATGTGGAAGCTCTTAATGGGGAAGATTTCACTAATAACTACTGGGATAATTTTCAAAATGATAAGGACGTTTGCAATGCTACTAAAAGTGTAGCAGATTGCCTCCCAAATTCTTATGGTAATTTTAAGATAAATCCTTGGCAAGAAGATTAAGACTTCGATCACGAAGAAGGTGCCTCTAACGTTTTGTTTTTACCAGGAATTGAAGCAAGTAGATTATATGAAAAAATTAGTGGATTAGGAGATTATAAGTTATGGGAACCAATAGACAGCATTGAAGATTTAAAAAGACTTTATCTTGATAGTGAGGGCAATAGTATTAACAATGGAATTTATACTAAAGATATTTTAAATAAATTTTATGGAATTGTAGATATTTATGACGGATTTACAAAATTTATGAATGATTTAGTTGAAGAAAAGACAATAGAAGAGTGGAAAGCTGTCCCTTATGATTGGAGACTACCTCTAGATCAAACAATAGATAAGGGAGTTAAGTTAAAAGATGATAAAATATTTAATATTACAGAAGAAGTCGAGAAGCTAGCTCAAAACTCCAAGAGCGGAAAAGTTACAATTATTGGACACAGTAATGGTGGACTTTTGGGAAAAGTACTCATAAATAAATTAAAGGAAAACGGCAAAGCTGATTTAGTAGATAAATTTATTATGGTAGGAACTCCTCAGCTAGGAACACCCAAGGCAATGGCGGGACTTCTGCATGGTGATAAGCTAGATATTCCGATGATTTTAAGTAAAAGTATGGCCAAGACTTTAGCAGAAAATATGAGCAGTGCTTATAATCTTTTGCCTAGCAAGAAATATTTTGATTACGTCCAAACTCCGGTAATAGAATTTGAAGACGACGTGAAAGATATTTATGGTTTTAAAAAGATTTATGGAAGTAAAATAGATAGTAAGGATGAACTAGATAAATTTCTCTTAGGAGATGATGGAAAAAGATCGGATCCAAATTTTGGCGACAACGATAGCCCTAATGTATTAAATGATAAATTATTAGGTAATGCCAATAAACTTCACGATGAAAGATTGGATAATTGGAATGCACCCAATAATGTTAAAGTCATTCAAATCGCTGGCTGGGGACTAGATACAGTTAGTGGGATAAAATATGACGATTGTGATATAGTTTTTTGTCCTGATAAATTAAGTAATTTAGACAGAGAACTGATATTTAAAAAAGATGGAGATAAAACTGTGGTGGTGCCGAGTGCAGTTGCTATGGGTGGCGGGGAGATTTATTATGTGAATATTGGAAAGTATAATAGCTATGGTCAATTTAATATAAATCGAGAACATTCTAGTATTTTGGCGATAAAATCAGTCCAAGATTTTATTGACAACATATTAAGCGACAAAAATGAACTTCCCAAATATATCACCAAGGAAAAACCAGAGGTAGCTGATGATGACGAGAGTCTTCGTTATAGAATGCATTCTCCTGTAGCCGTGCATCTCTATGAGGATGATAATCATACTGGAATTATCGAAAACAGTAACTCAGATTCAGATATTAGATATTATGAAGAAAATATCCCCAACTCATATTATCTGGAATTTGGAGAA
>JBBQOS010000075.1:0-2298 GCA_038331135.1 Candidatus Moraniibacteriota bacterium | reverse complement strand
GCTGGCGTTTCGTGGCTTCAGATAACTCCCGGATAGACGGCTAAAAAGTGTGGTATCATATAGTTAGGAGAAAGAAGTCGCCCAAATCTTACTCAGTTCGGTCAGAAAAAATTAAAATAAATTTTAATTTTTATCTTCCCTCCTTCGTAAGACTTCGTCTATCCATCGCATTATGTGAAATTTAAACCACCATAAAATGGATTTTATCCCAAAAACTTTATAAATTTTTAATCTTTAATCTTTAATCTAAAATATTATGACTAACGAATCAAAAAAACTATCAATCGTTGTCTCTGGTTCTTTTAGAAAACATTTTGAAGGTATTTCAAAAATAATAAAAGAATTTGAAGATTTAGATATGCAAGTTCTTTCACCAAAACCTTCAAAGGTTATAAATCCTGAGCATGAATTTGTTATTTTAGAAACTGCTGATACTAATGATCCAAAAACTTTAGAACAGCGTCATTTGGATGCAATTGAAAAAGCAGATGCTCTTTATATCTATAATTTAGAAGGATATATTGGAGCTTCGGCAACTCTTGAATTAGGTTGGGCTGTTTCATTGGGAAAACCGATCTACACAAAAGAACAATCGGAAGACTTTACGTTAAAACTTTTTTCTGGAGAAGTTGCTACTCCAATTGAAGTTAAAGAGAAATTATTAAATAATAAAATTAATTTAATAGAAACAATAAATAATCGTTCATCTGTAAAAAAATTGCAAGAATATATTCATGATGTTGTAGTTCAGCGTGGTTTTGATGATGAAGCACCTGCTGACATTATGCTTCTAATGGTAGAGGAAGTTGGAGAACTTGCAAAAGCTTTAAGAAAATATATCGGTTTAAAAATAGATCAAAATAAGAAAGATAAATATGCCCAACTCGAACATGAATTAGCCGATGTTTTTATTTATTTGTTAGATTTATCTAATGTTTGCAAGATAGATTTGTTTCAAGCATTAAAAGAAAAAGAACATGAAAACAACAAACGTTTTTGGGATAAAGGATAATAAAATGGTGGTTTAAACATCATATAACACTGGATATGCGGTTCCGCTACGCTCCACCCATATTGCTTCGCAACATCGCATATCCAGAAACGTTGTGCGAAATAAATTTTTTTCTTTATTAATATTTTCTCAATCTACTTTTTTTAATAAGGAATAAAATAAGTTTTTTAATTAATTTACAGGGGGTAAAAGGAGTTTTTTTCTACTCTTGGAGGTCGTAGAAAAAACAGTTTATACAAGTATACAAAAAACATGTCAGAAACCATTAATACAACAGAGAAATATGTTGAGTCTCAAGAGTACCAAGACGAAATTGCCCGGCAATACAAGGAGCGTGTCTCGAAATTTTCTCGCGAACAAGTCTTGGCAGTTTTAGAATCTTTAAATATTCCGTATTTGCCCGCCATCGATGAAATTAGATCAATTCTTCAGGATGAGGGTGTGGGACGAAAAATGAATATGAAAAAAATACTTTGGGCCAACAAGCATGCTCTAGATGAAAACGAGCTAAAGAGACTAGATTTGATATTTAAAAAATATGAAAAATACCCCGTGTTAAAACAGGCGTGGATTATCAAAGAGCAAATCATTCATATGTACAGAGCGGCTTCAGAAGAAGAGGCGCGCAAGAGATTTGATCATGTAATGATGTTGCTTGAGACTCCGGAATATTCCAGATATTTGAACACGCTTCATGGAACACTTAAAAAATGGAAACAACCGATTTTAAATTATTTTAAAAACAAAACTACCAACGGTTTCACCGAAGGTTGTCATACTAAAATTAAAATGATTAAGAGAATATCTTTTGGCTTTAGAAATATTAATAATTACATTGCCAAAATAACTTTAGCTTTTTTACCACTGGTTTGGATAATAAACTATCACACTAGTTGACGTAGAGCCTCACCAACAATTCACCGCTCAAATTTTGTCATCTCGAACGATAGTGAGAGATCTGTAATGTTTCTTAAAAAATACAACGCAAGAATTTTTGCCATGTGCTTTATATTTCTCCCTCCGGTCGAGATGACAAAAGGGCTAAATGACAAAAAAAATGACAAAAAAGTTGAGTGACAAAAAACAATCAAACTATATCACTCTCAAAAAACAAATATTCCCCTTCTGCAAAACCGAATCCGCTGGAACTAAATATTCATGGTCTTTCACCACCTCATTATTAATATTCACTCCTCCCTGATCAATCACTCTTCTTGCGTCCGACTTGGATGATGCCAGTTTGGATTCGACGAGTATAGAAATCAAGTTATAGCTCTCGGGTTTTA
>JBBQOS010000074.1:0-2353 GCA_038331135.1 Candidatus Moraniibacteriota bacterium | reverse complement strand
GGAAAAGTTTTGGGTCGAGGTGCTAGCTCACAAGCCAACTTATATGTTAAGATAGAAACGAATGAATCAACTAGGCTAAAAATTAAATATACCAAGGGAGCATCAGTGAGTGGTTTTGATCAATCTACAGGAGAAGATCCTTTAAATACTTATCATTTGATTACTATTCCGGCCGAAGTAGGTCAGATGTATAGTTATAAAGCAGAAATAGTTGATGAAGCTGGAAACTTAACAAATTCTAAAGTTTCGACAATTATAGTCGAGGATGCGAAATCATCAGCTTCAGAAATAATTATTGGAACCACCACCAAGCAATTTGGATGGTTGTCAGAAATATGGAAAAAATAGAAAATAAAAATATCGCCGTTGAAATAAAAGGTGTAAAAAAATTTTTTCATGTTGGAGAAAACGATATCCAAGTTCTGTTTGGAATTGATGCTAAAATATATGAAGGTGAGTTTGTGATGCTTGTGGGTCCCAGCGGTTGTGGTAAATCAACTTTACTGCATTCAATTTATGGGTTAGAAGAGCCTTCTGAGGGAAATATTATTATTGATAATGAGGATATTTGGTCGTATAGTAAAAATTGGAGAGCGCAATTTAGAAATGAAAAAGTGGGATTTATCCCTCAGCAAACCTTTTGGATTAAATCTTTGAGCGTTATAGAAAATATGGCTATTCCAGCTGTAATTGCCGGGGAATCTTTTCATAGTGGAATAGAAAAAGCAGCTAAGCTTATAGAATTAGTAGGTATGAGTCGTTGGGCAGATTATCGACCTAACGATCTTTCGGGAGGTCAACAACAAAGAATCGCTTTGGCACGATCACTTTTGCTTAATCCAAAATTTATTATCGCTGATGAACCGACCGGAAATCTCGATCAAAAATCGGGAGATACACTGCTAACACTTTTGCAAGAGATAAATAGAAAATTCAATATAACAATTTTGATGGTTACTCATGATCAAGATCAGTATAAGTTTGCTTCTCGAATAATTAAAATGGTAGATGGAAAAATAGTTTCAGATGACCAAAATAAACATAGTATAGATAATTTGAACAAAATAGATCTAGATGAATTAAGTCCAGATTCGTCGCAGGATAAATAAGTTTAAACTTTAAAAAAGAAACTCAAAATAAAATGCGGGTTTCTTTTTTTTGGTATTTGTAGTAAAATTTTATTAGACAAAAAACTTAATGAATTAGAAATTAATTTAACCGAGTATATAAAAAAATGTTTAGTTTTTCTAAAAATAAAAGTAAAACGCCAGATAAAAAAACAAAAATAAAAAAAATGAGCTTGGCCTCAATTATTTTGATTGGTTACAGAAATATTTTTGTAAATAAACTGCGTTCATTTCTGACAATCGGTGGAGTGGCTATTGGTATCGGAGTAGTGACATTTTTAATATGCCTTGGTTTTGGAATGCAAAAAATGGTGATAGATGAGGTTACTAAAAATAATCCGGTTAATATCGTGGATGTTAATAACGGAAGTTTGGATAATTTTGTTTCTTTAAGTAAAGAAACTACGGATAAGATAAAAAGTATAAATGGGGTAAGGGGCGTAGCGGTGCAAGTTAATGCGGGAGGAAATTTTTATTATCAAGAGTCTCAAACAGATGCTATCATTTTTGGCACCACCAAAGAATATATCTATCTGAGTGACGTTAAGACTAAGTATGGAAAAATTGACTATTTTGATGAAAGCGCTAAGGTGATGATATCTGGAAAACTGGCTAATATATTAGGATTTGCAGATAGGAATGAAGCAATTGGAAAAAAAGTTACTTTTGATATATTACTTTCTAATGAAACTAATTCTGAAAAGAAAGAGGAAACAAACATTACAGGCAACGAGGTTGAAATAGTAGCTGTAACAGATAATGAAAGCGATATAGTGGCGTATCTTTCTTATAAATGGATGGGTGAAAAATTTGGAGTAGATCTAGCACAACTTGGAAAAATAGATGTTGATATTGAAGCTACAACTATAGAGGAAGTTAGAAAAAATATTGAATTTTTAGGATTTGAAACAGAAAGCGTAGTGGATATTGTCACAGATATCAATATGTTTTTTTGGGTAATTAGAATTGTTTTAATTGTTTTTGGAACAATTATTATGTCTATTTCGGCGATGGGTATGCTCAATACACTCAGCGTTGCTCTGCTTCAAAGAACTAAGGAGGTGGGGATTTTGAAGGCATTGGGAGCTAAAAGAATTGATATTTTTCGAATGTTTGTTTTCGAGGCGGCTATTATAAGTTTTACGGGGGGGGCGCTAGGATTTTTTGGTGGTTATGGATCAGCGGAGTTGATAAACTATGTGTTTAATTTTATTGCTGCCAAAAGA
>JBBQOS010000073.1:0-2424 GCA_038331135.1 Candidatus Moraniibacteriota bacterium | reverse complement strand
TGAAAATTTACATCAACATTTTCTTTCTTAGCTCTTTCTTTAGCGATGCGGATAGCTTCGCCAGAAATATCTGTGCCAGTTACGATATTTCCCAGCCTAGCCAGATGAATTGAATTTTTACCGACGCCACAACCCAGATCTAAAATATTTAAACCAGTAATGGCTAGTTTTTTTTCTTTTTTCAAATAACGTAAGAATTTAAGAAAATCATTCTGAGGCTTATCACTCAGTGTGACCAGTTTCGCATTCTTATATTCATCATCCCAAACTTTTCTTTGAACCATACATTCAATTATGAATTATCAATTACGAATTACGAATTAATTTGTAATTCGTAATTGATAATTCGTAATTGTTTTTAGTTGCGGGGGTCGGATTCGAACCGACGGCCTCCAGGTTATGGGCCTGGCGAGCTGCCAACTGCTCTATCCCGCTATAAATTTTTGATTGTTTTTAGGCAAAGGTGGGCAATGGAGGATTCGAACCTCCGACCTCAACATTATCAGTGTTGCGCTCTAACCAACTGAGCTAATTGCCCGATTTTTAAATAAAAAAAACCAGATTCTTACCTTCAGAAATTCTGAATAAAAATATAACAAAGAATAAATAAAAAGGCAAGGGTTAGTTCGCTTTTGTCGGTCACAGGTGAATGTGCAAGCTGGGCTATAAGCTCGCTATTAAAAGGGTCAATTCAATTCGCGCTTCGCTCTTCCCGGTTTTATTAGCAAAGTCTATATATATTAATTTATCAAGATAATCTATTAATTGTGATTTGGAAAAATTTCTGGTTTGAGAAATACCTTTTTTGGCCACAAAGGGATGCAGTCGTAATCTGGGAGCAATTAAATCGGGAGACATATTAGAATTAAGGGCCTCTGTTATCTGCAATAGAATTTTAAATTGTCTGATTAGCATAGCAATAAGATATTCATCGCTAGCACCAGCGGAATATTGTTCTTCCAATATTTTAATTGCTAATTTTTTATTTTTTGCGCCGAGGGCATCGGTAAGAGCAAAAATATTTTCTTCAAATATTTCGGCGGTCATTTCTTTGATGGCCTCTAGACTGATACTTTTTTCTTCGGTAATTAAGGCCGCCTTTTTTATACCTTGGGTAATAATCCAGAGATTACCGCCAGTTCTTTTGATGATTTCATTGGCCGCTTGGAGATTAATCGTTTTACCATTTAACTCTGCTTCTTTTTTTATAAAGCTTAAAAGCGATGAGTCTTTTAAAGTTTTAAGTTCTTGAACATACTTTTGTTTGATCAAAAAACTGAACAATTTTTTTGCCTCCCCTTTTAATAAAGATGCTTTCGCGGTTATATCTCCATCTTTAAAAATTAATATTTTTTCATCATCATTCTCAATCTTTTTTAAAACTTCCATCAAGCTGGAAAATATTGTTGCTTTTTTATTTTTAAATATATCCTCAATTATCACCATTCTTTTTTTAGTGAATAAAGAGCCGGTATTTATTTTTTCGTTTATTTCTTTTAAGTCGGCAGATTGACCGTCAACCACGTTTAAACTATCTGAGTCATGGTCAGAGTCTTTGATAAATTTATTTTTCATTTCTTGAAGTAGACGACGGGCGCGAAAAGAGTCTGCTCCATATAAAAATATAATCATAATTATAAATCCGTAATTTTAGCTTGTTTTATGTTATTCATCTTATGATTTAAAAATTTTTCTCCTAATTCCTTGAATGCGTTTGGGTCATCGGTCGTAAAATATGTTCTAGTTTTTTTATTATCCGCTTTAAGACCAAGCTCGGGATGTTTAGTCAAATATATTTTTAGTTTTTTGGCGATTACTTCTCCGGGATCAGATACAATTATTTTGTGTCCCATTATGCCTTGTATTTCTTTAATTAAATATGGATAATTAGTGCATCCTAAAATAAGGGCGGAAATTTGTCTGGTTTTTAGAGGGTGTAAATACTTTCTTAAAATCATTTTTGTTTCCGGTTTCTTGGCCCAGCCATTTTCTATTAAAGGCACAAGCAGAGGGGTGCTAATAGCCTCAATTTTTATATTTGGATTTATTTTTTTAATTTCGGCATCATAAGCCTGGGATAAGATAGTCGCCTTAGTTCCAATAATTCCAACCTTGGTATATTTTTTATTTTTGAATTCTTCGGCTAGCGGTCTGATAACTCCCAGGACTCGGCGGTTAGGATAATGGGTTGGTAGATATTCTTGTTGTAGTTTTCTTAGGGCTTGAGAGGACGCGGTATTGCAAGCGATAATAACTAGATTACACCCACTTTTAAATAAAAACTCCATTGCCTCTCGGGTATATTCATAAATTGTCTCTTGGGACTTTTCTCCGTACGGTAACCGAGCATTATCTCCGAGATAAATATAATTATAATCGGGTAGCTCTTTAATTAGGTGCTTGAAAACTGTTAGCCCGCCTAAA
>JBBQOS010000072.1:0-2447 GCA_038331135.1 Candidatus Moraniibacteriota bacterium | reverse complement strand
TGTCTTTTTTTATTACAAGCATTATTATAGTTATAAAATATTTTCAAAATCTGGGTCTATGGTCCATAATTTCAATAGGACACATATTGAGTTTATTTTTATTAGTCTGCATAGCAGCTATTTTTTAATGAAAACAAAAAGTATGAGTTATAGGAAAAAAATACTAATATTATTAGGATTGGAAATTTTGATTTTTATCATTGGATTTGGAATAGTTTATCCTGAGATAATGGGTTTTTGCAAATTGAATGATGATAATTGTATTTTTAAATTTCCAGTTTTTAGTATAGGTGAGTCATTGCTAATTGGATCCCCATTTTTAATTGCAGTCTCTATTTTATTAATTTTTCTAAAGAAAGAATTTTATTATTTTTGGAAAAAATTTGCTAAAATATTTTTACCCATAGCGATAATCCTTATTATAATTACGCCAACTCAATATGGAGGATTTGTCGGAATTAATAAGGAAATGATTGTTTGGTTTTTATCTATATTATTTTTAATTACAAGCATTGGAATAATCATCTGGAAATCGATTGAACTAAAGAAAATGAAATAGGGAATATCAACCCCTCCGTCCGAGTACGGACACCTCCCTTTGCGCCACCGCTAAAGCTAAGGCGAAACGCGGTAAAAAGAGGAGGAGGAGTGTGGAAGTGGAGAGTTAACTTTACTTATGGCGAGTTGAACCGCTATTCTAAATTTATTTAGAAAAAATAAAATAAAAAATACGTACCTTGGTACGTACCAAAGTATATACCGAGGTATATACTTTTTTAAATTAAGAGCTCGCGTATAATCTTGTGAGGTTGAAAAATATTTAAAAAGGAAGTAAACTAAGGGAAATATGAGGTATTAACAAATATTAAAATTATGCCCAAAAAATCTTTAAATAACAATCTCCACAAAGCCAATAAGGCTAAAAAAGATGAGTTTTATACTCAATTAGTGGACATTGAAAAAGAATTAAAACATTATAAAGAGCAATTTCGAGATAAAGTAGTTTACTGTAATTGTGATGACCCCTTTGAGAGTAACTTCTTTAAATATTTTGCTGCCAATTTTAAAGCCCTTGGACTGAAAAGACTCATCGCTACTAGTTATAAACCCTCTCCCATAGCTAATACTCAATTGGGCTTGTTTGGTAATGAAAAAGTAGCGACTGTTTCTAAAGGTCGTCCCAAAGTAACTGCTAATAAATTTATTATTAATGAGGTGGGTGACTTGGATGGTGATGGTGCTTTTGATCTGCGAGACATCGCCCAGCAGCTAAAGGCTAATAAAAATAATGAATGGTCACCACTTGAGGGAGAAGGCGACTTCAGAAGTGAAGAAAGTATTGAGCTCTTAAAACAAGCTGACATCGTAGTAACTAATCCACCTTTTTCACTCTTTCGAGAATATGTCGCCTAGCTAGTGGAATATAAAAAAAAGTTTTTGATTATTGGTAGCAAAAACGCTATTACCTATAAAGAAATTTTTAAATTAATAAAACAAAATAAAATGTGGCTTGGCCCTAGTTTTTCTGGTGGAAATGCTTATTTTAAAACACCTTATAATAATGATCACTATGCCAGTGGAGTGTATAATTCTGAAACTGGTCTGGTAAAGTTTCGTAATGTGGGTTGGTTTACCAATATGGATTATAGTGAGCGTCACGAAGAAGTAACCCTTTATAAAAAATATAATCCCAAAGAATATCCTGATTATGATAATTATGAAGCTATAAATGTGAACAAAGTTGCTGATATACCTATGGATTTTGATGGTGCAATGGGAGTTCCAATAACTTTTCTTGATAAATATAATCCGGAACAGTTTGAAATAATAAGTTCTAATGAATTTAGGGTAAATGATAGTATTCCATTTAAGGAACATGGTCTTATTAAAGATAAGGATGGTGCGATAAATGGCAAACCAACTTACGTGAGGATTTTAATTAGGAATAAGAAAGTTAAAAAAGATGGATAATATACAATTAGAAAAAATATTAAAAAATTTAGTTTCTCTGCCAAACGAAACGGAAACAGTTGAATTTAAAGAAAATAATTTTGACCATCAAAGTATTGGTAAAAAGATATCTGCTTTATCTAATTCTGCAAATCTGCACGATAGGAAACGCGCCTTTTTGGTTTTTGGCGTTCAAGACAAGACTCATAATATTGTTGGTACTAAATTTTCGCCAAATAGAGAAAAAATTGGCAATGATCAATTGGAATTTTGGTTATCAAGGCATATAAATCCGAAAATTGATTTTATGATTCATGTTTGGGCATAAAAGTCATGTAGTGATTTTATTGCTTTTGTGACCGATTATCTAAATAGTGCCCTGTTTGAGAGGTAAAACCATGTAGTGGGCATGTAGTGAAATTCAATTTGTGGCAGTTAAAATTTTTTGAAAATAAAATTTATGTCAAAAAAACCAAAAAATAAAATAACAGCGATTT
>JBBQOS010000071.1:0-2581 GCA_038331135.1 Candidatus Moraniibacteriota bacterium | reverse complement strand
CTTTTCTGAATATTTTTTTATTAACCTTAAATCATAAAAATGATTACTCGAGGGTAATAAAATCCTACGGCCGTAGGATTTTATTACCCTTATTTTGAAACATTGTCTATTTTTATTTATTTTTAAAACAAAATGGCGGTTGAACCGCCATATTTAAAGTTAAATCGCTGTCCTTGCATTCCTCCTGCCCTTCTCAAGGGGAGGTGTCCGTACTCGGACGGAGGGGTTAACATTCCCTATTTCACCCTCTTCAATTCAATCGATTTCCAGATGATTATTCCGATGCTAATAATTATAAAAAGTATCGATGTAAATAAAGCCACATTGCCTTTTTCCACTGGAAACATCCAATTAGAAGAATAATCTGGAGAAATTAGAATTGCCAACATCGAAAGGGGTACCCAAACACGAGCAAATTTCCACCATATTTGAAAAATGATTTCTTTCATTGAGTAGGTTATGAGGGAGAAAATAAAGAATGGAATTATAATAAACAACACAGTAATTATATTAGAGGCAATATCCATACATGTTCCATATTCTGAGCCGCCACATAGGTCAAAAGTCCCTATACTATTTGCAATAAGTATTAATATCGAAAGAAACAATGAACTAGCTAACAGAACTTTTTTTTTCATATATTTATTTTTATTTTAAATATTATTTTTTATAAACTCCAAATCACTAACTATAATTTCTTTTACTATTGTAACATAGTTTTTCTTATCTTGAATTATTCTTTTCTCTATTGTATTTAGATGAGTTTGAATTTTTTTTTCTAAAACTTTAAGAATTTTTTCTTTAGTTTTATTTCTCAGAAAAAAACTATTTTTTATTGAGTAATAAAAGTTAATTTCTCTTTGAATAAATATTAGAGCATTATCTAAAATATTTTTCTCTTGGCGACTTTTTATTAATTTCAGATCATAAAAATGACTTATGTTTTTCCTCAATATATTTGTATTTGTAAAAAGATCAAACTCGACTTGTTTTTGGGTTTTATTTCCAGCCTCATCAACCACCTCTACTGATAAAGTATACTTACCGGTTTTAAGGAGAGCTGAATCAATATTGCCTTGATTAAAAATATTGCCATCTAAAAATTTATTGACTACAATTTTATCTGCGCTACTAACATTATCAGAAATATCTAGGAGTATTTCGATAACTTCATCTTTTTTATATTCTTTATTTTCTGGATGAATAATTTCTATTTGGGGAGAAATAGTATCTGCAGAAAAAGTAACTTCCTGATTGATAATTGGCTCGATAGAATAATCATTGTTATCATCCCCATCTTCGTCAATTTTAAGATCAGAAGCACTTTCAAGCTCACCTGGTATTTCAAAATTAACTATTGTCTGAGATGTGGTGGGCATATCTTTGAAAGTAATTTCATTAATACTTTCATCTCCTATAAATTCCTCAACTTTAAAAGTAAATTTCCCATCATCATAACCTCGCATTTCTATGCGACTAGATATATCCTCGTCGGCAAAGATATATTTTTTATCACCAAATTGTTGATAGTATGTTCCGGGAATTTGTTCTTCTATTTGGCCATCGGAATTTATACCCGTATGGTGACCTTCACTGTCATATAGACCCAACGTCAATGGAGAATGGAGCGAATATTGCAAACGTTTTTTATCTGATAATAGAGGAACTTCAGTCGAAATGTATTTATATTGTGAAATTTTTTTTTCTTCATTTAAAATATTATCAGCAATAAAAGAGTTAAGTTCAGGAATTTCAAGGATATTAGCATGTCCTAAGGCAAGTAATCCAAAAAATGTTTCAAATAAATTACTCTTATTATAATTTCTAATATCAACCCAATACCTTTCTTCTCCATCCATCCACAAAGCACTAGGAGTAACCACTGTCCCATCACCATCAATTGTAAATTTAAAATCTGGTTTCAAAACATCTATTCCATTTACACAAACACCCTCATCGCAATAACTTCCCTCAGTATCCTCATATTCAGTTTTACTTAATGTTTTCGTAACTCCCCAGCCAGCAATTTGGATAACTTTAATTCCCTCCGGTGCATTCCAGTTATCCAAGTCTTCATGCAAGTCTTTTGATTTCTGAAGTAAACTTAAACTTAATTTAGCTGGAATATCCACTTCTGAGCACGTAGCTGAAACTTTATGAAAATCATCTGCGATAAAATCATAAAGTTTATCATATGAGTTAATTTCATCTGGATATAGATTATTTAGTTCTGACTTTGAACTTATGTCAAAAGATGCTACAGGAGTTTGCACTGTAGAAAAATATTCTTCTGATGGTAATAAATTATAGGCGCTAGACATATTCTCACCGAAACCTCTGGCATTTTTTGTACTAAGAGCTGGAAAAATTCCTTGAGATTCTCCATGCAACAATCCCGCCATCGCAGCGGGTGTGCCAATTTGTGGAACAGCTACAAAAATTATCTTATCAACTAATTTCGCAGTTTCTTTATCACCTAATTTTTGCAATAAAGCTTTAGCAAGCAATCCACCATTTGAATGTGCCACGATAGTAACTTTTTCTGTCTTAGAGCCCTGGGCTAACTCTTTAAGTTTATTTT
>JBBQOS010000070.1:0-2643 GCA_038331135.1 Candidatus Moraniibacteriota bacterium | reverse complement strand
ATTCTGTTAGTATTGCAGATTCGTCTTTATAAGTTTTAAATTCTTTGTCGATTTTCTCAGAAATATCGTCAAGCAAAATGTCTAATTTATGAGTTTTTTCAAACTCTAAATCATTATAAGCCAAATAACCTTTCAAATATTTTTCTACAGCTTGATGAGCATGATAACAGATAACTGCTGGGTAAGCGTTATTCCTTAAAAGCAACTCAGCAGAACCGAAGTCTTCCTCCGCTTTTTCCTTCCATTCCTCAAATTGTTCAGGATTTTTATTATCCATATATTAATTTTCCATCACGAATAATTTTTCTTATAAACACATCTCTAATGCTCAATCTTTTTTCCAGTTCTTCTGGTGTATAAATAATAATATCCATCGGAACACCGCTACCAAAAAATTTCTTCCTTAATGCTACCTGCCTGTCTCTTCTGGATTCATTGGATTTTTGAACTACAAACAAATCCACATCACTATTTTCGGTTGGATTTCCCCATGCATAAGAACCGAAAAGTATTATTTTTTCTGGGTTAATTTCTCTGACTATTTTTTCCTTTATTTCAGGAATTTTTGATTCATATTTTCCCATATTTATATTTTAACACATGAGCTACTTAATACAAGCATCCCAGCCAAATATGCCAATTACAAGTTAAAATGTCATACCTTTTCATCAAATAGAATTGTAAATTGTAAATCCCATTGCCTCCCTCCTTCCCTAAGAGGTACCTGACCCGTTTTTATCCCGCTGAAGATTTGGAACGTCCATGACTGGCGCATATAATTTTGCGAAGCAAGAAAACTTGACACTATTTTTATATTAAGGTACACTTTAAACAATTAGTATAATTAACTATAGATTAAGTTATGGATGAAATTTTTAAAAAACTTAAAAAATACAATTTTTGGGCTGATAATAGGCCCAAAACAGGCTTCATAAGAGAGGTTTATTTGGACAAAATCAATAAATACCTTGGGAATTCTCTCATTAAGGTTTTTGTTGGACAGCGCAGATCCGGAAAAAGCTATGTCCTGCGCCAGATAATACATCATTTGATTCAGCAGGGAACCAATCCAAGGAATATTTTTTATCTCAATAAGGAAATTGTTGATTTTGATGATATAAAAACCCACAAGCAACTCTCCGACCTCGTGAATCTATATAAAAAAAACTTAGGAGTTAGAGGGAAAATATATTTATTTCTTGATGAAATACAAGAAATTGACGGATGGGAAAAGCTGGTCAACTCTTTTTCACAAAACCCTAAGGAAAAATACGAAGTATTCATTACTGGATCAAATTCAAAGATGCTTTCTTCTGAGCTTGCTACACATTTAAGTGGAAGATACGTGTCATTTGAAATTTATCCCTTTTCATTTGCTGAGTTTATTTCTTTTCAAAAATTATCAAGAAGCAAAGAGAATTTTATAGCTTATTTGAAAAGTGGTGGTTTGCCGGAACTTTTTCATTTATCCGAGGAAGAAACAAAAATTCATTATATATCCTCTCTCAAGGATACGGTAATATTAAAAGACATCGTTCAGCGGTACAAAATTAAGGACACACAACTGTTGGAGAATGTTTTTAAATTTGTTATTGATAATATTGGAAATTTATTTTCTACAAACGCTGTTGTAAATTATCTCAAAAGCCATAAAACACAGACAAATCATGAAACAATTTCCAATTACATCCTATACTTAACACAAACTTTTATCATACACTGCGTCGATCGCTATGATATTAAGGGCAAAGAAATATTTTCCGGAAACAAAAAATATTATTTGAACGATCTGTCTTTTAAAAATTATTTGTCATCTGATTTTGATTACGGAATTGGCAAGCATTTGGAAAATATTATTTACATTCACTATCGATCGATGGGATACATGATTTATGTCGGTTCTATTATTGGAGAAGAAGTTGACTTTGTCGTTGAAAAAAACGGTGAAAAAAAATATATCCAAGTCGCCTATTCTCTATCGGATAAAAACGTTGCCAATCGAGAATTTCGAAGCTTAGAAAAAATCAAAGACTCCTATGAAAAAATTATAATCAGTCTGGACGATGCTCCATTGGGAAACAAAAATGGCATACGCCATATTTGCGCCTGGGATTTGAAATAGCCTAATTTGCAGGCTTCCGAAGGTTGAACCTTGGCGCTACCGATTCACATCTTTGCGTTAATTTCCAAAATTGGTAAAATTAACTCATAATAAAAAAAGATGATGCAAAAATAGCACACTTAATAAAATTTTATGTTAAAAAAAATCATTTCAAATATTACTAACAAGAAGGAAGATAAAATGGAAATTAATTTTTTCGATTTGCCTGAATACGAACAAAAACGAATCATAAAAAAAGCCGCTTTTTACATTAGCATGACAAGTGCCAAAAATTTGAAAATTTAAAATCCCATTGCCTCCCTCCCCGCATTCCTCTCCCCCTTTTCAAAGGGGGAGAATTAAAGAGGGGGTTTCCCATATTTCGTACAGACGGAGGCAGTGCCTCGTCTTTACAATATTATCCCTCACCTCTGCCCTATTTACCTTAATCTTGGCATTACGGTAATCGAGGATAGTCTTTGATTAATATAAAAAAATCCCATAGTATGAGATTTTCAAATAGAACAAAACGAGACTAAACG
>JBBQOS010000069.1:0-2676 GCA_038331135.1 Candidatus Moraniibacteriota bacterium | reverse complement strand
GAAATTATCGCACCAGTAGTGAGGGGCAGAAAAGGAGAATATCATACTATGCTAGAAAATATGTACAAAAGCGGATATTCTATGGCTAGAGTTAATGGTCAAAAAATAAAATTGATTGATTGGAAAGAAGTAAAATTAGCGCGTTACAAAAAACATAATATTGATATTATTATTGATAAGTTGCAAGTAAATGATGAAAACCTAAGTCGGATATTTGAAGGCATTGAAAGGGCCTTAAAAATTGCTACTGGAATCGTAACCATTAAAAGCGGCAAGAAAGAAAATTCATTTAATCAAAATTTAGCTTGCCCCGAGCATGAAATAGAATTCCCTGAATTGGAGCCAAGACTTTTTTCTTTTAATTCTCCTTTTGGTGCTTGTGAGGCTTGTGAAGGATTGGGAACTAAAAAAGAATTGGATGCAAAATTGATTATACCAGATAAAAATAAAACCATTGGCGAGGGCGCAATTTTGCCTTGGAGTTACAAATCCAACAATTATTTGGGGACAATTATGCGCTCAGTAACGAATTATTATCATATCGCGGAAAATAAACGGCTCAAAGATTTAAATAAAAGCGATTTGGAAATTTTACTCTACGGCACAGAGGATAAAGATTTAATCAGTGTTAAATATCACTTTCGAACAGGAGTCCGGGAATATTTTATGACTTGGAAGGGGATAATCGGTTGGATGGAGGATAGATATAGAAAGACTACTTCTGAAGCAGTGAGAAATGATATCGAAAAATATATGAGCCAAAATCCTTGCTCAACTTGCCAGGGCAGTCGCTACAAAAAAGAAGTGCTTTTGGTTAAAGTGGGGAAGAAAAATATCGATGAAGTTTCTCGCGAAAATATTGCAGAGGCTTTAAAATTTTTTAAAAATTTGAAATTAACTCCGACTGAAAATTTAATTGCTAGTCGTATTGTTCAGGAAATTGCTAATCGTTTAACTTTTTTAAATGATGTTGGTTTAAATTACATTTCTCTTTCTCGCGGAGCTAAAACCCTCAGTGGGGGAGAGTCACAAAGAATTCGCCTAGCTTCTCAGATTGGTTCACAGTTAGTGGGCGTACTTTACATTTTAGATGAGCCGTCAATCGGACTGCATGCGCGCGATAATGCTAAACTTTTGGAGACTTTGCAAAATTTAAAAAGATTAGGGAATACTGTAATTGCGATTGAGCATGACGAAGAAACGATGCGGGGAGCTGATTACTTGGTAGATATTGGTCCCGGAGCTGGCAAGCACGGCGGAGAAATTGTGGCCGCTGGTACGCCAGAGGAAGTGATGAAAAGTAAGCGCTCAATTACGGCTCAATATTTAAATGGAACTAATAAAATAGAAATTCCTAACGTAAGGAGAAAAGCTTTTAATAAAAAAGTTATTACTTTAAAAGGAGCGAGAGAAAATAATCTCAAAAACCTAAATGTAGATTTTCCACTTAATACTTTTACTTGCGTGACAGGCGTTTCTGGAAGCGGTAAATCCACTTTGGTTAAAGATACTTTTTACAAAGCGCTATCCAATAAACTTCATAAAACTTTAGAAATTCCAGGCGCGCATCAAGAATTAGTTGGTGTACATAATATTGATAAAATTATTATGGTTGATCAAGCACCAATTGGAAGGACTCCACGTTCTAATCCAGCCACTTATACGGGACTGTTTACTTTTATTCGCGATTTATTTGCTACTACCAAAGATGCCAAAGCGCGTGGTTATAATCCGGGGAGGTTTTCTTTTAATGTGTCTGGCGGACGCTGTGACAACTGTAAGGGTGAGGGATTTTTGAAAATTGAAATGCAATTTATGCCGGATGTCTATCTGCCTTGTGATGTGTGCAAAGGCAAGCGATATAATCGAGAAACTTTAGAAGTGAAGTATAAAGGGAAAAATATTTCTGAAGTGCTGGCGATGACAGTGAGTGAAGCATTTGAATTTTTCCAAAATTTTTCTATTATTTCAGAAAAACTTAGAGTTTTGGAAGAGGTGGGTTTAGGTTATATTGAGTTAGGACAAAGCGCCACTACGCTGAGCGGTGGTGAGGCCCAGCGCGTAAAACTAGCCACGGAGCTTTCCAGAAGATCAAGCGGACACAATATCTATATTTTGGATGAACCTACTACTGGACTTCATTTTGAAGATATTAAAAAATTATTAGACATTCTTAATCGTTTGGTAGATGCCGGCAATACCGTAATTGTAATTGAACACAATATGGATGTGATTAAATCGGCTGATTGGATTATTGATCTAGGACCCGAAGGAGGAGAGGGTGGTGGTAAAATTATTGTTACTGGTACGCCTGAAGAGGTGGCTAGGTGGCATAAGGAAAGTTATACAGGGAAATATCTTAGGGAAGTTTTAAAAAAGTAATTATCCATATAATAAGTTAACGAGTTAACGGATTAACGAATTGATTTTTTTCTTCCAAGCTCATTAACTCGTTAATGCGTTAACTAACAATAATAAATTATATACAAAATGACCAATCCTAGCTATACTGAACTCACACCTAAGAGACCTACACTTTGCAAAAATTGGGATTTGGTCTAGAATACGGGTACAGTAATCAAAAAAACTATGCTAAAAAAGACCAGAAAACAGTACACTCCCGAATTTAAGTTCAAATTGGTGACGGAAGCCCTCAAAAACGACAATATGACAACT
>JBBQOS010000068.1:0-2703 GCA_038331135.1 Candidatus Moraniibacteriota bacterium | reverse complement strand
TTTTTGAATGTGATTATTTATCGTTTGCGACTGATGGATACAATTTTGGGCAGATCTCGTTGTCCGCATTGTGCTCATCAAATCCATTGGTATGATAATATTCCCTTAGTTAGTTTTGTTTTACTGAGAGCCAAATGTCGAGATTGTGAAGGAAAAATATCGTGGCAATATCCAGTGGTGGAATTTTTCACAGGATTAATTTTTGTTTTAATTGGTAGATATTTTTTTAATTTTGCTGATTTGATGAGTCTTTGGGAAACTGGATTTTATTTGATTATTTTTTCTCTCCTAATCGTGCTCTTAGTCTATGACTGGCAATATATGGAAGTGCCCATCTTAATCTTTTGGATTATTTTGGGAGTTTTAATCGTTAATTTTGGTTTCATATCTTGGACGGAAATCAAAATGGGAGCAGAGGTGAAAAATTTAAGTATTGTTAGCAGTTTGATGGGAGGTTTCGTAGCATGGTTTTTCTTTTTTTGCTTGGTCTTTTTTTCCAAAGAAAAATGGATGGGCTGGGGGGATGTCTATGTGGGGCTATTGATGGGATTAATTTTGGGCTGGACCGATGTTTTGTTGGGATTATTGCTAGCTTTCACTATCGGAGCAGGCGTAGCTCTGTCCTTAATTGTGCTTAAAAAAACTTCAATGAAAAGCCAAATTCCTTTCGTTCCATTTTTGGTTTTTGGAATAATATTGGCGATTTTTATAACGCGAGAGTTTCCGTTTGTTATGGGGTATGTTATTTTTTAAGGTAGTTTTAATTTATTATTATTTAGTTAACACATTAACGAGTTAACGAATTATGAAAATTCAAAAATTCGAAGAATTAAACATTTGGAAACTAAGTCTCACTATTACTAAAAATATTTATAATTTAACGGTCAAAGGAGATTTTTCTAAAGATTATGGACTCAGAGATCAAATAAGAAGAGCAACTGTGTCAATAAGTTCTAATGTAGTGGAAGGATTTGAAAAGAATGATAGTAATGAATTTGTTAGGTTTTTAAAAATAGCTAAAGGTTCATTGGGTGAAGTTAGAAACCAATTATGTATCGCTTTAGCTATAAATTATATTAATTAAAAAGAATTTGATAATTTAAATACACAACTGGAAAATGTAGCAAATCAAATAAGAGGATTTATTGTCTATCTGCAAAAGAAAAAAATAAATAAAGAATTTCTCAGAAAGTAACTCGGTAATACGTTAACTCGTTAATTAAATAATAAATAATTTAAAGTGACTAATCACCGCTGACAGATGACAATGTGGTAATACCGTAATCTCTAAAATTAATTAATATTTTGATTTACCAAAACCTGTGTTATAATAAAATCATCTGAAATATCTCTGAAATAAAAACAAACTATGTTTAAATTAAAAAATAAAACAAAAAAGTTACCAGTGAGGAATGGCATGACATTGATTGAAGTTGTCGTAGTTATTGCCATAGTTGGAATAATGAGCTCTATTACGATCACTTCATTTGTTACAATGAGGAGGGATGCCGCGCTTGAGACTGCAGCTGAAGAAGTAGTGGCGGTTTTAAGAGAAGCGCAAAATTATTCATTAACTGGTAAAAATTTAACTTCCGCTGCTTGCGCTACATATACTGTTGATTTTACCCTTGGCTTAGGATCTTTTATTTTAAACAATGGAGGGGCTCCTTGCACGTTAAATCAATCGTACTCATTAAAAAATGGAGTGACTGTATATTCTGTTACTGCAACTAAATTTACTGCTCCTCATGCTACGACTGAAAAATCCGAAACAGTTATCCAAAAAGGTAGTGCATATTATACGATTTGTGTTAATACTGCTGGATTAATAAAAAAGTTAAGTGGAAAAGTTCTATGCCCATAATTATATTAAGCAAATGAATAGAAATAAATTTAAAATAAGATCAAATTTTGATAAGGGTTTTTCAATAGGGGAGGTTATCCTCTCAGTGTTTATATTGGGAGTTACTATGGTGACTATATTAGCTCTTTATTCTAATGGTATTAGGTATTTTCAGGACGAGAGAGATAGTGTTATTGCTTCAATGTTATCTCAGGAGGGAGTGGAACTGGCGAGAAATATTCGAGATAATAATTGGGCAAGAAGAGCTGGTATCACGGCAACTACTCCCAAGGCTTTCGATTCTTTTGATGTATCTTCCGGGAGCACGGAGGATGATTGTCGGGTAGATTTTGCCTCTGGCTCTCTGAGTGGTGGTGAGGTTATTTATAGTACTGGAGTTAAATGTGTTGGCGCAAGCTATGGGTTGAATACTGACGGATTAGGTTTTTATACTCACGGTTCTGGTACGGGTACTAAATTCAGAAGGAGGATGGTTCTTGATTATAGTGACAATAAGAACTTGATCGTGACTAGTCTTGTTTCTTGGAATACTAATAATCCACCCGACATTGTTTCTAGTTGTACAATAGCAAGCAAGTGTGTTTTTTCGCAAACAACTTTGACTAACTGGGGGACGGGGATGTAGGGTAGCTAAAAATGCAAAATGCAAATCATCCCCTCTTTAGTTCTCCCCCTCAGAGAGGCGGAGAAGGTGTATTTGATAAAATATTTAGACACCCTCGCCCGCCAAGAGAGATTTGAGGATAGGGCAAAGTGTATGGTTTTAAAATAATTGATAGATAAGAAAGTTAAAATGATGAAAAATATTAATAAAAAAATGAATAGTAAAAAAGCTTTTA
>JBBQOS010000067.1:0-2824 GCA_038331135.1 Candidatus Moraniibacteriota bacterium | reverse complement strand
AATCTACGCTTTTTAATGTTTCAAGGGCTCGCAAAGTGATATCCCTCAAATTTCCAATGGGTGTCGCCACCACATATAAAATTCCTTTTTCTAAATTTTCCATATCCTTAAGCTATTTAAATTGGTTAACGACCCTGTGTGTCCGAGTACTGGCAACACTGGGAATTCTTGCCACGGGGACTTAAATATTTTTTATTTGTTTAATTTGAACTAGCTATTTTAGTATCCACCCAGTCGAAAGTGGACAAAAATGAAACTCTTATTTGAATTGATGTTAACTATGTTAACTTGCAAATTCGGCAAAGAGTTTTAACTTCTTAAATTTTACCCCAAGACTTACACTCCCGCCTCGCTCTTTCTCATCAACTCTTTCATTATTATTCCAATTGCAGTTGCTACTGGGACAGCCAATATCGCCCCCACTACATCTCCTATCTTTAAACCGATAAGCATAGCCAAAATGACCGCCAAAGGATTTAACCCAACAGCTTTTTTCATTATCTGCGGGAAAATAATATTATTTTCTGCTTGCTGAATTATTACATAAAAAATAAAAACAAAAACTGCTTTTATTGGAGAAACCAAAAGAGTAACTAGGACTGCTATAAAAGTAGCGACTATCGGTCCAATATAGGGAACTATTTCCAAAAATCCTCCAACCAAGGCAATAACTAGAGCGTAGGGCACTCCCAAAAAATAAAGCACAGCGTAATCCAATAAAAAAATAATAAACATCAACACTAGCTGCCCACTCATCCAACGACCAATTCGATTTTTTATTTTTTTGGCAATTCTTATAGCTATTAGCTTATATTTCTTGGGCGTAACGGATTCTAAAAAACTTTCCATTCCATCTTCCTTGACGGACATATAGAAAGCCATAGAAAGGACAGCTACAAAAGAAATCAAACTCGTGAAAAATCCTATTGTAGTAGAAAATACATTAAAAGAAGACCTACTTAAATTTTCGCTAATTTTATTTAAATCCAAGCTAAATCCATAAGACTGGCCAGAAAAAGAAATTCTTTTTAAAAAATCATCCACTTTAGCTAAATAGTTAGGCAAATCTGAGACAAATCCTTTAAACTGAATAGATAGAGCAGGAATCAAAAAAGAAAAAACCGCAACGAAAAAAGAAATAAGAACAACATAGATAATTAAAACTCCTGCTGAACGAGGAATTTTTACCTTTCCATTAAACCAAGTTACCAGCGGATCAATGGCCGCCATAATAATTATCGCCACAAAAAACAAAGCCAAGACATCTCGAATTAAATAAAGGAATCCGAGCCCCAAGATAATGGCCACTACTTTTAAAATTATTTCTGTCGAATGTCCGATTAATTTATTTTCCATAAAATTTTTAAAAACTTATAAACTTTTCCCTCTCTCTGACCGCGTGTCGCCCATAGCCTTACCTCGCTCCGCCGTAGCTTTAACAATGTGAGACCAGTTAGCTAGAAATTAAAAAGGGGGTGAAGTAATGAATTATTTTTTTGTCTTACAATTTTATAATTACACCAGCATTTTTAGTAAACAAAAATTTTAAATATATACGTCCTAATTCTTAAGTTTCAATATTTCTTCCAATTCTTTGGTTTTTTTGTGCGGTCCGGTCAAGGCTAAATTTAGTTTTTCGTTTCTGAAAATATCTTTAGCTACGCGCAAAACATCTTCTCGCGTTATTTTATCAATCTTTTTAAAAATATCTTTAGGAGTTAATATTTTCTCCTTTCTAATCTCTTGCCCTATTAAAAATGAAGCCACAGAATCAGAGGATTCTAGACCCATCACTGATTTGCCTTTTACATAATCCTTAGCTTTTTGCAATTCTTGAACTGTAACTTTTATATTAGCTATTCTCCTATACTCCTTTAAAATTGTTTGAATCGCCTTAATTAAATTGCTATGCTCGACTCCAGCCGAAGTCGCTAGATAGCCTGTTTCCTGATAAGATTCTGTACCAGTGTGCACGTAATAAGCCAGCCCCTGTCGTTCTCTGACATTAATAAACAGCCGACTACTCATATTACCCCCTAAAATAATAGAAAGCAATGACAAAACATATTCATCTTTGTGTCCATCTGGATAAGCTCGCACTCCTAAAATTAAATGAGTTTGATCGGTTTTCTTATTTTTTATTTTTATTTGAGGAGATTTTTGCGCCTCAATCACTTTTTCAAACTCCGGCTTTGCTCCCTGGTTCATTTGTGCAAATAACTTCTCTATTTTATTTACTAATCTACTCTCATCTATTTTTCCAGCTACACAGACAACTGTATCATCGGAGACATAAAACCTCTTTATATAGTCAATGAAATCATTTCTTTTTACATTCTGAATAGTTTCTTTAATTCCAATAATTTTCCTGCCTAATTTTTGTTCGCCATACAAAAGATTTTCAAAAACATCATCCACGCTTCGCATTGGCATATCCTCATACATATTTAACTCTTGAATGATCGTTCCGCGCTCTCTTTCAATCTCTTTTGTTTCCAATTTTGAGTTAAGAAACATATCTGATATTACATCCAAAGTCTTATCCAAATGTTTGGCGTCACTCTTGGCATAATAAGCCGTGGCAGTTTTTCCAGTAAAGGCATTAAATTCTCCTCCAATAGAATCCAATTCATTGGCGATAATTTGAGTATTGGGGCGTTTTTTAGTGCCTTTAAACATCATGTGCTCAATGAAATGAGATATGCCCATTTCGTTGTCATTTTCATATCTCGAACCCACCCCCACCATCACCATTACCGTCGCTGTTTGAGTATCTTTCATGGGAGCGGTAATTATTCTTAATCCATTTCTTAAGGTTGTTTTT
>JBBQOS010000066.1:0-2919 GCA_038331135.1 Candidatus Moraniibacteriota bacterium | reverse complement strand
GCAGAAAAAAAGCATTTTTGAAATAATAACAATGGCAAGTATCATTGAAAAAGAAGTTAAGACGCCAGAAGATAAAAAAGTGGTAAGCGGAATATTTTATAACCGCAAAGAAAGTGGGCAAGCTTTTCAAAGCTGTGCGACACTAGCTTTTATTTTGGGAGAAAACAAGAAACAATATTCTTATGAAGATACGCAAATAGAATCTCCTTATAATACTTATCTTTATCCAGGATTGCCACCTGGGCCAATTGCTAATCCTGGCTTAGATTCTATTATGGCCGCTATCTATCCTGCTCAAACTAACTATATCTATTTTTTGAGTAATTCTGAAACAGGAAAGACGGTTTTTTCAACTACGTTAGATGAGCATAATCTTAATAAAGTAAAAAACGGTCTTTAACTTTTTTAATTTTATGGAAACAACAGGACAGGAAATATTTAATTTTATGAGTCATTATGGGTACTGGGTAATCTTACCACTGATGATTATTGAGGGACCCATTGCCACTATTATGGCTGCTATATTAGCTTCCTTGGGGGCTTTTAATGTTTGGGTGGTTTTGATTTTTTCAATAGTAGGTGACATCGTGGGAGATGTTTTATTTTATTTGGCGGGTTATTTTTGGGGGATGGCCTTTGTTACAAAAGTTGGTAAATACATTGGAATTACAGAAAAATTAGTCTTAAAGATGGAAAAATATTTCCAACGCCATGGCGGGAAGACAATCTTTACAGTTAAATCTACGACGGGTCTTTGCTGGGCCGCATTTACTGCCGCTGGAATAGTGGGGATGGATTTTAAGAAATTTCTTAAATATTCGGTTTTGGGTGGATTTTTTTGGAGTGGCTTTCTAGTGGCGATGGGGTATTTTTACGGTTATATGTGGCGGAGCATTAAGCAGTACATTGAGTGGGCGGGTTGGTTAGCAGTTTCTCTGGCAATTTTAACTTTTGTAGCGGTTAATTTATTTAAAAAATATAAATCTAAAGATATCTTTAGGAGTAAAAAATCATAAAAAATATAAAGTGTTGTTGTTTACTTTTATAAGCAACATGGGGTTTTTTCATGTTTTTATCTTTGGTGCTAGCTAATAAACTACAACTATCTATGATACAGTTGCAAAATCAACCTCCATAACGTTTAAAAGAACGAAAAATGAATGGGCAAGCGATTTTTTTGGTTTAAATTTCTTCCCATAGCTCGTCAAGTGGTTTATTGGTTTTATAAAATTTAATTAAATATAAAAATATGACAGATAATTTATCTCAGTTAAAAGACAAACTCCATAACTTAGAACGACAACGCGAAATAATGGTTAGCAAGATTCATGACTTAAATATGGATCTCGGGGAAATGAAGGAAAATATCAGAGAAATTGAGAGGGTAGTAGCTGATATGAAAGACTAAAATTTTTATTTCGAATCACCCGCTTAAATCTCTTGCTCGAAAAGCTCAAAAAGGATAGAATTATTTATGATGTAATAGTGAATAAATAGTTTAATAAATTCAATTGATTTAAATATGGTGAGGAAAATTTTAGAAAAAACAAACAATATTTTATGTGTCAATCCAAGAACTCTTTGCGATAATGAGAAACATTTGATAAATAAAGCCGTTTATTTTAAAGGTACCAACGACAAGGCGGTTTTGCTTCTGCATGGTTGGACAGCTACTCCTTATGAATTCAGAAGATTGGGAATTTATTTAAATGAAGCTGGCTATACGGTACACGCTCCAATGTTGAGCGGTCATGGCACGGTTTACACTGATTTGGAAAAAGTAAAATACGAAGAATGGATAAATGATGCCAAGAAAGCTTATTTTAAATTAAAAAAAGAACATCACCAAGTCTTTGTGGGTGGAACATCGATGGGATCAACTTTGGCTATGCAGTTAGCCAAGGAAAATGAAGATGTTAAAGGTTTGATACTTTTGGCTACTCCTTATAAAGTAAAATTAGAGAGAGTTGGTAGACTGTGGATGTCATTTATTAGTTTATTTAAGAAATATCAAGGAAAGTTTTATCTGCCAGCATTTGAAGCTCGGAAAACTATTATTCGAAAAATATCTTATCAGACCTATCCAATTAAAAGCTTGTTGGAATTGGGCAAACTTATCAAGCTTTCTAGAAAAAATCTAGAAAAAATAACACAACCATGTTTAATAATGCAATCTTCGAGTGACTATGTAATTTCCAGAAGTAGCCTGCGGAAAATTTATAATAAGATAAGCTCAACTCACAAGAAGAAAAAGTATATAAAAAAATCATATCACACCTTTATTTCAGATATTAAAAACGAGCATGTGTTTGAGGAAATTCTTAAGTTTTTAAAATCTGTATAAATATGCGAATGAGTTTGTCATTGCGAGTAAGTATTGTACTCAATATTTGCGTGGTAATCGCAAGGTATTATGTAGAGATTTTTTTTGAATTAAGATTGTCGCAGAAACTTTGAGTACAGAATTTATTCGCAAAGACGAGAAAGCAAAATTGTTATAGCGCTGTATTGTTTTGATGCTTTCATGTTTTAATGTTAACGTGCTAAAATGTTAGTATGTTAATATGATTATATGAACATAGCTATATTTACCAACAATTACCTTCCAAATCCTTATGGGGTAACAACCTCGATTGAAAGTTTCCGTAAGGAATTTGAAAAAAATGGACACACGGTCTATGTTTTTGCGCCATCTAGCAAAGGCTACGAAGATAAAAACAAAAATGTTTTTAGGTATCCGTCTTTAGATATTAAATATAAAATAAAATATCCATTGCCTATTCCTTATTCTCACAGAATTAATGAAACAATGGACAAATTAGATTTTGATATAATTCATTCTCAACATCCAAATTTACTGGGCAGTGTGGCGATGAAATGGGCCAGGAAAAAAAATATCCCGTTGGTTTTTACTTGGCA
>JBBQOS010000065.1:0-3219 GCA_038331135.1 Candidatus Moraniibacteriota bacterium | reverse complement strand
CCATCCACATTATATTTGGGTTGATGTTTTTTTATCCAATTAGCTTCTAACAATAAAGCCTCCAGAACAGTCTCAGTTTCAATGGTTTTGATTTTAGCTACCTGCGCAATCATCAGCTCAATCGGCCGAGCCATCCCCGTTTGCATATTTGTATCGCTTGCAAAGCGGAAATATGAACCCACCCTACTTTTTAAACTAGTGGCTTTGCCAACATAAATAATTTCTCCACGCTTATTCTTAAATATATAAATGCCCGAGCTAACAGAAAGTTTTTTTAGTTGTAATTTTATCTTATTCATAATTCGTTAACTCGTTAATGCGTTAACTACTCAATAAATAATTTTATTTATTCAAATCCAATTCTTCATTTATCCCAATCTGATCCACAAACTCATCCACGTGACTTACCACGATCATCGCACCCTGATAAGCTTTGAGCGCTTGAGCGATCACCGGAATATGGCGAAAGTTAATATGATTAGTCGGTTCATCTAGGATTAAAAGTCCCGGTTCTTGAAGCACCAGCTGAGCAAAAGCCACCAAGCCTTTTTGACCTTCTGATAAACTACCGACCTTAGAATGTAATATATTATTGCCAATCAGAAAACCGCTAGCTACTGCTCGCATTTTTTCCTCCTCTTGTTTTTGCATTGCGTTTATCAAAGTATTGTAAACGGTTTCTTCAAAGTTCAAAGTAGAAAAATCCTGACGATAATAGCCCACACGAATTCCTTCTAAAATTTTCGCTCCCTCGGTATTATTTTTAGCCAGTCTCTCCAATAAAGTTGTCTTTCCGATTCCGTTAGGACCCTTTAATAGCAAATGTTGTTTTTTCTTTAAAATTATATCCACTTTTTTTTCTGTTGGCTGATGATTTTTCATTACACCTACGGAAGTAATGGTAATAATATTTCCCACGACATCTGGTTGAGCGGGAATTACAAATTTACGGATAGTTTTATCTTCCTTACGTACATCTACTTTATCTTCTTCCATTTGCTCAATTTCGTCGCGCATTTTTTTGGCAATTATACGCATCTTCCCTCCTTTATTGGCAAAATAATTCATCTTCTCTTTATTGTCTCTAATTCTTTTTTCATATTGAGCATTTAGGCGAATTTCTTTTTCTATCTGCGCCTTTATTTCTTCCACTACCACATAATAATCCCCCACATACTGATCAATCTTATGTTTAAATATATCCAAATAAATCACACCATCGGTAAACATGTTAAGAAAATCAGCATCATGAGAAATCACAATGCAAGTTTTTTCGTAGCTCATTAAAAAAGTCATCAAATGTCCGATTCCCTCATGGTCTAAATTATTAGTCGGTTCATCTAGCATTAAAATATCTGGATTTTGAATCAAAGCTGAAGCCATCAGAAGTCTAGCTTGCTGTCCGCCCGAAAAAGCATTCAATGGCTTATCAGTGGGTAAAGTAAGATTTACTATTTCCATCACTTCTTTTATTTTTTTATCCAATTCGTAATCCTCTCCTTTGAAATAAGCAGCAAAAAATTCTCTCGAAGTTAAAGTTAGTTGTTCTCGAGGAATTACTTGTTGCGAACAAGCAATGTTTTCCCCATCTTTGATAAAAATATTTCCTCTTGATGGTTTATTTGTTTCCAATATTAAATTAAAGAGACTGGTTTTGCCAGCTCCATTTTGACCCATTAGGGCGACTTTCATCCCTTTTCTCAAAGCAAAGGAAGCCTCATCAAGAATTACCTTTCCGTTTTCATATTCAAATGAAACATCGCTAAATCTTATCACTACATCATTGGACATACATTTTTTTCTAACATTTTAATTAAAACACACTGAGAACAAACTTTAACACAAAAGACTGCTACTTGCAAGGTCACGATTAAATTAAATACAAATGATTCGAATCTCATACTAACCCGCAAACACCTGCCGGCAGGCAGATGCAAATGTGTGATTGCTATATTGCTATATTGTTAATTTGTTTTTATGTTTTTATGCTATTTTACTTTAATACTAATTCGTCAGCTGACAGATTTAAAAATCCAAAATATTAGATTCCTACATTCTTAGATTCCAAAATTCCTTCAATTACTTGAAATAATCAGTAACCATGCTATAATCATAGTGTTTTAAATATTAAAAATAAACATATGTTGGATAAAATGAAACAATTATACCAGATGAAAAAAATGCTAGATAGTATCACTTCTACTGAAGATTATAAGGGTATCAAGGTTACTATCAATGGCGCGATGAAAGTCCTAAGCGTTCAAATCAGCGATCAGGCTCGTACGTCTAATGATTTGGAAAAAAATATATTAAAATCAATCAACAACGCTATGAGTAGCGTGCAAAAAAAAATGCAGAAAGAAATGAAAAGCGGAGACTTAAAAATGCCCTTCTAAATAAATCGAAACTTTCCAAAAAGCAAGCTTGACAGGCTTGCCCCGAATTCAAACCCCGAAGCCCCTTTTTCTGATATACTAGAGTGTTAGCTTTTAAACACGCTTGAATATGTCAAAATCACCACCAATTCTCCTTTAATTTTTTCTTTGCGGCTAAAATATTCTATCATCTCATCAGTAGTACCTCGCACTACTTCCTCAAACAGCTTGGTCAATTCTCGACCCACAATAACATTCTTATTGTAGCCTAGTTCTTTTAACAATTCCAAATTTTTTAAAAGTCGGTGCGGTGAATCATAATAGACTACTGGGTATTTAAATTCCATTGCTTCTTTAAAAAAAGTTTGGCGTCCTTTTTTGTGTGGGGGGAAACCGAGAAAAATAAATTTTTGCATATCAATGCCCGCCACACTAATTAAAGCACACATAGCTGAGGCTCCGGGAATGGGCACTACTTTGATGCCTTCCTTAACCACCTCCTTAACTAAAATATTTCCTGGGTCACTTATCCCAGGCGTGCCAGCATCCGTAACCAAAGCCATGCTTTCGCCTTTATTTAATCTCGCCTTTATTTCATCAATCTTTCCAATTTTACTGTGTTGATGATAAGATATTGTGGGAATTTTAATTTCATATCTGTCCAATAGTTTTCTGGTTACGCGAGTGTCTTCGCAAAGGATTGAATCTACGCTTTTTAATGTTTCAAGGGCTCGCAAAGTGATATCCCTCAAATTTCCAATGGGTGTCGCCACCACATATAAAATTCCTTTTTCTAAATTTTCCATATCCTTAAGCTATTTAAATTGGTTAACGACCCTGTGTG
>JBBQOS010000064.1:0-3296 GCA_038331135.1 Candidatus Moraniibacteriota bacterium | reverse complement strand
GGATAGTTATTTTATTTTTCAATAGAATTTAAATTCAACAAACGGGAGCAAATCATGAAAAATCTATTTTTCTTGGCAGTAATTGTTGTAGTCGTTGTATCTATTCCAATGCTCGTCAAGGCCGAGGAAGAAATTTCACTAGGAACTTATGTCAGCGCACAATTATGGACAAGGACTCTTTGCGATGATGGGATTCTTAGTGGTGACAATCAGGCACTTCAGGTAGATCTCTACCAAGAAATTGGGGGTGGATTCGCCCTCGAAGCATGGTTCTCATTTGACACTTCCAATGCCTTTGGAGGTGAGCAGAGTGAAGGAGATTATTTTCTCCACTGGACAAGCGGGGATGATATTTTTCCATCCAGTATAATCGTGACTGCGGGATTAGGATATCTTGATATCTCAAATCTCTATTCACAAACAGGAGAAGATATTATTCAAAACTATTTGGGTTTCAAAAAAAATTTTGAATTTGAAAACGGCTGGACACTTACTCCATTTATCAAGGGAGAATTTAATTTCTACGCCAACAATGGCGAGGGATATACATTTCTCTATACGGGATTAAAGTCGTCAGTGACTGTGCTTGAAAAAATCACTCTCGAAAATGGTCTGAAAGCCAGTTTTGACTTGGATGGTAACTATGCGGATTCGGGCGTAATTGCTATTTACGAGGGTCGGGTCGGCTACGCTATCACAGATAGCATCAGCATTGACTTCCTCGTCAAAGCCTCGGCTCCGATTTACAAGGCCGAAGATCGAGACGAAGAGATCGTGGCGGGTATTGGCATCAGTATGAGTTTTTAACTTATTGCGCCAGTCCGCTAAAAAAACCGCTAAGAAAGAAAATCTTTCTTAGCGGTTTTAAATTTGCTAATTCATCTATTTTTTTCTTTTGTGGATATGTTCTTTAAGAGGCCACTATCAAAATCCCCATCGTCCACCAAAATATTTTTGTTTATCTTTTTATTTATTTATTTTTTCTTGTAAAAAATATTGAAAATACCCTTTATATTTTTCTTGTAATTGGGGACTTTTCCAATCATTTTCTGTAATATTTTTTCTACAACTAGTTGATCCACAACCACACTTAAAATTATATTCATCAACCCCAACTGCCTTATGTAGACACATTGCATAATCAAAGTTTACCTCCTCACCAATACTTATATCTCTCATTGCAACGAGAAATATCTGTCCGTTGATTCCAGCATTTGGGCTACAACTATGATTAAAAAAATTCGTTTCCTCCAGATGGTCTCCCAAAATTAAAGAAAAATTTTCGCTAATTTGTATACCACTATCTGCATACTCTTCTGGAAAGTCTCTTAGACTCGATATATCAACTATATCATCCACCAAAAATTGATAACTTTTCATCTCTGTTTATGTATTCTTTAGCAAAAACACCTCTTCCATATTTCTCAGTGTTCCTTACATCAAGTTTTGGATTCATCCAAGAAAACATTTTCTGATTTTTCATATATTTACTATAAATAAAAAAAATAAATTGCTATAGTCAAAAAAACTAATTTCACTATTTTTATAATTATACCATATTTCTAAAATAAAATACAAGCAAAAAAAACACCTCCCGAATTCAAACCCCGAAGCCCCTTTTTCTTGCTTATTTGAAACAAAGGGGTCACACAGGGATTAGGAGCCTTCCTTAGACCTGTCTGGATTTCGTTGTTTAGATTTTAAATTAAATCTAATGAGGCATTGCGGGCAGGTTTAACTTTTAATTTCCTAAATCCATCCCCATTTTTTTAATTTCTTTTTATCTTTGTTATGAAAATCCAAACCAATATCATTACGATAGAATTTTTTAGGAATAATTATTTTTTTAATTATATCTAAGCTTTTACATTGAGCTCCCTTGGCTGTTTTACAGCATTGCGTTACATGCAACACAAACCCAGCACTACCAGAAATAAAGAAGTTACCATATTTATCCCTCGAAACTTCTTCAAAGTGAACATGCTCCAAGTCCTCCAAAGTAAAGTCGGAACTAAAATAAATACATTCTCCCTTGGATGAATATTTATTCAATTTTATGTGATACGGAAAAGGCGGAGTGGCTACTAGGATAGCCGTCGCAAAACCTTTTTTGTATTTCAAATTATATTTTTTACCATCCGCTACAGCCTTAAAAAATTCTCCTATCGGAGAGTTGAATAATTCAACATGCAAATGTGTGGCTGGCCAGCCGAATCTAGTGGTTAATTCAAGGGGATAAACATTCTTTCCTTCAACAATACAATTAACATCCACATCTCCTCTAAAATCTATTTTCTTCAGATAATCTTTAAGTTTAGCTAAGGTTTCCTTAAATAGTTTATTATTTTCATCATTAGTTAGCCACATCAAGGTTCCCATTTCATAAGTCTTGGGACCCAAACCTCCCGAATAAAGATCTTTGTGCTCTATATTTAACTCAATCGGACCTACCCAATCATTGCCGTTAAAATACCTCGCTACACCAATCTCAATGCCAATGGCTTTCTTTTGAATATCAATCGTAGCGCATTCTGAATTTTTATAACGATGATAATTCTTTAAAACATCCATGACATCTCTTCCGTCCTCAAGGTCACCGACATAATTAAAAATTTTATCAGCGTGTCCATTTTGTTTCACTACCCAAGGACCTTTATTTTTTTTGATATATTCGATGGCATCATTTACATTAGAAAAGTTTTTAGATGGAATTACTGGCACTCCATACTTGGCAAATATTTTTTTACAATATTGTCTGTCATGCTCAAGCTTATCTCCCAATTCACAGCCCCCCACTACGGAATATCCTTCTTTTCTTAATATATCCTGCTCCTTACCATAACCAATACTATCAAAAACTATCAATCCATCTTTTCCTACCCAATTCAGCTCTTTTTTCCAATCCTTAACTTTGTCTATCATTCTGTGATAATTACATTTTTGAGATTTTTCCTCCACGAAAAAACGAACATCATGTCCTTCTTTTCTCAATCTGTATGCTAAATCAGCTCCGGATAAATCTAATGATACAACTAATGTATTCATAAAAAAATAAAAAATCCATTGCTGAATTATTTTTTAGACATAATTAATTAAATTATTTTTAAAAACTAACTTTTCATTATATCACCAAAAAACTCTTTTGTCAATAGTTCTTATGTCATAGCTCTTAATCACTAAAGCACCGGCAATGACCCCGAACTATCTTCATTTTTCTGAGCTGTATCTCCTGCTAAAACCTCACTATTTTCAGTCTCAATTATTTTATTTTCATCACCATTTTCTGTGCTTTCCGC
>JBBQOS010000063.1:0-3317 GCA_038331135.1 Candidatus Moraniibacteriota bacterium | reverse complement strand
TCAATGGGAATATTCGTCATTATAATGGCGGGATCTTCGGGTGTTTTTATTAGTGCTTTTAAATCTTATAAGGGAGCTAAAAATGTAAATGAAAATTTAAAAAATGCTCAGTACGCTATGAACTTAATGACCAAGACCTTTAGGACATCTACGGTTGTTTCTTCGAGCTTGAGTTCTGTCGTGGTTTACGATTACTCTCGCACTTCTCGTAGTTGCATACGGTATAGATTTTTAGCTGACAATTTATATGAAAGTAAAGTCGATGCTCTAAATCTAGCTAGTTGTAACTCTAGCACAATATTTAATGGAGACGTCGTTATGACTAGTGGAACTGTAACAGGATCATTTAGTGCTATTGACAGTGCCGGAGGAGACGCCAGCGATCCCATTAGTACGAGAGTGGGTAGAGTAACTGTAACAATGAAGGTGACAAATTCAAATGGAGGCACTTCCAGTAGTACTCAGATCCAGAGTACATCATCATTGAGAGATTATAGTGTTTCAAAAGTGGGTATTGATATAAATAAGAATCCAAATTAAACTTATGAAAAATTTAAATAAAAAAAAATATTTATCAAAAAAATCTGGTTCCATTTTAGTTTTTTCTTTGTTTATAATGATGATATCATTGATTATTGGACTCAGTTTTATGACCACTTCTTCGATAGGAATGAAAAGCACCATATCTTCAGCTAAGTCTGTTAATTCTTTTCAGGTGGCGGATAGTGGTATAGAATATGCTTTTAGAGAGGTACGCGAATTTAGATGGAATGAAACCGGGGGTAATGAAGGAGATAAAAATTTGGAAGATGAAAATACAGATGGCTTAGGAGATGTTTTTAATTTATCGGGAGAATGCGATAATTCAACGGGGAAGGTTAGCGGTAGTGCCAATGGTGGCACATTTGAGTTATTTTTTTATCCAGATTTTGTGAGTACAACTCCAATAAATAACTGTAATGGAAATAATGCCAATATAGTTAGAATAAAAAAAATTAAAGCGGTTGGAACTTATAAGGGTATCACTCGTTCAGTGGAGGCTACGGCTGATTTTAGCGGCTTATAATGTGGTATCTTTTTGTTTGTAAATTAACTCTCCTTGGGTGGGGAGTTTTTATATTTTGCTCAAATTACCACGTAAAATAAAAAAATAATTTTTTATCACGTGGCGGGCGAATTTACGAACTCGCATCAATTAAAATCGTTGGTCTTTGCGAGGGAGTTTTGTATTCAAAACGACTGCAGCAATCTCCAATAAAAAAACTTTAAGCCAATAATTATTTCTGCATAGCATTACAAGATTGCCACGCAATTTATGAATACATAAATTACTCGCAAAGACGAATAGAAAAGAACATCTTGTCTTTGCGAGGGAGTTTTGTATTCAAAACGACTGCAGCAATCTCCTGCGATTAAAACCCTAAACAAAATAATTATTTCTGCATAGAATTCTGAGATTCCTGCCTACCGGCCCGCTTCGCAAAGACGATAAACAGAAACTGTATTTGGAGAAAGGTGAATAGTTACCTTTCATAGTTTCCTTGTTTTCATGCTATAATCTAAGATATGGAAAAAATCGACGAAACCAAGCAAAGAATAGAAAAGCTCCGAAAAGAAGTGGATAAACACCGCTATCTTTATCATGTTTTAGATAAGCCAGAAATAGAGGATTCGGTTTACGATTCGCTTTTGGAAGAACTTATGAAATTGGAAAAAGAAAATCCCCAATTTTATTCAGCCACTAGTCCTTCTCAACGAGTAGGTGGAGAGGTTTTGGATAAATTTAGTAAGGTAAAGCACGTTGTTTCGCAGTGGTCGTTTAATGATGTTTTTGATTTTGGGGAACTAAAAAAATGGGAAGAAAAAATTGATAAAATGATAATAAAAAATAATTTTAAACTTAGTGATTGTGGTGAAGTTAAATATTGTGCAGAGCTAAAAATTGATGGGCTAAAAGTTATTTTAGAATATAAGGATGGAAGACTAGTCCGAGGTGCTACTCGAGGTGACGGCAATATCGGAGAGGATGTGACGAGTAATATTAAAACAATAAAAAGTATTCCTTTAGAATTATCCAAGAAAATTAATTTAATTGCGGTGGGTGAAATTTGGCTGGGTAAAAATGAATTGGAAAGAATTAATAAAGAAAGGGAATCACAAGGAGAAGCTAAATTTGCCAACACCAGAAATGCGGCGGCCGGTTCAATTCGTCAATTAGATTCAGCAGTAGTAGCCAAGAGAAAATTGGATTCGTTTATTTATGATATAGAGTCAGTAGAAAATCCCAATTTCCAAATCCCAATTTCCAATGAAATTAAAAATTCAAAATTTAAAAATGATGTTTTAAATTCATTGGAAACTCAGGTGGATGAGCTTGAAGTTCTCAAAGAATTAGGATTTAAAGTAAATCCTTATTATAAAAAATGTAAAAATATTGAGGATGTAGAAAATTTTTATCAAGAATGGATAAGTAAAAAAGATAATGAAAATTACGAACTAGATGGAATCGTGATAAAAGTTAATGCCAAAAAAATTCAAGACGCATTGGGCTATACCGGTAAATCTCCACGCTGGGGAATGGCCTATAAATTTCCCGCCCAAAGAGTTACCACTGTTATTGAAGATATTTTTGTGCAAGTAGGAAGAACTGGCGCTTTGACTCCAGTAGCACATTTGCGACCAGTGCGAGTAGCTGGTTCAGTAGTTAGTCGAGCCACTTTGCACAATGAAGATGAAATAAACAGACTTGATGTTCGGATTGGAGATACAGTAGTGATTCAAAAAGCGGGAGATGTAATTCCAGAAGTGGTGAGTGTGGTAAAAAATTTAAGAACAGGCAAGGAAAAAATATTTAAAATGCCAGAAAATTGTCCGATTTGCGGAGGTAGAGTGGGAAGAGAAAATAGTACCCCCATCCTCTTTGATGGGGAGGGCAGAGAGGGGTTAGAATTGAGTACCACAGCCAGATATTATCTGACGAGGCAGGCAAAGAGGGAGAGGACTAATAGACAAAGCGTGGCTCATTATTGTACTAATCCGGATTGTTTTGCTGTGGAGATGCAAAAAATAATTCATTTTGTAAGTCGAAAAGGATTTGATATTGAGGGATTGGGTGAGAAAATTGTAGAGCAATTAATTCAAGCCGGCGTGATAGAAAATTTTGCTGATATTTTTGAAATTACCAAGGGTGACTTGGAACCCTTGGAAAGATTTGCCGAAAAATCGGCCGATAATCTAGTGAAGGCTATTGGAGAAAAGAAAAGAATATCTTTTGAAAAATTTATTTTTGCTTTAGGAATTCGACATGTGGGAGAAGA
>JBBQOS010000062.1:0-3473 GCA_038331135.1 Candidatus Moraniibacteriota bacterium | reverse complement strand
GGAGCATTTAAATATTCCATTTTGAGCGTGAAATAAAGATTTTGAAATAAATCCTAACAACTAACACCCTGTAATTTTTTGGGTGTTTTTTGTTGAAACAATTTAACAATATAACCATGTAATAATTTAATTACTTTGACTTTACGCCTTTATTTTTATATACTTAGAGAGTTAAAAACCTACTAAAATATAACTAGCATTAAAATAAACTTATGAAATTTTTTAAGAAGATATTTGGTTCCAATGAAAGAGAAGTAAAAAAATTACAACCGCTAGTAGAAAAAATTAATAAATTTGAAGAAAGTATAGCCAAGCTTTCCGATGAAGATCTAAAAAAGAAAACTGTTGAGTTTAAAGAGCGTATTGGAAAAGGAGCGCAATTGGATGATTTATTATTTGAAGCGTTTGCTGTTGTGAGAGAAGCTTCCAAGAGAATAACCGGTGAAAGACATTATGATGTTCAATTTTTGGGAGGCATTGTTTTGCATCAAGGAAAAATTGCCGAGATGAAAACTGGAGAAGGAAAAACTTTAACTTCAACTTTGCCAATTTATTTAAACGCTCTAGAGGGAAAAGGTGTACACGTGGTAACAGTGAACGATTATCTGGCCAGACGAGACTGCAATTGGATGGGGTCGATTTTTAGTTTTTTGGGAGTTTCTAGTGCTTGTATCATGCACAATGCTTCTTATCTGTATGAACCCAAAAAAGTAGATCATAATGAAGTAAGTATTGAGACAGAAAATCTCAAAGAAGTTTCCAGAAAAGAAGCCTACAATGCCGACATTACTTACGGAACTAATAATGAATTTGGCTTTGATTATTTGCGTGATAATATGGCAGCTCGCATAGAAGATATGAATCAACGCAAACTTCATTATGCTATCGTAGATGAAGTGGATTCAATCTTAATTGATGAAGCCCGAACGCCTTTGATAATTTCCGCTCCAGATACCGAGTCCACCAAACTTTATCAGCAGTTTTCGCAAATTGTACCTAGACTGAAAATAGAAGAAGATTATAAAGTGGATGAAAAAGAGAGACATGTGGCTTTGACAGAGGATGGTATTTCTAAAGTGGAAAAATTTTTGAATATTGATAACCTTTATGAACCGGGAAAAATAATTTACGTGCATCATCTGGAGCAATCTCTCAAGGCTGAAGTTTTATTTAAAAAAGAAAAAGATTATATCGTCAAAGATGGACAAGTCATTATTGTGGATGATTTTACTGGTCGTCTGATGGAAGGACGCCGTTATAGCGAAGGACTGCATCAAGCTATCGAAGCTAAAGAAGGGGTGGCGGTTCAAAGAGAGTCTCGCACATTAGCGACTATTACTTTCCAAAATTATTTTAGAATTTACAAAAAATTAGCTGGGATGACGGGAACGGCTCTTACCAGTGCCGAAGAATTTGCCAAGGTTTATAAACTAGATGTAGTAGAAATTCCGACGCATAAAAAAATGATGCGTAAAGATTTGGCGGATATTATTTACAAAACTGAAAAAGGTAAATTTGAGGCGATTGCTAAAGATATAAAAGTTGTAGCTGAAAAAGGTCAGCCGATTTTAGTCGGAACAATTGCGATTGAAAAATCTGAATATTTAAGTAGTCTTTTAACTAAAGAGGGTGTCAAGCACGAAGTTCTTAATGCTAAACAGCACGAAAGAGAAGCGGGAATTATTGCCGATGCGGGCAAAAAAGGATCAATCACTATTGCTACCAATATGGCTGGACGAGGAACTGACATTAAACTTGGTGAGGGCGTAAGAGAGTTGGGCGGGTTAATGATAATCGGTTCAGAACGGCACGAGGCTAGAAGAATTGATAATCAGCTTCGAGGTCGCGCCGGTCGCCAAGGTGATCCAGGGGTAAGTCAATTTTACGTTTCGCTAGAAGATGAATTGATGCGTAGATTTGGCGGGGACAAAATGAAAAGTATGATGGATAGATTAAAATTACCCGAAGATCAACCGATTCAAAACGGAATTATTTCCAAAACTATTGAATCAGCCCAATCAAAAATCGAAGGCTTTAACTTTGACATTCGAAAGCATGTTTTGGATTATGACGATGTGATGAACAAGCAAAGAGAAGTCATTTATAAAAAAAGACAAGCTATCTTAGAAAATAAGGATACCAAAGATATCTTGCTAAAAATGATTTCAGATGAGATTAAAAAAATAATTTCAGTGCTCAGAGGGACCGAGGGTGAAGGTTGGAATACCGAAAAAATATTTACAGAATTAAATAATATAACGGCAATTAATGAGACGGCTAAAAAAAGAATTATTGAAATTTCTCAAGATAAAACTAAAAACGAATCAGCTAAAATTAGTAATTGTATTGAATTTGTTTTTGGAGAATTTAAAAAAAATCTTGGTGCCAAAGAAATTGAACTGGGGGAGAACAATATGAGCACTGTTCGAAAAATGGTAATGCTCCAAACTATTGATTCTCTTTGGATGAATCATTTGGACGAAATCGATTATTTACGCCAAGGAATTGGACTACGGGGTTATGGGCAGAGGGATCCTTTAATCGAATACAAACGAGAGTCCTATAATTTATTTGCGCTATTGATGGATAATATTCGAGCCAGTATTGTTAACACTATTTTTAAAATTGCGCCGGCTCCAACTAGCGAAATAAAAGAAGTTGAAGGAAGTCTGCAAAAAATGGGTAATCTTAAATTTTCAGGAGCTAGCGATGAAATCGAACAATTCGGCGCACTTAAAAAAATGCGCGATAATGCCGATTACAATCATACTGGCGATGAAACGCTCAAACAAAAACCTATCGTTAATACCAACACAGTTGGACGCAATGATCCTTGCCCATGCGGAGCAAAGAAAGAGGATGGAAAACCAAAAAAATACAAAAATTGTTGTGGCAGGTAAATATTTTTTGAAGATAAGATTGGCGGATTAAACGAGAGAAAACTTTCTAGCACGATGGCGTGCGAATAAACTAAAAGCATCATATGGATTGATGTTCTTTGTTTTTGTTAGTATAATTACATAAATGTATTATTTAAGTATTTGAGAAGTGATTCTAGGACCGTCCTAGCTAAATAGCTTAGGAATTATCCGAAATTTTAGCAGATTTAGCTCTTTAAATCTCATCTTGCATTAGAATGAGTATTCGTTTCAAGCTCACATTGCGTTGGACTAGATTAGTGCTTTATTTTTTTAGAGAAATGTGATATACTAAAATAAAAATTACTTAGTTTTTAGAATCTAACGCAACACTGCTAGTTAATTAATTGGTTAAATACCTCGATTGGTTTTTGAAAATTAAGCACCGCTCTCGGTCTGCCATTTAATAAATCCTGCACTTTTTTAAGCTCCCTTCTGCTAATTTTGTTGAAGTCTGTACCCTTGGGAAAAAACTGTCGGATAAGTCCATTAGTATTTTCATTAGTACCTCGCTCCCAAGGGCTTCTCGGATGAGCAAAAAATATTTTCACTCCG
>JBBQOS010000061.1:0-3484 GCA_038331135.1 Candidatus Moraniibacteriota bacterium | reverse complement strand
CCCCTCTTTCGTAATCAATATGGTGTTCTCCCAATGAGCGCTTAGCGATCCATCACTAGTTTCGAAAACCCAACCATTTTTACCAAGTCTTGTTTCATGACTTCCTGCAGTTATCATCGGCTCCAGGGCAAAAGTCATTCCTGGCTCCAGCTTAAACTTGCACAACCCTCTCTCATAATAATTAGGCACTTGCGGATATTCATGCAATTTCTTGCCGATGCCATGCCCGACCAAATTTTTTACTACCGCAAAATTATTTTTTTCTATATATTTTTGAGTCGCTTTGCAAAAACGGTTAAGTTTTTTGCCTACCACCAAAGTAGCTATCCCCTGATAAAAAGATTCTCTCACTGTGTCTATTATCTTTTGTTTTTCTTTATCAATTTTTCCCACTGCAAAAGATCTTGCCATATCGGTATGCATCCCTTTGTATTTCATACCAATATCAATTTTAAAAATATCGCCATCTCTGAGGATGACTTCTTTTTTTGGAATACCGTGGACTATTTCATTGTTAATTGAAGCACAAATCGTAGCAGGAAAAGGTCTTCGCTTATCGCCATAACCCTTAAAAGATGGGATTCCCTCAGCTTTAATAATTAATTTTTCGGCCAACTTATCAATTTCATCCGTGCTAACTCCTGGTAGAATTTTTTTCTCCAATTCATTCATAATAAAAGCCAAGCGCTTACCTCCTTCTCGCATCGCAATTATTTCTTTTTCAGTTTTAATACTTATCATAGCTGTTCATTTTAACATATAAACATCTTAGCATGTTAACATTTTAATACGCTGACAATTTAACATTTTAGAATATCTAATACAAAGTTTACTTTAAAGAGTTAATCGAACTCCATAACATAGCCCCAATTTCATCTGCTAAAGAAAGAGCCTTTTTATATTCTTCCTTATTATAATAACCTTCTTCTAATGTAAATTGCAATAAATATTTTGATTCCTTTAGTGATCCATAAGAAATTTCCAAAAAATTATTTTTTGCAGCATTTCTTTTTCTGGCGAAACCTTCAATATAATTTAGAATAACGGGAAGAGCAGACCTTCTTAATTAAGAAGTTTAACCACACATCTCCTCTTTGGGAAATTTTTTCGTAATTTTATAAACAAGATGAGCATAGCTATCCATCTTATTTTTTAAATTTTTTGAAAAATCATTTTCCATAATTTATCATAAATATTAAATATTCAAAATTTTTAAATGTTAATATGTTAAAATGATACTATGTTAAAATGTCCTAGAAGCCTTCATAATCCCTCATTACTAACTGCCCTTCTATTTGCTTAACCATTTCTATCACCACCGAAACAGCAATCAAGATACTGGTACCGCCTACTGTAAGCGCGCTAATCCCCGTAAAGCCTTGAACTATTAACGGTAAGACTGCAATTGCCCCCAAAAAGATAGAGCCAGAAAGTGTAATTCTATTGATTACTCTGCCTAAAAATTCAGCTGTTGCTCCGCCGGGTCTTACTCCTGGCACATAACCACCTTGTTTTTTTAAATTGTCAGAAATTTTATTAGGATCAAAAACCACCGCGGTATAAAAATAAGTAAATAAAACTACCATTATAAAATAAGTACTTCCATAAAACCACTGATTCTGAAATAATTGACTGACAAACCTTGCTATTTGAGCAACCATTTCCTTATCTGAGTTAACGAAAAAATTAGCAACTAATCCAGGAAATAACATTATTGAAATCGCAAAAATTATCGGAATTACTCCAGCTTGATTTACGCGGAGCGGAAGATGAGTTGATGTTCCTCCAAATGTTTTATTTCCTCTAATTCTTTTAGCATAAGAAATTGGGATGTTGCGCTGACCCTCATTAACCATTACTACGCCAGCGATGGTAACTAAGCCCACTACCACAAATAAAATATAACCAAACAAATCAGTAGCTTCAAAAGTGGCGGAAATTTTTGAAATAGCCCCTGGTAAACCAGCTACAATTCCCGCAAAAATTATAATTGAAACTCCATTTCCAATTCCTTTTTCTGTAATAAGTTCTCCTAGCCACATTAAAAATATCGTACCCGCCGTAGCTACAACCAAAATATTGACCATTTCATAAGTAGATAAATCGCTAATTACGTTTTGGCTTTTAAGCAAATTTATCATGGCAAAAGTTTGTACTATGGCCAGAGGAACAGTCAACCAACGAGTCCACATATTAAATTTCTGTCGCCCCGCCTCACCCTCTTCTTTCTGCAGTTTTTCAATCTTTGGAAAAATCATAGTCATAAGTTGCATTATAATGGAAGCAGTTATGTAAGGACCCACACCCAAAAGGACAATGGATATATTAGACATTCCTCCTCCCGAAAAAGCATTTATCATTCCAAATAATTGATTATCTTTGAAAAATCTCTGTAATTGTTCCAGATCTACGCCAGGGAGAGGGATATTGGCTGCCAATCTAAAAACCACCAACAAGGCCAGTATAAACAAAATTTTTCCTCTCAACTCCTTTATTTTAAATATTCTTGCAATATTTTGTATCATATTTTTTTTCACTCCGCCAACTAAAGTGACAGATTAATTATTTAACAAATTTAAACTATTCTTAATCTTTACTCAAGAAAAGCCAGCCTAAAGCTGAATATAATGAATGATAACCCCAAATCATAAGTTTTTCAAGAGGCACGACACGCAACACATAACATAGAACATAAAACACGACTAGCGAAAACACAAAAAAAAATAGATGCATCGAGATTAATTTGATATCTAAAATTAAATTCTAATGTTATATGTCACATATCATATTAAATATGTTTATTTTTTTTCCTTCTTATTAATAAAAAATAACACCGCCAAAGGAGCTAGCATCCAAAAAATTCTCGCATATTGAGAAACAAACAAACTATAAATGTCAGAAGAAATAATTTTTAGCAAAGTATCCTCATCCCAGAAAGAAATAAATACGCTAAAAATTAAGCCTGCTTCAAAAAAACTCATCACAAATAATCTCCAAAAAAAACTTCCACCACTACCAGAAATGTGGATATCAAAGAGATGACTATCTATAATGGTTAAAGCTATCACCGCCACCACAAAAAATAATAACGCCATTATAGATTGCGGTAAAAAAAAATCTTTAGGCATCACGGTTAAAATTGCAATAGCGATATAAACATTGATTAAAACATTAATCAATCTAAAACGGCCTATAACCATCCCAAACGCAATACTGATTATAATAAAAAACATTAAAAAAGATATATCTTTAGTTAAGATATCTGGCAAGCCAAATTTTAAAAAAAAATCTTCGAGTACAAACATTTTGAAAATATTAAAAGTAAATAAAGCTTCACTTCCTATTCTAGCAAATGATTTGATTTTTTGAAAATAAAAACTAGCTTTTTATTTAAGCTAGTTCTATTTTTCATTTTTACTGGCACATTGAGTTAACTTGATTTTCTTTTCACACAGCAAGCGAATATAAAGCGAGATTGTTTTTT
>JBBQOS010000060.1:0-3855 GCA_038331135.1 Candidatus Moraniibacteriota bacterium | reverse complement strand
GGATAGTTTGCTATGGAGTACGGCAATTTTTTCTGCGCCAAAAAATTCTCCATATCTTTCTATTTCTTGCGCGGTAATAGTAAGTTCTGGCAAGAGAATCAAGGCTTGGGCACTTTTTTTATTTTTAAAAATTTCTTTGATGGATTCGAAATAAATTTGGGTTTTACCAGAGGAGGCGGGACCATGTAGTAAGAATTTTGAATTTTGAATTTTGAATTTTGAATGAGATTTAGTAATAGCTTTGATAGCTAAAATTTGTTCTTTGGTTAAAACTATTTTATTTTTTGTTTCGGATTTCGGATTTCGGATTTCGGATTTTTTTTTGGTGCCAGATATCTGAGGAACAAACATTTTTAGGGCAATTCCCAGCGAGACAAAATAATATTTGGAAATAAATTGAGCAAGTTGGATTTGTTTGGAAATCAAAAGTTGTTCTTCCGTAATAGAAATAACTTTTTTGAGTTGGATATTACCCATTCTGGGAAAATCAGATTTGCTTTCTAAAACTATCCCATCAATAGTTCTTTTGCCCAAGGGAATTTTAACCAACGAGCCCAGAGTAATTTTTTCGTTATAAAGGTAATAAAAAGACTGATCCCGATAAAGAGGGATCTTGGTGAGAGGTACAATATTAATAATGTATTTATTCATACTAGCATTTTAGCATATTAACACGTTAACATGGTAACACCTTAGCATATTAGCATAAAAACATTAAAGCCATATAGCGTTAAAGAAATGTTGATAAAACTCCGAAAGACTCAATCTTAAAAACCTCAAGGTTGAGCCTTGGGGTTGTTTGTTTTTGTCTCTGTTGTGTTGTATAATGATGGTAGTATTCTGAACAATTCTCATAAATAATTCCAGCAGTGGAGTTATTAAAAATTTGAGGAGGGTACACTTATGAAAATAGACGAGCGACAAAATCAACAGGCAACAATTCGTGCTAAGGAACAAGTTATTGGATGGAAATTATTTAGCCACTATACGGTCATGCATAACGAGGTTGGTGAATGTCTCGGAGTTTATGACCAAAAAGAATGCAGCGTCGGCAATTGCGAGTTGTGCTTGCATTGCTCGCGTCACCCAAAAAACAATTAAAGGAGAAATAGTCTTTCTCGTGCCTTGGCAGAAACATGCCTTGGCACGATATTTTTTTAAATTTTTAACTTGATGTCCAGCGGTTATATTGTGCATTTTAGACAATTACAACCCTTGGAACATTTACAATCCTCTAACTATAGTTTAAGCTTAAAATATTAGAATTAACTAGCAAAGAAAGATATTTATGCAAAGAAAAATTTTTATTGGAATTGAATTATCGGGAGCGGTGAAAAAAAGATTGATGCAAAAGGTAGAGAAATGGAAAGATTTGCCCATTAGATGGAGCAGGGAGGAAAACTTGCATTTAAACTTAATCAACTTGGGACACGTCGAAGACGAGATTGTTTTTGATATCTGCACTAAAGTGAGAAAAGTGGTAGAAGAGATTGATCTTTTTGATATTGATATGGATAAAATAGAGCTTATTCCTTCGGATGATAAAAATGCTAAATCTATTAATTTTACCGGCACGGAGAGCGAAAAACTAAAATTTATCTGTGAAGAGATTGAAAAAGCTTTGGGAATTTTTAGCCACGCCAAAAAAAACTTTCGTCCCAGCATTACTCTAGGCAGAATCCAGCAGTATGGTTGGCAAAAATTAGAAAGCACTCCCAAAGTGGGTGAGAATTTTACCGTACTTTTGCCAATTGAAAGTGTAGAAATATTCGAAAGCACAATAATTGATGGAAAAAGAAAATTCGCTTCAGTAGAAAGTTGCCCGTTAAAATGTTGAAATTGTTGTAGCTGTTGTAGATGTTAAAAATGTCATAAATAAAAAATATAATAATGCTTCTAATCTTTTAATACTTACAACAATTACAACATTTAGAAATTTTTAGAACAATTCTTGACATATTCTTGTAAATAATGTAAGCTCAACTGTAGACAATAAAATAATTTATAATAGTGCTTAAATATTCATTCAAAGAGTGTTAAGCTATATTTTTGTTTTTATGATAGTTATTAGATTTTCAAGAGTAGGAAGAAAAAATAAACCTCAATTTAGAATTGTGGTTCAGGAAAACTCAGCCGCTCCAACTGGAAAACATATTGAAATTTTAGGAAGTTGGGATCCAGCTCAAAAGAAAGGTGTTTTTAAAAACGAAAGAATCCAGTATTGGCTAGGAACAGGAGCTCAGGCTTCAGACTCCGTGCACAATTTATTGGTAGCTCAAAAAGTTATTGACGCCAAAAAAAGAGTAGTTAAGCTTAACAAAGTGGAGGAAGTTAAAACCGAAGGAGAGGCAACTCCAGCTCCGGCAGTAGAAGCACCGAAGGCTGAATAACTTATTGACAAACAAGTTATCACGCGCTATAGTAAATTAAGTTAAAAGTAAATAATCCACAGACAGTAGGCGCTTACATAAGTCCTACCGAGGAATATTATAGTAATCAGTAGCTAGTAAAGCAACTAGTAATTGATGAATTATTATTAAGCTTGCTGCGGATTAAACGCAGTTTTTGTTTTTAAATAAATTATGTTAATTTTTGCTGAGTTACTAGTTACCAGTTACTAGTTACCGGTTATATTGGATAAATATGTTAACAAGATTACAAAAAGAGGAAATTGTCAATGAATTGACTGAGCAAATTAAAGCCTCTAAAGCCATTGTGTTTGCTGATTATCGAGGGGTTAAAACCAACGATATCAATGAGTTGAAGAGCCGACTTAAAAAAGAAGGAACAAATTTGAGAGTTGTAAAAAAGAAGTTAGTAGAAATTTCTTTGAAAAATGCTCAAATTGAAGTGGATGTAAAAAGTTTAGAAGGTCAGCTAGCAGTTACAATTTCGGACAATGATGAAATCGCTCCAGCTAGAATTCTTAGTAAATTTGCTAAAGAAAATGAAAATTTAAAAATTTTAGGAGGAGTTTTGGGAGTAAAAGGCATGAGCGCTCAAGAAATATTAGCTTTAGCTAAACTTCCAAATAAGGAGGAGATGTTGGCTAAGTTAGTAGGAACATTAAATGCTCCAATCTCAGGTTTCGTCAATGTGTTGGCTGGCAATATGAGAGGATTGGTAAATGTAGTCAAAGCGATTGCCGAAAGCAAAGCGTAAATAAGTAGGTAAAATATTTAATATATAATTAAAATAATCAATAATAGTTTTAGCGTGTAGAACTGTGAACTACGAACTAAAAACTATGAACTAAAAATATGACAGAAGAAAAAAAAGAAGAAGTAGTGGTACCTGCTAAATTCGAAAAACTAGTAGCTGAAATTGAAAAAATGAGTGTTTTGGATCTTTCAGAATTGGTAAAAGTTTTAGAAGACAAATTTGGTGTTAGTGCCGCTGCTCCGATGATGATGGGAGCTGCTGTCGCTACTGAAGTTGCTGCTGTTGAAGAAAAAAGCCAATTTGATGTAGAGTTAACAGCCGCTGGAGACAAAAAAATCAATGTTATCAAAGTAGTTCGTGAAATTACTGGACTTGGATTAAAGGAATCTAAGGATATTGTTGACGGAGCTCCAAAAGTTATCAAAGAAAAAGTTGCTAAAGCTGATGCAGAAGAAATGAAAAAGAAATTAGTAGAAGCTGGCGCAACAGTTGAATTAAAATAATTACAACTTGAAATAAAAGAGCAACCTGTCAAAAGGTTGCTTTTTGTTTGGACTATTAATAGTATTTCTGTAGTTCCTACGAGGCCGATAAGGCTTAAAATTAGTTTTTTTATGGGAGATTGGAAAAATGGAAGAGAAGACTGGAAAAAAATGTATCGTTCCTAATTGTGGAGGAGAAATTATGGAAAGG
>JBBQOS010000059.1:0-3884 GCA_038331135.1 Candidatus Moraniibacteriota bacterium | reverse complement strand
CCGATTAATGCTCCCGGAATTGTTCCAATTATAAGTAACCATAAAATATTTTTATTGTATCCGTAGGAACAAGGCATTGCCTTGTTCTTATGAAAAAAAGCAATTTGAAAAATCTCTAACCAATCACGCCAAAAATAAATTACCACTGCCAATAAAGTTCCAGCGTGGAGAGCTACATCAAAAGCCAATCCAGGATCTTTCCAACCGGTGAAATATGGTACCAAAATTAAATGAGCAGTAGATGAAATGGGTAAAAATTCTCCCAAACCCTGCACAATTCCCAGTGTGATTGATTGTAATAAATCCATAACGTTTAATTTACAGTTTATAGTTTTTAGTTTGTTAAATTATTATTGATATTGGGAAACAAATGTCTTACTCGCTAATGGCTCATTCACATTAACATAAAAAAATATTCAAAACACTTAAGACATCTAAAACATCTGCAGCAATTAAAACGTTTTAGTAAACCACAACTGGCGTTCCGATTTCTGCCCAATTATAGACAAAATCAGCTGGTCCTACTCCTAGTCGCATACAACCATGCGAAACTGGGATACCGAGGTGATTTTGTCCTTCTTTGTAGCCACCGGGCCATTCGGGCAGTTCGTGAATGCCAAATTTACTATTTTTTTTGCATTTTTTCCCATCTAGCCCCAACCATCTATTCTTCAATTATCCCACATTCTCTGGCTTTGCCCAAATCAAATATAAATTACCCTCATCTTCTGACTCCAAATAATATCCATCCGATCGCTTTCCATTTACCGGACCAATTTTACTATAACTACCGTTGTCTGTCCCAGCATCCTTTGGTTCAATGTCATTATTACTCTTTCCCATAGAAACTTTTTTAACACCAATCTCTTGCGCATAAGCAATTACATATTCTTTCACTTTTCCCCAAATTTCATCATGATAGAGATCTGTTTGCGAGGCATTGGATTCGATGTTGTCAATCACAATTGCTGTTTCTCCAAATTCATTTTTTCCCAGATATAACCAAGCCGACATAATAGGAATATTTTTTTCTTTGTCCATGAGATTCAAAACTTGGATAGAAACATCTGTCAGATAATCAGCGATAGCCGATTTTGAGCTGTCCCAGCCAGCTCCTCCCTCGATAGAAATACAACAGGGCGAATAATTTCCCAGATACAAATCGACATCCGGATTGCGATTCCACAATTCCAAAGATACGGTTTTGGTTTTTTTGAGTTGCTCATCGAAATCAGTGTCTTCAAAGACTTTTTTTAAATCTTGATTATCTGTTACGAAATGACTGAGCATTTCCGCTGTTTGGTGCTGGACTGATTGCATGATTGCTTCTCCGTGGCCAGTAAAATGTTTTTCCATTGTCTCACTAAAGTCTTTTTGAAAGTTATCAAATCGAGTACACAATGTTTTGTAGTCCAAATATAGTTTTTTCTTTAGTTCATTAATTTTCTGATATTTCTTTTCTTGCTCACATTCTTTGAGTTCATCCTTTTTCGTCTCCACTGACTTGATCATATTTTCCAATCCAAAAATTGCTCCCTTTAGTTTACTCGCGTAAGAAACATCTTTTGCATTGGCCAGATTTTTTTTCAAACTGGCGATGCCTTTTTCTATGCCGGCTTTTTTCTTTTCATCTTCCGTTTCGTCAAAGAGTTTTTTCATCTGCACTAATTTTTCCTGCAGCTCAACAGTCTTTGAGTCTGGAATTCGGATTTTTTCCAATTCATCTTTGTACGGCTCTAGTTCATCATTCATGATTCTGATATATTCGGGAATGGTTTCTCCAATGATTCGGTTGAATGGACGCTCGATCATTTTTAATACGGAAATTTCTTCCAAACCGCCGCCCAAGGAAAACTCTATTTGCTCGTCATGTTTCAACCATTTCTCCGCATCAATTCCTTTTTCTTGTATTTTCTCAATAATTTTTGAATTCTTTACATAGCTCTTTAGTTTTTCTTGCATCGCCAGACGAAACTCGACTGAATCTTTTTGCATATCAGGATTTTGAGCCAGGATTTCTTCCTCAAATTGAAACAAGCTGGTAATTTTTTTCTGAGATATCTTATCAAATCCACCAAAAGCTGCGAATAAGCGGGAACCAAAGGCTTCGTTACTAACTACAGCATCCAAAAGGAATGGTCTTTCCTGAATTGTTTTAATGATGGTTTGAAAATCTTCTTGGTGGATAAGAATCTGGAATGACAGGGAGCGATTAAATGCCTTAGTAAATGCAGTTATTTTTTCTGCTGAGACACTATCTACCTCACTCAACGAGGCGAATATTTCATTAGCTTTATTTTGTAATTCTGGTATAACATCTAGCAAGCTATCATAGTTACCGAAAGAGAGGTATTTTTTAATTGTTTCATTTTTATTATTATTATTTGATATTAAAACTTTATTTATCCCATCATAAATTGCCCCTCTGACTTCTGGTGAAGCAAGTAATTCTCCTGAGATAGGGAAATTTTCTCTGATTTTGATGGCGGAGTCGATATGACCCTTCGATAGACACTCTGTTAATCCTGTAACAGCCGCTTGTTCGAGTTTTTCTGGAGAGATAGGGAAATTTTCTCTGATTTTGATGGCGTCGTTGATATCACCTTTTGATAAAAAACTTCTTAACTCATTTAACGCTTCCTCCACTTTTAAGTTCGCCAACTCTTGAGCCTCGGCGTAATTTTTTGCTTCCCCACTTTTCACTAACGCTTGCATAAAATCTGCCTCTTCACTGGCCTGAGAAATTACTTCATTTTTTACTTCCTGCGTTGAAGTATCAAATTTTTCTTGATCCCCCTCTTCCGAAAAATCAAATTGTGGAATTTTTTCTGGCATATATTTTACATTATCTACTAAGGTTTAATTACTTTTTTCAGTTTCATATTATCATAGTTTTAGAAAGTTAATAAATTTTTTCCAGAAATATTCATTTAACTCTCTAATAAACCACAACTGGCGTTCCGATTTCTGCCCAATTATAGACAAAATCAGCTGGTCCTACTCCGAGTCGCATACAACCAAGAGCACACAGACTTTAGGGTATCCAAGGCTATTCCTAGCTATCTCGAGAGAGTGTCTCATAAAGAGAGGTCAGATCGTTTTTTATTGTTTCCCAAACTATTCCAGCGTTTAAACTAGCATAATCATGAATTGCCTTATCACGAAAACCGGCAATTTCTTTCCAGGGGACTTGCGGTAAGTTTTTTTTATATTCCAATGACAACCTCTTTACCGCTTCTCCAATGATTTCCAGCCGACGCACGCACGCGTCAAAAGCATCTACATCTTGGACAAATTCATCATAATTCTTGTTCTCCACCGTATGTCTAATTTTATCAATAGCTTCTAAAATATCTTTCTTATATTGCAAGTCTCTGTTCATATAATTTTTTGATATCTTTATATATAAAAGGTTTGATTAGAGCTTTCTCTGAACCCTTCACTACCACATCCACCCTCTTCTTTAAAACTCTCTCCAAATCATTTTCCATCCTGATAAGCTCTACAAGGCTAGGAAATTTTTCAAATTCTACCAAAATATCAACATCGCTATCTGGATTCGCCTCTCCTCGGGCGACACTACCAAAAACATCCGCTTGTTTTACATTATAACGGTCTAGAACTGGAGCTACTTTTTGTTTAATTTCATTAATATCCATAACGTAATCTTAGCATATCGCTTGTCTTATTACAAATTAAATTAACGAGTCTTCAAGCTCCCAAGACACTCTTTTTTAAAATCATAAATCTCTAATTTTAAATCTGTTAACCCCCTCCAAATCATAGTTTTCTAATACACCACAACTGGCGTTCCGATTTCTGCCCAATTATAGACAAAATCAGCTGGTCCTACTCCGAGTCGCATACAACCAAGAGCACACAGA
>JBBQOS010000058.1:0-4457 GCA_038331135.1 Candidatus Moraniibacteriota bacterium | reverse complement strand
GCTGGCGTTTCGTGGCTTCAGATAACTCCCGGATAGACGGCTAAAAAGTGTGGTATCATATAGTTAGGAGAAAGAAGTCGCCCAAATCTTACTCAGTTCGGTCAGAAAAAATTAAAATAAATTTTAATTTTTATCTTCCCTTCTTCGTAAGACTTCGTCTATCCATCGCATTATGTGAAATATTTAAGGACAAATTTTCTATCGAAAATTTATGCACAATTTTATTTTCTAATTTTAAGCCATGACAAAAAATAGAAGTTACAAAATAATTCCATACAATTTGAGCTGGCCAATTTTATTTTCCCGAGAATCTAAAAAGATAAGTGATATTATCGGAAATAATATTTTAGAAACTCATCATATTGGCAGCACATCAATTATTGGAATGCCAGGAAAATCAACAGTTGATATTATGTTTGTCGTATCGGACGTTTCTAAAATAAGTAAGAAAATTATTGATATGGAAAAAATTGGCTATAACTCTCGCGGGTCTTTGAACGCGACAAATAGTCATTTATTTGAAAAAGAGAAAAATGAAAATCGTACTTTTATTGTCCATTTTTATCAAAAAGATCATCCAGAAATTAAACAAATACTCGCTATCAGAGATTATTTAAGAGAACACGAAAATGAAGCAAAAAAGTACAGTGAGAAAAAACTTTCTCTTTTTCAAAAATTTCCTAATGACTATAAGCAATATAGAAAATTAAAAGATGAGTACATGGAGAGTTTAAAGGAGAGAGCTATTTTTTGGTTAGAAAGCAATGTGCATTAAAGCCGAAAATAAAATTGTTCGTATTTTGCTTCGTTCCTTCGCAAAATGTTTTTGAATACATCCGATAACACGGCATATCCGGTTCAAAAATTTTGCACTATAATAATACAAAAAGGAAAGAAAAATTTCAGAGATGCCTAACATTGTGCGAAATTTGCCTTTTCTTTTCGCCTAACGGCGGACGCATTTCTGTAATGAATTAATCGAATTTCATTTATTTAAAGAGGGGGATAAGGAAGAAAACTTTATAAACCTAGAAAATCCATACTTACTCACAAAAGCATATCACTAAATAATAAGCATTATTAATTATGAATTATGATAAACTAATAGAACTTGAGAAAAATGGCAAAGCATTGATAGGTGTAGATCGCGTAATGGCACGACAGTTTTATATACATGTTCCTATTGATAAAATAGAAAAAGAGACTGGAGAGGCTCCATATATCGAGAAAATAATAGTATTTTCCGCTTTTGTTCTTGGTCCACTATCGCTTTTGTCAAGTATTGTACTTGGATTTTGGATTTTTAACTGGTGGGGCATAATTTCATTAATTGTATTTCCAATTATCTATTTTTGGTATTTTTCAACATCCGTAAGAGGTGGGGCAAAAATGATATGGGTCAGTGCTGAACTCATCGTATTGGCTTGTATTTATTTTTTCAAAATAGTTGACGCCCATCAAGTTACTGGATTACTAACAGCATTTGTACTTTCATTATGGTTTGTAAGGCTTCTTTATTGTTCATCAACAATTTTTCTTCGTGGTTTTGTTATTAGAAACGAAAGGGCTTATCAATATTTATCGTCCTACTTGGAGATAAAATCAATCGAATAATTTTATATACGATATCATAGTCATAGATTCATGCCCATACTTAGATTCAAAAATATAGAATGGATTTTCATTTGCCTTATTCCAGTGAAAGTGATAATATTGGAATAAGAATCGTTCTTATTCTAGTGGACTAGAATAAGACTAATCCTTATTCTAGTCACAAAATATGAGTAAAAACCCCTTTCTACCGCCAAAATTGCCGATAAAGCTTGATTATGAGCCACTTATTGGACATATAACCAAGGCACACCGAGCCATTGCTGGCTTAGATGCGCTTTTGAGTGCCTTGCCTAATCCGAGCTTGCTTGGACGTACATTGCAAACCAAAGAGGCTGTTTTAAGTTCACAAATTGAAGGCACACAAGCTACGCTTGATGAAGTTTTAGCTTACGAAGTGGTGAATAATAAAAATGAAAGCGAAACCAAAAAACAAGACATCAATGAGATTATCAATTACCGCAAGGCTTTAGATTTGGGAATTAAAAGTTTAGCTACGTTGCCATTATCAGAAAATCTAATCAAAAAGTTGCATGCAACTTTACTAAAATCAGGTCGTGGTCAAAATAAGGCACCAGGAGAATTTCGAAAAATACAAGTCTATATCGGCATGCCCGGAGCTGAAATTTCTGAGGCTTCATATATTCCGCCTACGGCTGATGAGATCATTCCACTACTTTCCAATTTGGAAAAATACTTGAATTCAAATGATGAAAAAGACCAATTGGTTCAAATCGCAATTGCACACTATCAATTTGAAGCCATTCATCCATTCTTGGATGGCAATGGTCGAGTTGGGCGCTTGATTATTTCTTTATTTTTATATGAGAAAAAATTACTAGCGCACCCATTTCTATATCTAAGTGAATTCTTTGAAGAGCATCGCCAAACTTATTACGAACTGCTACGAGGTGTAAGTGAAAAACAGGACTGGGAAAACTGGATAAAGTTTTTCCTAAATGCTCTTACTATTCAAGCGCAAAAAGCAGAAGAAACTAGCAGGGCAATTTTGAAACTGCACAATGAACTTAAGGATCAACTAGTGGTGATTAATTCACAATATTCAGTGCACCTATTGGATGCAATTTTTGTGCGTCCTATTTTTTCAACTGCAAGTTTGCATAAGCATGTTAAGATAAAGAATACTCAAACGCTATATACCTTAATTGGAAAGTTTGTTGACATGAAGATATTGAAAGAAGTTGATTCAAAGCAAAAAAGAAATAAGGTCTATATATTTGAAAAGTTAATTAAAATTCTAAATCTATAGGGAGTTTTGAAAAATGGAATTCACCCCTACCCCTCTTCCATTTTTTAAAAACAAAAAATGACCAACGGAAATGCCCTTGTGATACAAATTTTCTTAGATGCAATATTAGAGTATAATGATATAAACACGAAATAAAAAAATACTTCACCCAAATTTGTGATATAATTATTAAACATAATAAGAGATATCCCAAACTTCAGATATCGAGAAGAGTTAGATAAAATATTTTTTTCTTTTTTTAAAAAACAGTCCATAAATAATTAAGTAACGTACCATCATGGTACGTTACTTAGAATTAACCTTATATTCCAGTAAAATCACAGACGTTAAATATACATTTATTTCTACCCAACCATTCACCTCCCTTCTCTTCACAAATTCAATAAGGTATAATAATAATAATGATAATAAGCTCAATCAATTATTAATTATTTTACAAAAAAATATGAACAACAAGAGATTAAATATCGCGCTATTAACGGGGGCAATACTAGGAATTTTTTGTATAATTGGAATAACTGTCAGGCTTGGCTTTGAGGGAAATGAATTATTTATTCTGGCCACTTGGGTAAATAGAGTGGTTATTGGACTGGTAATTGGATTAGCCTCCTCTTATATAATTAAAGACAATCTTAAAAATATTTTACTTCGGGGAGCAATGCTGGGGTTCATAATTAGTGGTTCATTTTATCTGGCAACAAATTTTTATGACACCCCCGGATTTTTCATGGGAGTCATCTACGGAATGATAATAGATTATATGGCGACTAAATACGCAAAATAATAAATTTTTAAAATTAATTTTAAAATATGGTTCAAATTTTAGGAGTTATCTCTGCAGTTTTGATCCTCTCTGCAATATATTTCAGGGTCGATAATAAAAAAATTATTTCAAGTATTTTTTTTACCGTTGGAATATTTGGGATGCCGATCTTTATAACAATCTCGATAATGGCTATTTTTGATTAAAAAATCTTTTTTACTACTATGTTAAAAACAATAAAAATTCTCCACACTCTAATTTGGGCAATTATGGTATCTGCTGTTTTTTATATTTTTTATGCTGGAGTTACTAACACTTTTAATAAAACTCTGTGGATAGCCCTCTTACTTATGGGACTTGAAATTATTGCCCTACTTCTCAATAAATGGATTTGTCCATTTACCACACTGGCTAAAAAATATACCGATGATTACGAAAAAAATAATTTTGATATCTATCTGCCAGCTTGGCTAGCGGGAAACAATAAATCGTTTTTTTCCATATTGTTCACTTTTGGATTTATTCTTGTTGTTTTTAATTTTATAAAAAACTAAAAAAATGCTACAAATAAAATCAAAGAATAAAATAATATTTCTAATATTTTTATTGCTTTTGGGTATTTCTATTTCTTCATATTTAATAATAGAAAACAAAAAACCATTAGTAGTCGGATTTGTGACAGATATTCACGCTGGAGATCAAGACAAAAGATCTATCGCATCAGAACCGGGAAATATAGTTTTTCCCAAAAATTTCGAAAAAAATCTAAAAGATGCCCTAGAAAATATGAAGGATGCGGATATAATAATAGCT
>JBBQOS010000057.1:0-4541 GCA_038331135.1 Candidatus Moraniibacteriota bacterium | reverse complement strand
TAACTTCTTTATTATTAAACTTTACACCCACATCGGAACCGATTTTAACAAAACCATCTGTCGAAGCGCTATCGTCGACGATTTGAGAATTTTTCATCATTGATTCCAAAACCGCTATTTTAGATTCGTTTTCAGATTGTTGTCTTTTGGCCTCACTATACTCAGCATTTTCGCTTAAGTCTCCTTGCTCTTTGGCTTCTTTTATAGCTCTAGCGATTTCTTGACGAATTCTGATTTGTCTGTCATTTAGTTCTTCCTCTAACTTCCTCAACCCTTCTTTGGTAATTAATTTCATTTTTTTTGTTTTCTCTATTTGATTTAAAAAATCATTCTAAAGAAAAATAATTAACTAATTTTATATTATGTATAATATTAACAAAACAGCTATTAAAAATAATAAAATAAATTTAAGAACACCCTAAGTTTTGCGTATTCTCAATTTATTCTTTGTGACCCTATGGGGAATTGAACCCCAGTTTTATCCGTGAGAGGGATACGTCCTAGCCTCTAGACGATAGGGCCATTTTTGTTGATAAAAAAAATAGATATGCACCTGATGCATACACCACCTAATTTAACAATTTTTTAGAAATTAATCAAGAGGCGGAGAATTATTAAAATAATTATCCCAGACAAACACTGTTTATCTGGGATAAAATCATTCTCAATGCCAATGGCAATGGCTACATTCGTAAGCCATCTTTAGGCAAAGTCCCAAATCAAATTCGCCACATCTTGGGCATTTCCCAGAGCAATGTAATTTGTGGCCAATAGCAGCAACCAAAACTACACCACCTATCGTAACCAAAATTTTTCCCAAAATATTTAAAACAACAAACCATTCCATTTTCCTATACCCTCCCTTAAATAATGCAAATTTTATATTCACTTATTATTTAATATTTTTTGAGCCAATTGCATTCCTCGCATCTCGTTAGCCCATTGGGCGTGCTATGGAAAACATTGTGTCCACAATTTTCGCACTCTCTCAATGAAGCTACCCAACAATAGATACAAAAAAATACCAAGAGTAAAAAGACGATAAAAACTGCAATTAAGGGAATAACAAATAAGGCCGCTAAAAGTTTCATGATTTTTCCTTTTTGCTTAAAATTGTTTATAAGAAAAACTTCCCCAAAATATCCACTAAAATAATTACACAATCTATTTAAAAAATCAAGAAAAAAAGCCTTTGGCAAAAGTGAAGTAGCGTTAACTTCAATTATTTGTCAGAGGCTATTCACAAATGCAGATTAATATGCGCTTCATTTATCCTCCTTTTTTTTATTGAATAAAACAACAAAACTCGCCAATTAAGTTTTGCGTAACTTTTTAAAAGAACTTTAAATATTTAAATTAAGATTTGGAACAGAATTTTGGTGAGATACCCATTAAGGCTACGTCACCTATAAACCAATTCCTATAGACTGACTTGGCACATTTGATTGATATTTTTACATTTATATAAAATCATCCCATATTCATCCGTTCGCCAAATCAGAATACCCCTGTTTTTTAATCTATCTAATATTTCTTTATGGGGATGTCCATAACTATTTTTGCCCACAGAAATAATAGCATCCTGCGGATTTACTTTATCTAAAAAATTATCAGTAGTGGAAGACTTTGAGCCATGGTGACCCACTTTTAAAAAATCTGATTTGATATCTATATTGTTATTTACTAAAAAATTTTCTCCTGTCTGAGCCAAATCACCCGTAAATAAAAATTCATTTTCACCAAAAACTAATCTTGTTACAATACTGGCATCATTGCGATCCTTGGCATTAATCGCAGTATTATTTTCGGGATAAATAATTTTCAATCTGGCACCTGCAGGAAAAATTATTTCAGTCCCAGCAGTTGATTTAATTGCTGTTATTCGCTTACTTTTAATTTTATCCATCAAACTCGACCATTCTCCTGAAGAATTAACCGCATCAGTTTTAATAATATTTTCTACTTTATAGAAATCCAATATTTCGCTCACTCCACCATAATGATCCGCGTCAGGATGAGTTATGATTAAAGCTTCAATTTTTCTGTCCCAAAATGGCATAGCTTTGCCCAGTTTTTCCAAAACGATACGACCATTTCTGCCAGAATCTATCAAGGTTTGGTTAGCGCCATTTTTTATCAAAATAGCATCTCCTTGTCCCACATCCAAAAAATAAACTTGCAGTTCATCGTTATTTTTAAAAGTTAAAATTATTATTCCCAAAATCAAGCCTATTGCAAGCAGGGTGATTAAAGTAAAATAAATTAATTTTTTATTATCCATTTTTTTTGATTAACTTTTTATTTATAAAGTAAACAAATACCACCAAAAGCAAATACCAACTTATTACACCCACATACCCAAAATCAGTAATTATTAAATTTGAGAATTTTAATGAGGCTAAAAAAGTTATTACTTCTATCTCATATTTAAGTAAAAAATAAGCTAACCAGCCAAAAATTAGTGCGCTTGGATAAAAAATAAAACTGGCCAAAGAGGCAAGAAAAACAAACAACATCGTTACTGGGATAATTGGTAAAATTAAAACATTGGCTAAAATTGAGATTAGCGCCAAGTTATGAAAATTATATAATATAATCGGCAAAACAAAAAGCTGGGCGCTAATCGTCATTAATATTATTTCCAAAATTCCCCAAGACTTATATTTTTTCAAAAAATACTTATCCCAAAATGGAGACAGTTTGACCAATCCAACCGTAGCCAAAAATGAAAGCTGAAAACCAATATCCCATTTTAAAATCAAGGGGTTAATAACTAGCATAATAGACGCCGCCAATAAAATCGCATTATCCAAATTGGCCAATCTCCCGTTTTTTATCGCCCACAAAATAAGTCCACCCATCACACCAGCGCGTAAAGCTGAACTAGGAAAACCAATCATTGCAATAAATATGATAATCCCCAACAGTGCAAAATAAAAAGCTCGAGATCGCCAAAGTCCCAATAAAATTCCGATAACCATCAAATATTCCACGATAATAGTTATGTTATATCCAGAAACCGCCACAATATGACTCATTCCTGTTTTGGAAAACAACTCTTGCATTTCTTTACTCAAGAGATTACTACCACCAAAAAGAATCCCTTGCGCCAGAGCCGCCTCCGGCTGAGGGATTATTTGGATAATATTATTTTCCAATTTATTTTTGAATTCTATAATTATTTTATAAAAACTATTTTCTCCTGCTTTGATTTTTTCTATCTCTGCGTTTGGACACAAATAATAAATTTTATCTTTAGCTAGATACATCTTGTAATCAAAATCAGAAGAAAAATTTTTTACAACTTCGGGTTGGCATTTTAGCTTGATAATATCACCATACTTAAATTCTCTGTAAAGCTCCGTTTGCAACAAAAGCTTTACTTTATCTCGGCTTCCATTTTGCAACAATGCATCCTCATTTATATGTACCACTAAATTTTGATAAAATTCTTTTTTAACTGGTTCTCTTATAACTGAAGCAACTGTGCTAATTTTTGAGACGTTTTCTTGGATGCTTCTGACTTTTTTTAATGATAGCTCAGCTCGACCAATTCCCAATAAGAAAAAAATTATTACAAAACTAAAAATTATTTTGTAATAATTTTTATAATCAATTAAAAAAACAATAAGCGTTCCAACTAAAATCAGCCAGACTACCGTTAGACTGGCCGACCAGAAAGATTGATAAAAAACTCCTCCTATGAAACTTAGTAATAACAAAAGAAATATCTTGGATTTAGTCATAATCCGAAAGATTAATTTTATTGAAAAAATGCTAGATTGAAGCTAGCTCAATTTGGCGCTAATCGCAATAATATCAGACAAAGAAACAATACCCTCTAAAATTCCCTCCTCGTTAGTTACGGGAATAGTGTGAAATCCTTTTTTTCTAAATACTTCAAATAAATCGGCTAATTCCATCTCTGGACTTACCGATACACATCCCTCTGTCATAATGTCCGCCACTGTTGTTTTGGGGCTAATTTCATTTTTACTGTTAAGGTCAGTTATATCTGGCAATTTATTCGCCTGAACAGTTTTGACGAATTTAGACAAATATAAATCTCCGCCTACCTTAGCAAAAAAATTTGTTTCCGTAACTATTCCAATTACTTTTCTGTTGCTATCAACAACTGGCACGCCATGAATTTTTTCTTTAGTTAAAATTTCGGCTACATTTTTTACTTCCGTATGCGTAAAAACCGAAATGACATCTTTTATCATAATATCTTTCACTTGCATATTTTTTTTTCAATTAATATTTAATAGTTAAAATAATGTTGGTTTCTCATTTAAGTAGTAGCGTAAAGTATAAATCCAATTAGTATCTTCATCTTCTCCGTTTTCCTTGGCTTTATTTTTTTCTCCCAATAGCCATTTAAGATAACCCGCATCTTTTTTAGCTACGACCTCAACCCATTCTTCATTATATTTACCAAAGTTAAATTTTTTGATTAAAATCGGCTCGGCAGAAATTTTTATCATTTCTGAAATAGTGGCTTCGTGAGTACTTTTTATAGCTAACATTTGAGCATAATA
>JBBQOS010000056.1:0-4560 GCA_038331135.1 Candidatus Moraniibacteriota bacterium | reverse complement strand
GCTTGGCTAATCGATTCTTTAAAAAACAAACGACTTATTATTCCCAATAATTTAACTTTTTTTCTCTTAATTTCATTTCTATTTTTCGCTAGCTTTTCTCTATTTTTTGCCCAAAATTTAAACTGGGGAATAAGAAAGCTAATCTTTCTATTTTCGATTTTTCCGCTCTTTTTTATTGTCCAGGCTATCTTCTCATCTAATTCTCCCAAAATCCTCTCCTTACTTAGATTTACGGTTCTAGGAGCCGTTCTGACGGCATTTGTGGGAATATTTCAATTTTTATTACAATTCATTATTCCTTTAAATAAATTATATTCCGCTTGGGCAATTGTCATTGTTCCTTTTTTGGGAAATTCTTTTTCCCAAGCAGTTCTTACTAATTCCAGCTGGTTAGTAAATGTCGGAGGTCATACCCTGCTTCGAGCCACGGCTTTTTTTCCCGATCCTCACATGCTGGCTTTTTATTTAAACCTAACTGGACTAATTTCATTGGGCATATATTTTTATCAAAAAAAACGAAGGCCCAAAAAAAATTATTATCTTTTATTTTCTTTAATAATATTTTTAGCTAGTTTCCTGACCTTTTCTCGCGGAGGATATTTGGGGTTAATATCGGGATTATTATTTTTTGGTTTTTTCGCTTTTAAATCAAAACTTAAATACATATTAAATTCTCCCAAGAAAATACTACCAACCGGATTATTTTTCTTGATTTTAACAGCCAGCTTTTTTATCCCCAATCCTGTGTCCAATCGCTTATTTTCCAGTTTTAATATTTCCGAGGGCTCTAACATTGGCCGGATTCAAACTTGGCGACAATCTTTTGAAATAGTTAAAGCTAATTCATTGCTGGGAGTAGGATTGGGAAATTATTCTCTGACTGTTAAACCCTCAGCTAATTACCGAGAACCTATCTATTCACATAACACTTTTTTGGATATCGCTGCCGAAACAGGCTTACTAAATGGATTTATCTGGCTACTTTTATTTTTATTTGCTATTATTAATTTCACTCAAAACTTTATTAAAAATAATAATTTTATCCACCTAGCGCTAGCCTCCGCATTGATAGCCTTTTCCATTCATTCTATATTTGAAACCGCTATATTTTCAGTACATATCCTGCCGCTTATCATTTTAATTCTCAGCCTCAATAACTCCCAAAAAAAATTAGCGCCATCCTCCCTCTTGCCTGCCCCGTCAGAATAATATCTGACTGGGTTACTCAATGGGGAGATGCCGACAGGCAGAGGGGGTTTAAAATATCCATGCAAGGAGGTTAAGTATGTCTGTCATTGCGAGGAGGCACTCCGCCGTGGCAATCTCAAACGAGACTGCCACATAAATGTTGATTACAATATTTACTCGCAGAGACGAAAAAAATAACACTTAATAGCAAAAAAATGTTCGATTTTCTCTCCACTAAAAATTTAATCTACTCCACGCTTTTTTTATCTCCTGTTTATCTGATTAAATTTTCAATTTTTAAAATTCCACTCAATTTGCTGGATGTCTTAATCTTCTTAACCTTGCTTTTTTGGCTTTATGAAAATAAATCCAATCTATTGAAAAAAATAAAAGTATCCTTAACTAAAACATCTTTCATTTTACCACCCATAATATTTATATTAATGGGCTTATTTATCTCCAGTTTTTTAAATGAAAACTGGCTAAAAGAACTTGGCATAATAAAAAGTTGGTTTATCTTGCCGATTGTTTTTGGCTTTATAGTTTTTGATGAAATAAAAAAAAATGATGATTTTAAAAATATATTAAAAACTCTTTTTTTCTCTGCTTTTTCTATATCTATTATTAGTATTTTCTATTTCCTTTTTGGCAATTTAACTTACGATGGACGCTTAAATTCTTTTTATTTATCACCCAACCATCTTTCGATGATTATATCTGCCGGATTATTGATTGGAGTTTGGAATATTTTTAAGGATAGAAAAATAAATTTCACTAAAACAATATTGATACTGCCAATCTTGATTTCTCTTTTTCTTACTCATTCTTATGGTGCCTGGATCGCCACTTTTTTATCTCTACTTATAATTTTATTTTTTACCAACAGAAAAATAGTTTTAGCTTTTTTAATGTTATGTTTAATATTTTTTGTTTTTGAATACAATTCGGATAAGTTTAAACAAATTTTCAATCTTGAAGAAAAATCTTCTTTAAATTCGAGACTAGTTATCTGGCAATCAGCTACAAAAATATTGTCTGACAATTGGCTTTGGGGAATTGGTCCAGGTAATTTTCAAGAAAAATATCTTATTTATCAAAAATATTTTAGCCCTTATCCTGAGTGGGCTGTCCCTCAACCGCACAATCTATTTTTAGCTTTTTGGCTTCAGACTGGCCTTATAGGATTAATTGGATTTTTATATCTAATAATTTTATGGCTCACAAAAATAACAAAAATCCTTATTTTTTCAAAGGATTTTAATCAAAAAAACATCTCTTTAATTTTATTGGCAATAATTATATCCGTGCTTATCCACGGATTTATTGACACACCTTACTGGAAAAATGATTTATCGTTAATTTTTTGGTCTATAATTTTTATTGGACTAGCTCTCAATAGAATTTATACATTAAATAATAATTCTAAATAATCCTCCATCTTTTCTATTTATAAAAAACAAGAAATCTCCGTTGGGTGACAATATTAAATTAGTAACATCCAAATCTTGATTTAAATATTTTTCTTCTATAACTTCTTCTTTTTTGGCGCTCTCAATATTTATTTTCCAAAATAAATCCTTAGTATAAATTTTATTATTCAAATAATCATTGGGCATAACCGAATTTTTTTCTATATTTGTAGGCATCGCGCAATACACATCCTTGTTATCATTTGCCCAAACGCACTTTGAAACAATAGTTGGAACATTTAAATTCAAACAAATATTAGTTTTCGCATCGCAGGTTTCCAAAATCAAATTACCCCCCCCTTCCTGGGTGACACTGCTTCTTAGAAATTTATTTCCATCATGCGACCATAAATAATCAGATCCAAATTTCAACTCCCCTTTTTCTTCTAATTCACCTTCAATAAAAGGTATAATGGTTAAATTTGATTTTTTAAATGCATCTGGATAAAGCCAAAAAGAAGACTTCGCTGATTTTGGGATACTGCTAATAATAATTTCATCGCTTTTGATAGTAATAATCTCCTTCCAGTTGGTCCCATCTGAATCAGCAATATTTAAAGTTTTCCTATGACTAATTCCATCTTCATAAGTATAAACAACTTTTTCGTCAAAGTTTATCCAGTTTAAAGCTTTTGAATTCTTTATGAGTTTTTCTTTTTCTCCAAAAGAATATATATAAAATGCATTTTCTATTTTCAATATCGCTGACTGTTTATTTTTATTCCAAATTATTTTTTCCACCTTACTAAAATCGTCGTTGGATAATTTTTTCCTTATCGATGTGCCATCAAAAGACAAAAGCCAAAAACTTTTATCGTTGTCATTGTAATATTGAAGTTTTCCACCATCCTCACTTAAAGATAATCCCTTTATATTTTTATCAGAAAATTCAGTTAGTTTATCTAAATGTAAACTATCTTCTTTTTCATTTTTTTGTTGTTTTTTTTCAGCGCTTTCTGGAGTGTCTTCTTTTAATAAAAAATTATACGCAACATAAAAATTTCCCACTAAAAAAAGCAATACTATTGAAATTATAAAAGCTTTTTTCATTGTCAATTTATCTAAAAATTATCTATTTTTTTTCTCTGCCCTAGTGACATAACCATTCCAGCTGCAAAAATAACAGTTGCAGTGGTCAACATCAGCCTAAACATAAAAATCATTTGTCCTGGAATATTGTAAGCTAATCCGGCTATAATTTTTGAAGCTTTTTTCCCCATTGTGGGATCACTTGATTCGGCTACTTTTACCATTATTGAATCCGATATTTTTCTGCCTCCTGAATTTGACTCCCCTATGCCCCAATCCTTTAGAGCTTTTCTTTCCTCACCGGATTGCCAGTATTCAGCTTCAAAAGATATATTTACCATCGATCCTGGTGGATAAGAGCTGATATTTATGGTGCAGGAAGAAGCACTGCAATTACTAACAGCCTTTCCATTTATTGAATACTTTACATTCTCTAGGGAGTTGCTAATCCAAGCGGGATAATACGTAGGTGTAATAGTAATCTCTCCACTTCCGTTAAAGACATTTTCCTTGCATTCATTTATCTTATCCGCAGGATAACCTTTAGTACTTCCAATACTCCCATAGGTACCCATAATCGCCGTGCTATCCTCTTTGCCATTTAGATCCATACACCCAAGAACAGTCTCGGAACCTCTATTTATTTGATTATTAGGTCCCAAGCCAACCATTGGCCTGGACACAACAAACTCTCTATTAACTGTTAATTTTTCTCCTTTATTTTTTTCACTCCTCACTGTATCTGGTCCGGCAGTATCATTAGCTATAACACTTAAAATATGTTTGTCTCCAGGCTTCCCTTTTAAAAGGAACGTCACACTGTTTCCTTGTTTTATCTCCCCCTCACCCAAAGTATTTATGCTTTTTCCATCTA
>JBBQOS010000055.1:0-4673 GCA_038331135.1 Candidatus Moraniibacteriota bacterium | reverse complement strand
ATGGGCCTTTTGAGCAGCCTCCCTGTGCTTTTCACTTTGATGCATAGCAATAATTGTTCCCACTCCGGCATTGGCCATTTTTTCATATATTTCAGGACTCCCTTCAGTTCCTCCCGTGATTTCAGTAACGGCAATCTTGCCAGCTCTATTTTCCTTATTTCCCGCAAACAAAGTTGGTCCTAAGCCATATTTCTTTGCTTCTTTGTATTCTGGTACGATTTCCAAAAGCTCGATTATCTCACTCACATATTCAGGCTTCTTCTTTTCAATTAAGTTTTTAAGAAAAGTTGCCACTGCATTATCCGCGGGAGTGTGCACATTCATAAAGCTCATTTTTAAATTTTGAGCCGCCATGGTAGATTTAAAATGATTGGCAGGATTAACACTTCTGGAAACTTCGCTTATTCTAATTTTCATCAAACTTTCCGCTACATTAATTGGCACACCATACTGAGCCAGTACATCAGCTTGTAAGTGCATTACATCATCTAAATATGACAAACCTTTTCCAACTGGATGATGAGCGATCACTGCGTCCACGCCTAACCCTTTGGCAATCAATAATTCTCCGGCATCAATATCAATTCCTGCCATTATATTTTTTACTTGCTTTTCATTATCAAAATGAATGGTTGAATCCATATAAGGATTAGCCAGTCTTTCTTTGTTAAAAGATTCTTTTTCAATCTTGCCCAATTTATCATATTGCTTTTTGATTCTTTCTAACTTTTTCTCAACCTCTTTTTTTCCGCGCAAATCATGCTTAATTCCAAAATCAATCGCTAGCTTATAGATTTGTTGTAAATTCATATATTTATTTTAAATTCTCTTTCAAAAAACTACCTAATTCTTCAATCTTAATTCTCTCTTGAGTCATCGTATCTCTATCTCTCACGGTCACGCTACCATCTTCCAAAGTTTTGAAGTCCACCGTTACACAGTAAGGTGTTCCAATTTCATCTTGCCTTCGATATCTTTTTCCAATATTTCCATTATCATCAAACTCACACATAAATTGCATTTTCAAACCATCATAAATTTCTTTGGCCTTAGCCACCAATTCCGGTTTGTTTTTAAGCAATGGAAAAATGGCTATTTTTATCGGAGCTAGATATTTGGGAAATTTCATCACTACTCTTTCTGTGCCATCTTCCATTTTTTCTTCATTATAAGCTGCTAGTAAAGTCAGCAAGATACTTCTGTCCAATCCAAAAGTTGGTTCAATAACGTGCGGGATAAATCTTCGATTATTTTCGGCGTCAAAGTATTCTAATTTTTTACCAGAAAATTTGGAATGTTGGGATAAATCAAAATCTCCTCGATGAGCCAGTCCAAATAATTCTCCAAAACCAAAGGGAAATTTATACTCAATATCCACAGTTTTTCTAGAATAATGAGATAATTTTTCTTTAGCATGCTCATATCTTCGCAAATCTTCTTTTTTAGCTCCTAATGCCATTGCAAACTCCTCCTGAAAAATAGTCCAATTTTCAAAAATAATTTCCCAATCTTTTTCTGGATCAATAAAATATTCTATTTCCATTTGTTCAAATTCTCGAAGACGAAAAATAAAATTCCCGGCTACAATTTCATTACGAAAAGCTTTCCCAATCTGGGCAATTCCAAAAGGAACTTTTACTCGCATCGAATCAATAATATTTTTAAACTCGATAAAAATCGCCCCAGCTGTTTCTGGTCGCAAATACACATCTCCATAGTAACCATTCATCTCGGTTTTAAACATCATATTCATCTCTCGCACATTGGTCCAATCCGACTCTCCGCACTCCGGACATTTAACTTTTTCCTCTTTTAAAACCTTAGTCATTGCTTCAAGTTGTCCTTCTAAATCCTTGCCAGTGGCTTCCTCAACTAAATGATCCGCCCTAAATCTTTTTTTACATTTTTTACAATCCACCATCGCATCATTAAAACCGCTAGTGTGTCCAGAGGCTTCCCAAAGTTTAGAATTAAGCATAATCGGACCATCGATTCCTACAATATCCATTCTTTCTTGAACCACTTTTTTCCACCACAGTTTTTTGATGTTATTTTTCAACTGAGTTCCATAAGGACCATACGAATAAGAATTAGCAAATCCTCCATAAATTTCACTAGACGGAAAAATAAATCCTTTTCTCTTGCAAAAAGAAACAATTTTCTCCATTAAATTATTTTCTTCTTTCTCTTCTTCTTTTTTCAAAAACATATTGTTAGTATTTAAACATATTAACTTATTAACATTTTAACTTCACTCCAAATTTACGAATCTGATACAAATCTACAAATTCCAATAAATATTTAATCAAAGTATTGAAATAGTTTAGCAATTTATCAATTTTATATTCCTAAATTTACAATGTTTGTACATTTGTATATTTGTAATAGATTTGCATATTCGTAGTGAATAAAAAAATCCTCATTCCAAACAATCTAAAAAATTTAAATTGCTAGAACGAGGATTCTCGCGGTTCCATCTAGCTTTCCGCCCTGGGCGGACACCTTGATTAATATTCAATTTTTCCGTTTCGAAAGGTTTCCACACCTTTAATTAAAATATACTCCAAAAAAATAAATAGTCAAGGATAAATCATCAGAATTTTAACACGTTAGCATGTTAGCATAATAGCATCTTAACATTTTAACATATCAACATTTCTGTATATTTCAATATTCAATCTTAAAAATTGAGGTTACATCAATGGAGATTGCCACGTTCAACTTGAGTACAAGTTTCACTCGCAAAGACCCGAGCTCGTTCGTATCATTTGTCTCTACGCCTGTCCGTCTCTGTGCCTGGCCGTCTCTGCGAGGAGATTGAGTACTCGAAATTGACGTGGCAGTCTCGTTATTTAAAACTCTAAAGAATAAATCTTCTGGCTACGACCGTCGTTTCGTGATTATAAAAAAATTCATGAAACATCGCTGGAGATTGCCGCGTTCAACTTGAGTACAAGTTTCACTCGCAAAGACCCTATTTTATCGTCTTTGCGAGAAATTAGGTACTCCTAATTTCGTGGCAATCCCGTTAGAGTTGACTTGTATTGTTGGAGATTGCTTCGTCAGAGTACTTCCTCGCAAAGACGAACAAAAAAGCATCCCCAGATGCTTTTTTTGACGTACTTAACCCATCTCCGTTAAAACTCCGCCGAGGCAAAACATGCTACGCCTGCCCCGTTAAAATTATATTTAACTGGGATAACAAACCTAAAACCAACTAAAATGATTCCACCAGTGAGCAGTTTGCGGTTGCGCATCCGTAGAGACGCGATTTATCGCGTCTCTACAATACGAGATTTATTTTTTAAAAGAGAGCTTACCCCGTGGAATTTGCGAAGTAAGTTATTTCAACGGGGTGAATTTGTCTATAATATTAGCACAAAAATAGTCAAATTCGAAATAATTTTAGACATTTTAGTATTTCGTTTTTTAGAGGCTGAGTCCCTTTCGTAGAGACTTAGCCCCAGTGTTTCATCTGACTAGAATAAAATAAATCAGTTAGAGAAGATTGTTAAAAAACTGACATCTATTTAACAAGCGTTTTGGAAACATTATCTCCAAAACGCTTTAATTTATTTTCACAAATTTTTTCTTATTTAACTACTAAATATTTGCGCTTTTTATCGCCAGCACTTATATGGACTATCGAAGTTCCGGGTATTTTTTGAACATTTTTTTGCTCTTCGATTTCGGATGATTTACTCTCGACAACTGGCTGAACTGGCGGATTATCTTCAATGACATTTCCATCTGCCACTTTGCTAACAGTGTTTAAAAAATTTCCAGCTTCATTTAATCTGTTTTTTATAAAAACTCCGGGTGCAAAAGATCCTCTGACGACTGGTTGTGTTTGAGCACAAGAGCATATTGCAAACACCAACAGACCCACAAAAAAATTCTTCACAATCTTATTCATTGTCCAATTTCTCCTAAATAAAAGAACTAAAAAAAATACTACCGCCTCTCATAGCCTTTAGTATTATAAGTAAAATATATTATTTGTCAAAAGTAAATTCCTGTCGAAATGTTAACATTTTAACCTATCAGCAATCTTAGATTCCTAAGATCTCAAACTCCAGTTTTTAACTCAATAACAAACTAATTTAAAAATATGACATTTTATAATTCGCATATTTGCGTCATTCGCATTCATTTGCATATTTGTATTTTATAATCGATTCTTCATAAACCTCCAAAATCCTCTTTCCACAAACCTGACTAGTATACTTTTTTCTAGCTTCTGTAGCGGCATTTTTTCCAAGTTTCAACATTAAATCTTTATCCGTCAATAAGTCTTCAATTTTTTGAGAAAAATCCCCATTCCTATCATTAGTCAAAATTCCTGTTTCTCCATCTGTTATCAAATCTCCTACCCCAAAAGCCTTAACCGCCACTATCGGTAAGCCCATATACATCGCTTCAGTGATAATCGTTCCTTGCGTTTCGCTTTTTGAAGCGTATACAAAAATATCCGCCAAATCCATATAATTTTTTATATCACCTTTCTCGATTAATCCCACAAAAAAGACCCGTTCACTTACTTTGGCTTTATTTATAATTTCCACCAATTCGTCTTTTAAATATCCGTCACCTCCCAAAATAAATATTGTATCGGGATTATTTTTTAAAACTTTAACAACTTCTTTTATCAAAAAAATAACATTTTTCTCCTC
>JBBQOS010000054.1:0-5093 GCA_038331135.1 Candidatus Moraniibacteriota bacterium | reverse complement strand
TATATGAGTGTTGCAATTAATTCTTGAACTCAGAGATAAGCCCTTTGACAAAAGCATAGTTAAGGTCCATAGCCCAATATCACTATAGGAGGAGTAGGTATGAAAGGATTTAACGGAGAAGAGACAAATATTTGTCTATTGTTTGGATGTAGCATGTGCTGCAATCCTGTGAAAATAAACAGTAGGAGGCTTATAGATCCAGAAAGAGACAAACTTCCTTTTGTAAAGCTGGAAGGAGTATTAGTCCCTAAATCAAACCCTGATACAGTTAGACTTAAACAGTATAGATGTAGCAATTTCAATGTAAAAACGGGATTGTGCACTGATTATGATAACCGTCCTAATATTTGCCGTAACACAACATGTCGTGCATTTGATGTTATAAGATATATAGATAAGAAAAGAATAGTGGAGCAGATAAAGGAAGAGCAATTCTTCTCAAAGAAAATAATCAACTACTCATTGAGGTTCCCGAAGAAATTGTTTTTTCTTTTTACTATCATGTATTGAAGATAGCAAAAAACGAGAAACTGTATTTGCGAGAAGAGGTTTTGCAGAAGACTTTGGCGGTTCGTGAAACTTTAAAAAAACAGGGCTTTGATCTCAAAGTTTACGATGGGTGGAGATCGGCGGAGCTTCAAGAGAATCTTTTTTGGCATTATATGAAACTGTTTACGGTGGAAAAGTTTGGACTCAAGGAACAGTTTGACAGACTAGCTTCTATCGAAGACATCAAGACGTGTTACGAGTGTCTCTCTCCGAAAAAGAGAAGGGTTATTTTCGAGGCTAATCGTACATACGTAAGTTGGCCTACGAAAGAGCTTTCTTCCCCCAGTCCTCATTTGACAGGAGGATCAGTGGATGTGTGGCTTTACAAGGAAGGAAAGGCTGAAAACCTTGGAGTACCATTTGACTAGATGAAGGACGATGCTGGAGCCTTCTATCATCTTAAGATTAGGAGAAAAAGATTTTCTGGCAATGATGCCAAGATATGTCGGAATCGGAACATCCTTCTTATGTCTATGGTAAAAGCTGGATTTACTTGTTATGGTCCGGAGATATGGCATTTTAATTTTGGCAATCAGATGGATGCTTTAGTTAAGGGAGGGATTGCTTGTTATTCTTACATAGAGCCGTAATGGAAAATTTTCATTACGAATATAACCATGCGGTTATCGTTTTTTTTGATAGCCGCTTTATTTTTAATAAAATCTGTTATATTGTTGCAATAATTAACAATGTAAGCTACTATTTGTATAAACATTAATCTTATTTTTTATGAAAAATATCACAAAAAAACAATTAGCGGTTATTTTTGGTGGACAATCAGGTGAACATGAAGTCTCCTTGAGGTCATCTAGTCAGGTAATGAGTGCCCTCGATAAGGATAAATATGAAATTATCCCTATTGCTATTACTAAAACTGGTCATTGGTTAGTGGGTAAGGAGGGACAAAAATATTTGGAAGATAATTTAGAGAGTGCTAGCAGAGAAGGTGGCGTGGATAGTGATGATTCTTTTGAGAGTAATAATAAGCTTCCGGAAAAATTTCCACCGATTGACTTGGTTTTGCCAATTATTCATGGAACTTTCGGGGAGGATGGAAAGTTGCAAGGTGCTCTTGATATGCTTGGGCTGCCGTATGTTTTTTCAGGAACACTGGCTAGTGCTTTAGCTATGCACAAAAAAAAGACTAAAATTATTGCCAAGGCAGCAGGATTAAAAATCATTAAGGATGTTATTATCTCCAGAGATAAGAAATATAACTTGGAAAAAATAATTGCTAAGTTAAATTTTCCAATCGTCATAAAACCAAGTGAGCTCGGATCATCAGTTGGGATAAGTCTAGTTACGTCCAAGGAAGAATTGGTTTCCGGGATAGAAGATGCTTTAAAGTACGGCAACGAAGTTCTTTTGGAACAATTCGTGAAAGGGCGGGAATTGACAGTGGCGGTGATGGGCGACAAATCGCCGAAAGCGCTTCCAGTTATTGAAATAATTCCCAAGGTTTCCGGTTGGTTTGATTACCGTGCTAAATATGAAACGGGCGGATCTCAAGAAATTTGCCCAGCTGAAATTCCAGAAGATGTTCGAAAAAAAATTCAACGTTATACAGTTAAGATTTTCAAAGCTGTCGGATGTTTGGATCTGGCTCGAGCGGATTTTATCTGGAGTGAAGCTGATGAAAAATTATATTTTCTTGAGATCAACACCATTCCCGGTATGACTTCAACGAGCCTAGCTCCGCAAGCGGCTAAAGCTAGCGGATTGAAGTTTTCTATCTTCTTAGATAAATTGATTGAGTCAGCACTTAATCGTCATAATTAGTCCTAATTATAGTTCAGGCTTGAAAGAGCGGTGGGGAGATATCCTTAAAACCGATAATGGGGCCAATCTTAATCAACCCCAGGTACTCCAACTGAAAATCCAGGACAGGAATCATTTTTTGGAAGATTCAAATATGAATGGGAGTCAGAAATTAGTGAACTTAAAAGTTTTGAGATGTAGATAATCTCGTTATTCTTTATAAAAATAGTGAATTTATATTAAAATATGCATATATTCACTAAATATTGACAAAAAGTGTCGAAAAAATATAAATAAACTGAGTTCCGAAAGGCCCTTTTTGATTTTAAATTTTAGCAGGATGTTGGTGGCTATGTTGTTTATCGTAAAATAGGGTATACTTAATTATAATAGGAATAACTTATAATTTTTAAAAATAAATATTAATTAAGGGTATGGATAAAAAAGTGGAAAAAATACTGGAAGATTTTAAGGAGAAAAGATCTCTCTATGAGGAATTTTGTCTAGTGATGTATAAACTATTAGATTCTATGTTAGCGGACCAAGGATACAAATATCAGATACTGTACAGAATCAAAGAAGTTGATAATCTTGAGGAAAAAATTATCCGAAAAGCCAAAGAAGGTATAATATATGAAAAACTTGAAGATTTAGAAGATTTGGCGGGATTGAGGGTGTTGTTTTATCTCGAAGACGATAAAGAGAAATTTTCCAAAAGTTTGCTGACGGAATTTAGCGGAGATGTAAATATTAAACAGCATAAAAAATTATCCGGTTATGAAGCCACCCATGTGATAGTAAGTCTTGGAGAAAAGAGAATCGGTCTGAGCGAGTACGCTAAATTTGATGGAATGAAATGTGAAATACAATTAACCTCAATTCTCCATCATGCTTGGTCGGAAATTGAACATGATATGATTTATAAAGATACCTTTGGAATAAAAAGCGATAAACATAAAAGTAGTTTTATAAAAAAAGAAATGCGAAAAATTTTATCAGAGTATCTCATAAAAGCTTCTTTAGAGTTGAGTAAAATTGTTAAAAAAATTAAAAAACAGTAATATTTTGGGCTTGTGTTAGTATATTAAATAATTAAAATATAATAATATGACAATCGTAAATTTTTTGAAAATGTATTTAATTACGGTTCCGATTTTTTTTATCATCGATCTCACGTGGTTAGGCATAATAGCGAAAGATGTTTATCAAAAATACATGGGGCATCTTATGCGCGACACTCCTAACTGGCCTGTGGCTATTCTTTTTTATCTTTTATTTATCATTGGTTTGATAATTTTTGTAATAAATCCAGCCATCCAAAAAGATTCTTGGATGCATGCCTTAATTTACGGAGCGATGTTTGGATTCTTTACTTATATGACTTTTGATTTAACGAGTCTGGCAGTTTTGAAAGACTGGCCATGGCAAATTGCGGTAATTGATATTATTTGGGGGATTGTTTTGTCTAGTTCTGTTTCTGTTATTGCATATTTTGTTTCTAGAAATTTTATTTCATAACCATATGAATATAATAGCTATTCAAATTATTTCTTTGTTTCTTTTTGTTAACGTATTTTATCTATTTGGAGTAATAAAAAAAAGAAATGATATTGCGGATGTAGCTTGGGGGCTTGGTTTCATATTGCTTTCTATAATTACTTTAATTTATAATTTTAACCCTAAAAATCTTATCGTTTTTGGGTTAGTTTCTTTTTGGGGACTGCGACTTTCAAGTCACATATTAAAAAAGTTTTTAAGAAAAAATGAAGAAGACTCTAGGTATAAAAAGTGGAGAGCTGGGTGGGGTTCTTTTTGGCCTCTATTTTCTTGGTTAAAGGTTTATATGCTTCAAGGATTACTTTTGTTTATCGTTGCTTTGCCAATAATTGTTTCTTCTCAGGAAAAAAATACGAGCATGAATTGGCTGACATATTTAGGTATGGCTATCTGGATTTTCGGGATCTCATATGAAATAATTGGAGATAATCAATTAAAAGATTTTATTTTAAACAAAAAAAATGAAAATAATAGAATAATGAAAGGTGGACTTTGGAAGTTTTCGCGACATCCAAATTATTTTGGAGAAGCTGTTCTTTGGTGGGGTATTTGGTTAATTGTTTTGGGAGAATATTTTTGGATTTCAATAATTGGGCCTTTAACTATTTTATTTCTGTTGCGTTTTGTCTCGGGAGTTCCGATGGCAGAAGAGGGTTATGGGGATGATGAGGAATTTCAAGAATATAAGAAAAAAACACCAGCCATGATTCCAAATTTTTTTATTAAATAATTATGAAAAATAAGATTGTTATTAGTGATAAGATGCAGAAAAAATATTCTTATTATTTAACCGAGCCGATAGGTAAAAATTTTCATCTAGATTTTAAGCCAGAGCTTACCCCAGGAGAAATGCTTGAGCTAGGTGTTTTTGGAGGAAAGTATATGACCGATTGCAAAAAAGAATTTCCGGTTAGCTGGTATGCGAAAGCCAAATTGAGTCCCGATAAAAAAGATAAAAATTTAAATTTCTTTGGCGTTAACGCCTCTCAATCACTATCCGTCTGGCGAAAAAAAGGCTGGATACACGAGGATGATCCGAGGGGTTGGTTTCAATGGTACTGTCGCTATTATCTAGGGAGGCGTCACGAGGATGATGAAAGGCAAATAAGAAGATGGAGAGCATTTAAGAGGCACTTGGGGGCAGTTAAAAATAATTGCCATAGGGGTGATTTTAGTTGCCGACCGAGACAGAGACAGGCACTTTTGCATTGGGCTTATGATAGTCGAAA
>JBBQOS010000053.1:0-5267 GCA_038331135.1 Candidatus Moraniibacteriota bacterium | reverse complement strand
CAGGGAAATGCTTTACCGGTTTTTTTGATGAACAATTTAATTGTGCAAGATCTAAAATGGGTGGGTAACGGTGAAAAACATTTAAAATTATTTGTGCGTCCCAAAAATGGCAGTCCGAAAATATTTGAAGCTATCGGTTTTAATCTGGGAGAGAAGTTCAAAGGATTAAAAGTGGAGGATGAAATAAGCTTGCTCTTCAACTTGGAGCAAGATGAGTGGAATGGAAATAAAAAGATACAGATGAAGATAATCGATCTTAGAGAGAATGTCAAATTTAAAATTTCAAATGACAAATAAATTTCAAATGACAAAAAATTAAAATGTTTTAATTGTTGGGTTATTGAATTAATTTTGTATTCAATTAATGGATTTGTAGACTTAATTTTATGAATAATGCAAGTGAATTCGATAAAAAATAATTAGAGGAGTCTATTAATATTGGCAGAAAAACTTATGAGGCGGAAAATTATCCAGTAGATGTTGTTTTGGCTATTGGTGATGAAATTGTGGCTATTGCTGGTAATGAAATCAGTTATTAAATTTTTTGCGGAATAATTGTCGTGGCTAGATGCAGAATATTTGAATGATGCAGAATATTTTAATTTTAAAAAAAAATAATAAAAATTCAGTCAAATTGGTACGTATGTATCAATTTGACTGAAAAAATAAATTTTAAGTCCCTGTAGCAAGAGCTCCCCGTGTTGTCTGTACTCGGACACACAGTGGCGTTAAAAAAATTGAGAAATAAAAAAAAACAGGTGTGGTTATTAATAATCAAAATACATTAATCAAAATGCAGTCATTTTTTACATATGTTGATAGGTGACTGGATGTTTTTGCTAGGTATAAATTTTTTTTGTAAGATTAATAATTTTTAAATTTTAAAAACATGAGAAACAAAGACAAAAAAAGCTTGAGGGAAAACATTGAGAATTTTTTGTATTCAGATAGTGCTCCAGCTATGGCAACTAAGTTTGTTTTGATGCTTGTTGCCGTGGGAGGAGTTGCATTTGGGGGTGCACTTATTCCTGGAATTTTAAAAGTCATTAATGAATTTGATAGCGATAATGATTATTCGGATAAAAAAGTCAAGAATGCCGTGGAAGCTTTAAGGCGAAGGAAGTTTATTAAAATAATAAAAAATAAAGATGGAAAAATAAAAGTTAAGCTTACCAATAAAGGGAAAAAAAGGATTAAAGATATATTTATAAATGATTTAAAAATATGCAAACCTAAGGTTTGGGATAAAAAGTGGCGAATTTTGATTTTTGACATCCCTAATAAAATGACGGTGGATAGGAATTATTTTAGGTCGAAAATTAAAAAGTTGGGTTTTTATCAATTTCAAAAAAGTTCTTGGTTTTATCCTTATCCTTGTGAGGATGAGATTTTGGCAGTGGCTGAGTTTTTTAAGGTGAGCGAGTATATTGAAATAATTACAGCGGAAAGATTACTTCACGAGAAAGAAATAAAGAAATATTTCAAATTGAAATAGTTTTTTCTGTTTATTCCACAAAAAATATCTTATAAATTTTTAATAATTTTTTGAATATTTTTTAAAGAATAAAAATTCAGTCAAATTGGTACGTATGTACCAATTTGACTGAAAAAATAAATTTTAAAAAAGTAAAAGATAAAACAATCTCAGTCAAACATGAGTATATGTTTATAAATAATTGGATGAGGGATGAGTAGCTGATAATACCGGCTTAATTAAAAATATGTAAGGATAAAAATGGCATTTTGGGTTAGGATAGAAGGCATAATCGTAAATCATTTATTATGCTGTATAAAAAAAGTGTCCAAGGTGTGGAAAAACACAGGCAGTAAAGAATGGGATTTTCAGAGGTAAGCAAGGATACAAATGCCGTGTATGCAAAAAACAATTTGTAAGTAGATGCAGAGTATTTGAATTTAAAAAAAATAATAAAAATTCAGTCAAATTGGTACGTATGTACCAATTTGACTGAAAAAATAAATTTTAAGTCCCTGTGGCAAGAGCTCCCCGTGTTGTCTGTACTCGGACACACAGTGGCGTTAAAAAAATTGAGAAATAAAAAAAAACAGGTGTGGTTATTAATAATCAAAATACATTAATCAAAATGCAGTCATTTTTTACATATGTTGATAAATGACTGGACTTATCAATATTAGCATCTTGTGTAAACGCTTGTTCCTGATAAAGTTATTTAAAAATGACAGTAAGCGCTCGTTCCTTTTATAAACGTCTTTTTTGTGCTAAAATTGATTTGATGCAAAATAAAATAAAATTTTTAATTATAACTATCTTTTTTTTAGGGTCTTTGGGCTTGTCCAGGGTCGATTTCGGCGTTTTGAGAGCTCAGGCAGTAGATTGCGATACTTTAATGGATGAAGAAAAAGATAAATGTGAAGAAGATAAAGCTGAAATTGAAGATGATATTGAGAGTTTAGAAAAAAAATTAAATAAAACTGAGGCAGAAAAAGCGCAATTGGAGAGTCTTTTAAAAAAGAAACAAGGAGCGGTTTATACAACTCAACAGGCTATTGTTAGTACTCAATCTCAAATAGAAGAAACAGAGAAAACTATCAAGAACAAGGAAAAATATGTAGAAGATTTAGAGGCCAGTTTGGAAAAAAGAAAAGAAGCTCTTAAGAAAATGCTTCAGGAAAGTTATGTTAATTCAGAGCAACCATTTTTGTTTACTTTTTTTGATAAAAATAATTTTTTAGAAGCGGTTACTAATATTGATAACTATTTTAGGGTAAAGGAAAAAGTTTTAATCTTGGTGGATGACATAAAAAATGATAGAGAGAGTATAAAAAACGAAACTGAACAGCTAGACGGCACTATTAAAGAAAAAGAAGAGCTTTTGGATATTAAAGAGAGTCAAAAAAAAGCCCTAGAGCGAGAGGCTAACGTCATAGCCGAAGACGTAGCCGAAGTGGCGGATAGTATCCAGACTTTGCAGGGAAAATTGTCTGACACGAAGAATGATTTAAATAAATTATTGGGAAAAAGTTATGATACTAACGATGTAAAAGAAGCCATAAGGTTTGCCAGCAAGCAAACGGGAGTGCGAAAAGGATTTCTCTTTGGGATGCTTTCAATTGAATCTAGATTGGGTGCCTCTGTGGGAGGTTGCGATTTTAAGCAGAGCCGAATGAGCGTTGCGCGGGCTACAATATTTAAAGATATCTGCGAAGAGTTGGGTTATAATTATAAAAAACAAAAAGTTTCTTGTCCGCCAGCGAGCTATAAGGGTACTGGAGGGGCCATGGGAGCGGCGCAGTTTATGTCTGATACTTGGAAAGGCTATGAATCAAATATTGCTTCAACAACGGGTCACAATCCGCCCGATCCATGGAATCTAGTTGATGGTGTAACCGCCATGGCTTTAAAATTAAAAAATGATGGTGCTACTAAGAGTGGGAAAACAACTATCACCAGCCCTTGCAATGGAAAAAAAATCTCTATCAAATGGGAGGAATATGCTTCTCTGAAATATTTAGGCTGGAGTTGTTATGGCCTTACTAACTATGCCAAAAGAGTGCAATCCTTGTCGGGGAATTACGATCAATTATAGTTTTTTGGAAATACCCAGACGCCCCAGGGGGGGGCGTCTCTACGAAATGTTAAAATGTTAAAAGTTTAATCAACCCCTCCGCCCTTTTGGGCACCTCCCCTTTTTAAGTGGAGGAGGGATGCAGATAGAATAATAATTCTAATGCTTTATAAACTTTATAACCTTAAAAACTTTATAACTTAAAATTATGTTAACATACTGACATGTTCTTATTGCTATAGATTTTTGTTTGTGGTAGAATTTTAAAGTGTTAATTTATTATTTTTAAAAATATGGCAGAAGAAAAAATGCACCCTAAAAAAGAAAGAACTTTGGTTATTATTAAACCAGATGGCGTTCAAAGAACATTAATTGGAGAAATTATTCAAAGATATGAAAGAGTGGGGTTAAAAATGATAGCTTTAAAAATGGTGGTTCCAACCGAAAAAATAGCGATTAAACATTACTATGAAGTGGGTGGCGATGCTTGGTTGGAAGAAGTGGGTAGAAAAGCGGCCGCTTCTTATGAGAAAAAAGGAATGAAATCACCCTTTGCTACTTTTAAAGAAAATGGATTGGCGATTATGAATGCTAACGCTAAATATATGAGTTCTGGTCCAGTGATTGCGATGATTTGGGAGGGTAATCAAGCGGTGGCGCTGGTAAGAAAAATTACCGGGGGAACAGAACCGTTGTCATCTGACATGGGAACTATTCGGGGAGACTTTACTCTGGATACCTATCAAATGGCTGACGTGGACCAAAGGAGTATCCGAAATTTAATTCATGCTTCCGGGCTTGTGGAGGAGGCAGAAAAAGAAATTCCAATCTGGTTTAGTAAGGAGGAAATAATAAGCTATCGATTGATTCAGGATGAGATTTTGTATGATGTTAACCTAGATGGCATACTCGAATAGTATATTTTAAATACACTTTTAAAAAAGCTAAAAACCCTTGTAAATAAAGGGTTTTTTAGTTTATATTAAAATATAAAAAAGTATATACCTAAGTATATACCTAAGTATATACTTGAGAATATATTAATAGTTAAAAGTGAAAAATGAAAAGTTCAAATGAGTTTGCAAGTTTTATAAAGTTCTTAAAGTGTATATTTAAAAAATATTTTAAGGTAGATAAATATAAAAATAAAAAAGAGGTGCGTGTCAAATTTGTCCACGTGCGACTGAATGGACACTAGTCGATGCGAGGTGGGGAATGGAATATTAAAAGTATGTTTATTAGTTATCTTACTAAACCTGTTTGCGTGGTGGGGCCTTAGTAATGTGAAACCAGCAGGTAGAGTTGATGCGAGGCGGGCAAGTGGGAATTTTAGAATATTGTCAAAGAATTGTAAAAAAGTGAATGGTTGACTTATTTGTTGATTATATTTAACATAGGATTATTATCGAATTCATTTAGCATGATTTGTCATCTGGATTTAGTAGTTGTTATTTTAAGCGGCTCAATGATTTTTTTGTATATAAAATTTAAATTAAAATAATTTAAAGAAAATTAATAATTGTTAAGCAGGATAAATGAAGAGTTTAAAATAAGTTAAACAAGTTAAATTTTAATGAAATTTTATTTTATGGATAATTTAAATTTGCCAAATCATGTGGTTATAATTCCCGACGGAAATCGTCGCTGGGCCAGAGAAAAAAAAATGCAACCTTGGGAGGGTCATGCGGCTGGAGCGGAAAAAATTGAAGAGCTAGTGAGAAA
>JBBQOS010000052.1:0-5458 GCA_038331135.1 Candidatus Moraniibacteriota bacterium | reverse complement strand
GCCTCTTTGTGCATAGCTGTAAAATATACATCTAATACAATAAAGGCTAATACAATAAAGAAAACAGTTACACCCAAAATGCTAATAAGGGCTTTACTGTATTTTGTAAAAAGTGGTATTTTTCTTTCTTCTTTTGCGGTTCTCATTAGTTTATCCTCCCAGATAATTTTTTTTATGAAATCTAATTTATCATCCCCAACTAACCAAAAAGATGCTATAATGGGCTTGTTAGTTAGTGGGGGATGACAAATAATTGTTTTAAGTACTATGTTTTAGTATAGCATAAATATGGATAAAAGTCAAGAGAATATCAATAAGAATTTTAATAACATAAAGGTGGCACTGGTGCATGATTTTCTAGACACCTATGGAGGAGCTGAGAAGGTTCTGGAAGCTATTTGTGAAATTTTCCCCCAAGCACCTATTTACACTCTGCTCTATGATAAAAATAAGATGCGAGAAATGTTTTCTGATAAAGAGATTCACACTTCTTTTTTGCAAAAATTTCCCCAGTTCATCAAAAAAAGGAAAAGATACCTCTTGCCTCTGATGCCGACCGCTCCAGAGACTTTTGATTTGAGAGATTTTGATTTAGTAATTTCATCCTCAGGCGCTTGGAGTAAAGCTATTGTTACTAGACTGAACACTAAACACATTTGCTATATGCATTCCCCGATGCGTTTCGTGTGGGATTATAACGAGAAATATTTAAAAGAAATAAAAGAGAAAGTGGGAATTTTAAAAAGAATGTTCTTAACTTATTTGAGGGTTTGGGATTTCCAGGCTTCGCAGAGACCAGATATTGTGATAGCCAACTCAGCTTATACCAAAAAAAGAATTGATAAATTTTATAGGAGAAATTCAACGGTGATTTATCCTCCCATTGAAAAGAGAGAAGTAGCAAAAATGACAATTACAGAGAAGGGTTATTTTTTAGTAGTCTCCAGATTATCTGCTTATAAAAAAGTTGATTTGGTAGTAGAAGTTTTTAATAAAATGGGCTTGCCATTAATAGTAATTGGAGAGGGAGAGCAAATGCCCAAGCTACATAAAATTGCCAAATCTAATATAAAAATATTGGGCTGGCAAAGTGATGAAAAGGTTGCCCAATATTATAAAAATGCGAGAGCTTTAATCTTTGCTTCAGTTGATGACTTTGGAATGACGGCAGTGGAGGCAATGAGTCAAGGGACGCCAGTAATAGCTGTTAGAAAAGGGGGAATAAAAGAAATCGTAAAAGAGGGAATAACGGGAGAATTTTTTAACGCACAAACCATAGAGACTCTAGCTGATGGGATAAGGAGATTCTTAGAAAAAGAAAATAATTATGACAGGGAAACTATAAAAAAAGAAGCTCAAAAATTTTCCAAAGAAAAATTTAAAAATGATTTAATAAAAATAATCAAAGAAGAATTGACTAAAGAAATTTGATTAAAAATAATTCCACACATTTAAAGAATTAAAAGTGTCAATACGTTAGATAGATACTGCGGACGAGATTGCCACGTTTCACCCGCAAAGACAGTAAAATTGGGTCTTTGCGAGGAGGTACTCCGACGTGGCAATCTCTAACTAAAAATACGGATATTATATTTTGAGACTGCCACATAAATATTGAGTACCCAGTTAGTCAACTGGGCAGGCATTATTTATTCGCAGAGACAATGTTTCATTGGGAGGATATGCTGTAATTCATTAAGTAAATAAATTATGTTTATCGGTCATAAGAAGCAAATAAATTTTTTAGAAGATTTACTAGGGAAAAATAAAATTTCCCAAAGTTATCTTTTTAGTGGTCCAGAAAGTATCGGAAAGTTTTCTTTAGCTAAATTATTTGCTCAGGCTATTGTCTCAGAAAACAAAAATCTTTCTTTAGATTCAAATCTTTATGCTGAAAACAAGAATCCAGACATTGAAATTTTAGTGCCTGAAATAGTGGAAAAGAAAGGAATTATAAAAATTAAAAGTTTTGAAGTAGATAGAGTTCGCTTAGCTCAAAAAAATTTATCTCTGTACCCAGCTAATGGCAAATGGAGAGTTTTAGTTATAAACGACGCTCATTTATTAAATTTGGCCTCTCAAAATACTCTTTTGAAAACTTTAGAAGAGCCCAATAGCGCCTCAATTATTATTTTAGTAACGCACTTGGAGGGAAAAATTTTAAAAACCGTTAAATCCAGATGCCAAAAAATAAACTTTAATTTGGTTTCTCTGGAAGAAATAAAAAATGGATTCAAGAATAAGCTAGCCTCGGAACTTTTGGAAAAAATTACCATTTTTTCTATGGGCAAGCCTGGAGAAGTTCAGAAAATGATAAAAGACAAAGATAAATTGATAAGCAGAGAATTATCCATTGCCGATCTGAATGGTTTAAGAAATATGCCTGTTTTTAAAAAATTTGACTTAGCTCAAGAATATTCCAAAAATGTAATGGAAACTACAAAGAGATTAGAGTTTTGGATTTGGATGCTAAGGGTACATATTTTCAAAAATTTGGATAACGAAGTGGGGATTGTAAAGAAATATCAGGCGATTAATAAAATTAGAGAAGTGTTGATAAAAATTAAAAATCCTAGTTTTAATGTGCGGCTTATTTTAGAAAACTTATTTTTAAATTTATGAAATTGGATTCTCAGCGGTTGGACCGCTGAGAGTAGATAAATTATTTATGACGATGAGAGAAAAAAGAGAGCATTGGGCTAGTGAAAGAAAAAAAAAGAAAACTGTTTCTAAAATAAAAAAATTTATTCGACTGATGTTAATTCGAGATATGTTAATAATGTTATTTTTGGCAGTATCTATTTATTCTTTTATTTTTTCTGATTTTTTAGAAATCACTGAAATTAAAGTGATTAATGATGGCACTATCGCACCGGAAGATATAAGTAGAGAGATTAGTCGGGAAATTGACGGTAAATACTTTAAAATTATCTCAAAGAGAAATTTTATTTTTTTTAATTCAGGCAATATAGAAAAAAAATTGAAGAATGATTTTAAAAAAATTAAAGCTATTTCAATCGATAGAAACTTTCCCAATAAAATAAATATTAAAATCCAAGAGCGTAATTTAATTTTATCGTTATGCTCAAAAGGAGAATGTTATTTTATTGATGAACGGGGATATGCTTATGAAAAAATGAGCAGTGATTTGAGCTTTATCAATCGTAGCGAAACAATTGAATTAATAGATGAAAGCGGTAAAGAAATATTTGAAAATGAATATGTCCTGTTGCCTAGTTATATAGAATTTATTGTTGCTATTGCAGATGTATTGAAAAAAGATACTGATGTTGAAATATTGAATGAGTATCGAACTAAGTCCAGGATTTCCGAAGAGTTAATAGTTCAAACTAAAAAAGGTTGGGACATTTATTTCAATGCCAAAGTGCCGATTGAAAAATCGATTCAAACTTTAAAAACATTATTGAATAGACATTTATTATTACGAGATTTGCATGAACTGGAATATATAGATTTGCGTAGTGAAAACAAAGTTTTTTATCGTATGAAGGGAGGGATTACCCAAGAAGAAGAGGAGCTAAAAAAGGAGCAAGAGTTAACGAAGGCGGGTGAAGAAAAGAAAGAAGTAGAGACGTGATTCATCACGTCTTAGAGACGTGATTCATCACGTCTTAGAGACGCGATGAATCACGTCTCTACAGAAGTTGAGTTTTTTTTATTTCTGTATTAATTAATAATTTTTTAAGATATAAAAATATGGTTAAATATGAATCAAAAAACGAACAGGGAAAATGTATTTTTTGCGAAATTGCCAAGGGCAATATGACGACGCCGGGAATTTTTTGGGAAGATAAAGATTTTATGGCTTTTTTATCAATTTTTCCCAATACCAAGGGAACAGCGGCAGTTATTCCAAAGAGGCATTATGGAAGCGACGTATTGGCTTTGCCCGATAAGATATTGAAGGATATTGTTATTGCGGCTAAAAAAGTTTCTCAGATTTTAATTAAAAATTTACCAGACGTGGGTAGAATAGGTTTTGTTATGGAAGGCACAGGCGTAGATCATGTACATGTGAAACTTTATCCTATGCATGGCACGGCCCATATGAAAAAAGGAATTTGGAAACAATATATCAGTAGGGATGAAACTTACTTTAAAAAATATGAAGGTTATATTTCCTCCAACGATGGGCCGAGAGAAAGTGACACCAAGATAAAAAGATTGGCAGAAAAGTTGAAGAAATAAAGTATATTTGTAGAGACGCATTGTGGGAGTTTGCAATATTTCCTCATACACAATTTTCCCAACCTCATTCAATATCAGTTTTTCATTTGTAATTTCACCAAAGGAATGTTTTCTGTTCTTGGCGCAAACAGTAATAAAATATATTCCATTTTGAGAATAATCATATTCCTTCATTCTGGCCGATTCAATTGTATATTTGTTTTCAAATTTAGAAATCTTTTAAAAGAGAGACGCATTGCAGTGCGTCTCTACGTTTTTTTATTTTACATCTTCTGGAATATAATAGATTAAAATAGAAGTTCCAACTTGATAAACTGGAGTATAGTTAGTTATCCAGCGCCAAGATTCATCGTCAGGCTTTCGCATCGTGCCATCTGGATTTTTGCGAGTATCATAGATACTTCCTTGAGATTGGTTGACTGATACTGCGTACCATCCAGACTCGATTGGTCGCTTACTGTCCCACCAGTTGATAAATTTGTCACCTATATAATATTCTGGATTTCCGCCGCCAAAATAATTAAGACGGATTTTATCTATTTCGGGATGCTCGTCTAGAAAATTTTTAAATCTTTTTAAATCTTGTCCCCAATCAGCGTTGGAGTCAGTTACATAATGGTAACCATTTTTTGGTCCACCCGCAAATTGATTGAAGTAGGAAAGGTAATAAGGATAGTTAGCAATTGGTTCAATAATTACCCAAAATAAAAGAAGTGCTAATATATATTTGGCAAACAATAATTTATACGACTCAAATGATTTGAAAAAGTCGTGTACTTTTTTGGCGACTAAAATATAGATAAATGGGAAGATGGGGAAGAGATGCCTGAGACCAATATTTAAATTGCCCGTGATGCTAAGATAGGAGTAAAATACAATAAAGCCAAAGAGAGTGTATTGAACTACGCCGTGGCGCATCCAGGCTAGGAAACGATGCCAAGAATCTTTGATAACAGTTTTGGATCTAAATTTAATTGTGGAAAATATTTGGTAGAAGGTGTAAAAGCTAGTTAAGATAATCAGTAAAATTAAGGGCAAGGTTTCTTTTAAAAGAAAAACAGTCGGGAAATAGGCGGTAAAAGCGTTGTCAGAAACTTCTCCAATAAAATAAGCCCCATTGCCACCAGCTACTCGTCTAAAAACATAATTTACGCCTATGCCGTATTCGGCCAAGGGACGAGTAACACTGTTTGAATTAAATGAGTGCAGTACTTTGCGAGTGTAAACATTTTTAATATTTTGATCTGTC
>JBBQOS010000051.1:0-6020 GCA_038331135.1 Candidatus Moraniibacteriota bacterium | reverse complement strand
AGCAATTGATACATTTTATAGTATAGAGGAAAATTTTTGTTTTGCATTAAATTTTTCAAACCAAATTATCAAATCCGCCATTCGGCGGGACAAATTATCAAATTCCAAATACCTACCACCCTAGAACACAACGCACATAGCAACTATACGCCTTAGTGTCGTTATACGTGAGACCCGGCGGGAAATAAACGTTCCAGGCAAGCGTCGTGGAGCCCTCGGTGCCGGACCAATAATTGTACGCGACGAAATTATTGCCAAACGTCGCACGATTGTTGTAGATACATTGTAATTCTGTTTTGGTTGGCAACCGTCCGCCGACTGCTTTGCAAGCATCTCTCGCTGGATACTGGGGGAAAAGTACAGTATTGTCGGCAACTAAATTATCCGTACTCTGCGCCCCATCAACTCCACATTCCGGTCGACTACAGTCAGTGCTAGTAGTTTTCCATTTTTTCGTCCCACTTACATCAGTTCTTTTTACCACAATATAGTTTCCATCACCCAAGGTATTGGCACAAACATTATTAGCACTACAAAACCAAGTTCCGTTGTCGCAAGTTTTAACGACTGATTTGATCTCACCGGCGGTTGTGTCCACGTTTGCGTTCCAAGTTTTGGAGATTCTAGTCGTATCCGAAAAACTATCGATAAACGACTGCGCCAAAGCATACAGTCCAAAAGATAAACTCATCCCTACCACTACCATCGCTACTACTACCAGTTTTCTTTTTCTGGGATTTTTTTGCCAATATTCTTTTATTTTTTTCATATAATTGTTTTAACCCTAGACCATCAGAAACTATATTAAAATAGTTAAACGATGCTACTAAAAGCCAAGTTATCGATTTATTAAATTAAAAAAATTATTAAGAGAAAAGGATTTAGGCATCTTTTTGAAATTAAAATTAAAAACCTCAACCCAATTTTCATTTTCTTTTTTTGTTTTATTATTTAAATACTAATAAGCTAAAACATTAAAAAACTAAAAAGCTAATATGCTAAAAAGCTAGCATCCTCATTATCGCATAAAATTAACTTTTTTTCAAACAAGATAAAGCGGTTCAACCGCTAAAGCTTTAGCGGTTGAACCGCTTTGTGCAAACATCTGTCTCTGCGAGATTTATTTGTACTCAAATAAAGTGTGGCAGTCTCGTCCAAACATCGTCTCTGCGAGGTACTCCGTGGCAGTCTCGTTATTTAAAACTCTAAAAAATAAAACTAGAAGATATTATCGAACGAGATTGCCACGTCAATTTTGAGTACAAAATCTCCTCGCAAAGACAGCAGTTCGCAAAGAAAAAAAATCATAAATCTTAAATCAAGCACAGCAATCCAGCGTCCACCCAGTCGCACGTGGAAAAATTAGACCCTCTTATTTTTTTATCAATTTTTATATTTCTTTTATTCTACCACAAAAAACTTCTTTCTTAATTTTAAATAAATTTGAAAACTTAAAAAATATACTCTCATATAAACCACAAAACCAGCTCGGCATTTCACACTTTTTCAACTACCACGAAACCCCTTCTTCTAAATTATTTCTTTCTCCAATCCTTAACCGGTATCTCCTTTCCTTTATAATTTTGTATTTCTAATATCTCATTTTCCAAAGCCAGTCTAAGCATAAAAATAGTTTCTGAAATAAGTTTTGCCTTGACCCATACTTTTTGTTTTTCGTCTAAAAGCTCACCTATACCAGCAAGAATATTTTTATTATCCTTCTCTTCTAACGACTTAATGTTTTTTTTCAAAAATTCTTTAAATGATAAATTTGTTCTGGATTCAATAATTTTCTTATTGATGGGCCAATCGTTTTTTAAGAAAAAATACACATCAAAAATATCCCGATTCGTTTTTTCAATTCTTTCGTACATTGCCACGAATTTATGCGCAAACATATCGTCTTCAACCATAACTGTCATATTGATACCTAAGTATGATCGCAGGGAATATTTAGACCCAAAATCTCGAAGATTTACTTCAATTTTAACATTTTGAGCGTCGACATCTTTGTTATCATAAGAAAGCAGATAAAAAAGAGTGCACCTTTTCTTTTCCATCTCTTTTACTTTCCCATAACCTTCCAGTATTTTTTTAATTCGCTCAAAAACATATTCTTCTTTGGATTTATCCAGCAAATCAAAATCCAAATCAACTGAGAAACGATCCAGATCAAAAAAGAGATAAGCTGCTGTCCCACCCTTGAAACCAAGGAGCGGTCCAACAGTGATATCAGAAAAGATGTCTCTAAGTATCTTAACTAAAATGTTTCTGTGTTTCGCAATATTAAGTGACATATTTTTTATTTTATTTTTTTTTAAATGATTCGTAATATCCTTGGACCCTTTTTTTCATCTGCTCATTGTCTCCATAAACCGACATAATTTCATAAACTTTATTCCAATCTAAGGGTTTTAAGTTATCAAAATGATAATCTTTATACATATAAATCACGTCCAGAAAGGCTCTTTCTGGCGAAGCGATATTATAGTTTTTTTCTACTTTTATACCCATTGAATTAACAAGGATCTCATCTTTAATTTTTTTGAATGAATATTTTTGTCCATCACATTCGATTTCTTTTGTCTGATGTGATGCTACGAAAATCTGACCATAAAATTGAAATGTTACGCCGGCCGCACCCAAAACTGTTTCAAAACTTATATACGAAGGGGCATATACTTTGGTCGCTAGTTCATATTTGTCATAGATTTTATCCTTGGAATAAATACCTCTACGAATTGAGAAAATTTTACCAGCTTTTTTGTAGCGATAAATTTTTTTCTTAATAAAGTCCCTACCCGTTTCTCCCCAAAGTAAAGCTATTTCATTGAAAGTGAAGACCGTTTTATCTGTCTTTATTAAGTCCATAAGATAGTCTTTTTTCATAGTTTTTATCAATTTATCAGTTATTGGTACCCAAATTTGGGTACCTTTATAATAAATTATACCCTATGATATAATTTTACGCAAATCAGCGCAGGTCAGATACTTATTTTTATTTTAAATAAATTTGAAAACTTAAAAAATATACTCTCATATAAACCACAAAACCAGCTCGGCATTTTAGATTTTCATTTCGCCCGATTATTTATTATTGGAGGTGTCTGTACTCAGGCGGAGGGGTTATTTAAAATACTTACAACAATCGAATCAATACAACAATTGCAACACTCTCCAAACTATTTAATCTGCTTTTTCTACAATCCCCCAATCAAAAGTTTTATCTCCAAAAGGTTGTCCGCTCAATAGTGAATTAGGATCGCTAAAGCCGATTTTTTCTAAATCAATTTTATATTTTCGCACTGACACAATTTCTTTTTGCTCTTGATAACCGTCCTCCTTTTTTTGTTCTTTTATCATCTTTTGCTGTTCTTCGGTAAGGGTTTTTTTATCAATATTTTTTTCTACCGATTCTACGATTTTGCTAATTTCTTTTTCATCCAGTTTCATTTTTAAAATCAGATAACTGACTTTTTCTGTGATGGACCACTCATGATTTTCCGGATAAACTCCAATTACATATCCCATTTTCATCGAGCTTTTTTTATCTTCATCGGGATTAGAATTTTTTTCATCTCGCACCGAAACCAAGACTTGATAAATTTTAGTTTCTCCTCCGCCCCATTTTCCTTTGATGAAATACTTATTTACTGTCCAAAAAATTCCAAAAATCAAACCGCCCACGACCAGTATAAGAAGTATCAGCCTCCAATATTTTGATAACATAAATTTTTACTAAACTCAATTATTACACTTCTTCATTATAGCATAAAAATTCGAACCCCTCCCTACCCTCCCCTTCCAAGGGGAGGAGGAAGACGCTATTTATTATTCTGACTGGGGTATTCAAGGAAAAAGATATATGCATCTTTCCCCTCCCTTCCTCTTGTACTCAAGGGGGCGCCTGCCTGCCGGTAGGCAGGGTTGGGAGGGGGTTTCTCTTTGAATATTTTAGGGGTTCGCCCCTTTACAAGTTTAATATTATTTTCTTAAAACTAAATTTTAATTTCCAAAGTGCACAGAAGATGAATTATTGTATTCATTCTTGACTTGTAATGGGGTTAGGGCGTAGTTGAAGATTTTTCTTTCATCCTATCATAAACCTCCTTGGGAACGAATCTTCCATCTTCAAGTCTAATCAACCCACTTTCTTCCATTATCTTTCTTTCCACATCTCTCGATTCCAATTTATTTTTCTCTATTATCTGAGATTTGTCTTTTACAGAGAGGGTACTTTCATTTTTCATTTTTTGTTCTAGAGAGTCTTGAAGTTTTCTTAGGAGAAAATTAAGTTCCTTGGAGCGAAGTTTTAGTTGGATGACAAGAGGAAGAGAGCTATCTAGCGGGTAAAACCGGAGCTTTTCAATTTCCGAAATATCCCAAGCAAAAGGGATTGAAGGGTTTTTAAAATGGGAATTTGAAAGGGTCAAGCCGATTCCCTCTCCATTATTTCCTTTTCCCCTTTCTCCCATCATACCCTTTATTTTCATTAATTCTGGATAAACACCTCGAATTATATCATCACAATCTTCCTCCAACTCGGCAATAGCTCCGATAGCAAATCCAAGAAAATCATAATATTCTCTTGTCGTGTTTCTTTTCCAGCCTTCGACTATGTTTTGCTTGCCACTTCGAGCTGATCTATCCATTTGGTCGGCAAGGGATGAAAGGGTTTTTGAAAAAGGGAATAAATGGGTTAAATGGGAGCAAGCCATTTGGAGGTTTTCAGCTTTTTCGTAGGTCAGAAGTTTTTTGTATCCGTATGGATCTTTGTGAGGTTTTAGCATAAATATTTTAATATGATGAATTATCGGACAAAATAAAAAACACTTCCCCTCTTTCCCCTTTTAACCCTTTTCTCACCCTTTTCTCCCCCTTTTAACCCTTTTAACCCTTTCCTTCCCTTTTCTCCCATTTAACCCTTTCTTTCCCTTTTAACCCTTTCCTTCCCTTTAACCCTTTCCTTCCCTTTTCTCCCTTTTTCCCCCTTTTAACCCTTTTCTCCCTTTTTTCCCCTTTAACCCTTTCCTTCCCTTTTTGCACCCTTTTTTCCCCTTTAACCCTTTCCTTCCCTTTTTAACCCTTTTGTCCCGTTAATTATCTAAAATTCACCGCTCCTCCACTATCCACCAATTAAATTCTAGAGAGGTATCTACAGGCAGACCATTGTTAGTTTCCACTCTAAATCCTTCTCCATCTTTAACATCCACCACTGACAAAGGTTGAATAATAGTAGCAGATGTTGCAGTCACAAAAACTTTACTCTTAGCATTGATAGCTTTGGTATAAATTAGCGCGCTCTTTCCATCATTAACTATATTTTTACCAGTTTCATCATCTACCCAGTCATGATTTTCATCTTTTGGCATCGGTTGGAGATTATCAGTATTATCATTCATTCCATCACCATCAGCGTCAACTGGAATTTTTACTCCGCTACAGTCATCGATATTGTCGTATTGTCCATTTTCATCTCTAGTATCAGTGATGAAACCACAAATTTTTCCAGTTCCAATAGTCGAAGCTTCTGCATCTGTATTTTTTATCACCAAAATACCAGTTTCAGTGATTTGAGCACTTAATTTTCCATTAATGGATATATTTCCATCGGTAGCATCCAAGAAGCTTAACAAAGTATCTAATTTATCGCTCATTTCAGCAAAATCAACTTCTTTAATCTGCTCTTTGATTTGATCCATTTGGGTTTGAATATCGCTCATCAGAAGTCCATTTCCCATACTAGCTAATTCTAAATTATTTAAGCGAGATTTAACCGCTAGCATCTCGGCTCCACTGTTAATAATTTGATTGACTTGATCCTCTATTTCCATAGCGGCGATTCTATCTTGAATAGACTGCTCAACTGTTTCAACGGTTAGGCTCTTGTTTCTGCGAGAAATCATCACTGAGATAGTACTATTACCGCTGATTAGTTTTTCCATCGCGATACCCACTGTCGGTTCTCCGGATTCAGCTCTTCTTAAATATCCAGCAGTGGTGGACGAAGTTAGACTATC
>JBBQOS010000050.1:0-6062 GCA_038331135.1 Candidatus Moraniibacteriota bacterium | reverse complement strand
GTGCGGAGTTCCTATGCGTTGACCGCAAATGCAGTGGAGGATTCTTACGATTTCACAAAAAGTGAAAATTGGAGGAGAGGGGGGGAGGGATTCTGTCACAAGTAAATTTTTTGCTAAAAATTTCTTTCGACCCCATCTCGCGGCGCCCAAGCGCATCGCTCCGATCTTCTCATCCCTACGAAAGCCAAACTCTTGGCTTTCTCTCTTCCTTGCTTCGCTGCGGAGAGAGAGGGATTCGAACCCCCGGTACCTGTAAAGGCACAACGCTTTTCGAGAGCGCCCTATTCAACCACTCTAGCATCTCTCCAATAATGTTTTAGTTGGTCTAAATGTTAAAAATGTGTACTAATTTTAAATTTTAAAATACACAAAAAAAACTACAACAATTATAATAGTCCTTCCATCGATTTAGACAGACTTCCCAAAACTATTGGGATAACAATGGCCAGTCCAATTAAAGGCAGAACCGTCATGACTACAGATATTATGAGAGTAGTCAAAAAATACTTTCTTGTTTTTTCCACACTTACCCAAATCGCATCGATTTTTACATCTTGTTCTTCTAGCTTTTTTAAGATTTCTTCTTCCATATTTTTTTAAAAATTTATTTATTACAATTTACAGTTTAGCCTAAACAGAAATGTCATTTTACTACCGTACACTAGAGCACGGTAGGATTTAGTGTTTTGAGCTTTAGCTACTCTTATCTGGCCGCTAATTTTTGTTACCATTAATTTTGTTATAATAATAATCTTCCAACAAAAAAATAATTTCCTTATCTCTATTTAAGACAAATTTTTTATTTAATTCTGCTACCGTCTCATCAATCGTCTTTGGATTTCGCATATTGCTTGGGCGAGTTATATCTAGCATAGCTTGGAAAGAATCGATTATTGCTAAAATTCTAGACAATCTATCTAGCTCTTTGCTAGGAACTCTTTTTTCCATGATATCAGATACAAATTCTTTACGCGGATAAGTATGATCTTGATGTTCATGATGTGCCACAGCTACCTTAGCCACGTCTATATCCCATTCTTTTAAAACATGAAAACTCACAGTGGGATGTTTTTCTATTTCTAATAATTCTTCTGGGGTAAGGTTTTCTTTTTTGTTTAGAATTTTGGGGTCAATGCTGGTTTTACCGTAATCATGAAGCAAAGCTGAACTCATTAAAATTCTTTTTTCTTTTTCAGTTAATTTCTCGTCCAGTCTATTGATTAAAAAAGCGGCCATATTCCCCACCTCTAGAGAATGCAAAAAAGTTTTTTCATCATGATTTTTTAAATCAAAGAGTAAATCATGCACGAACTTATCTTCTTTTATCACACTGCAGGCACATCCTCGGCATCTTTCATTAACCAATTGTTTAAAATCCTCAATGTTATTTTTATGGTGAATTATATTATCTTGATTTTGTGGAAATTGTTCTATTTCCATAATTTTTTATAATTATATTTTTCTAAATTATTTTTAATACTATCATATCTTTTTCCTGCTAGCATTCCACCAGCGATTAATCTGTCTTGAGTCACTTCCACCAGGCAAAAATTGGGCATTTTAAATTTTTCCATTTCTTCCCTGGAAGAGAATTCAAAATCTACCACAATCAAACCTGCCAAATCATCTAAATATACATCTATTTCTGCTACCCCATTTTCGTATGGATAATAAAATCTATTCTTATGTAATCTTTTTCCTTGAATTTTTGCTAGTTCATCAAATTCATCCTTAGTCAAAGAAATCGTGTGCTCTCTTTGCTCCGATGAATCATTGCCATTTATTATCTCTTTTTTGGTAATTTCAAATGCTTCTCCGCGTTTACGAATTCTAAGGTTTGGGTGTGGAGATCTCTCTGGGATATAAATATCCAAAATATCTTTATATTTGCATTTATTCAAATCTTCGGGAAAGTATTTGGCTAGAAATCTTCTTTCTAATTCTATTTCCATAAGTATTTTATAAGTTATTATCTTTTAAGAATTTCTTCAATTCTGCAAATGGCTTTATTTTTAAAAATGTTTTTTTATCATCAATTTCATTTAGCGAGGCGCGAGTTACGTCGTAACCTTGGGGAATAAAAATCCTATCCCAGCCAAAACCGTTTTTTCCGGCTGGCCTTTTGGCAATTTTTCCTTTTAAACTTTTTTCAAAGATTTTTAATATTTTCCCATCAAAATACCCTATGGCGCATTTGGCTACGGCCGTTCTATCTTTGCCATTAATCATTGAACAAATATCTTGGAATTTCACATTATCTACGAAAAATCGAATAAACGGACCAGGTAAGCCACCTAGTGCCACGAATTCCAAAGAAACATCCTCAACAATCACCGGCTTTTTTATCTTTGCGTAAGCTTGCCGGACTTTATGATCGATGATTTCTCTAAGGTCTAAAGATTGAATTTCGTCCAAATCAATTTTTTGGTGGTCCATCGGATGATTTAAGAACTTGGCCAAATAATCCGCCTTATTTTGATTGCCCGTCACAAAAACTATTTTTTTCATATTTTTAATGACTAAAAATTATTTCTTCCATTTAATCTGAAATTCTATCTCTTCCGCAGTTTTTCCTTTTTCATGCTCGATGTTAATAATTGCATCTTTGGGGATATAAATTCTTTCTCCAGCAATTTGGATATTAAATTTTTTATCTTTTTCCAAAGCATCAGCCAAGCGACGCAACTTTTGAATAAATTCTTTTTTACTATAAACTTTTTCGATATCCCTTGTTTTTGATTTTTTCATAAACTTAAATTTAACTGTTATATCTTAATCTTACCTCATTTTAATCAATTTAAAAAGGCTCTGATGCATTTATTTAACATCAGAGCCTTTATTTTTGAAAAACAAAAATCAAGCCGACTCAACAAAGTGATCAAACTCATGACAAAGGCATCCTCTCACATCTTCAATAGTTAGGACGTCTCTCATAGCACAACATGCATCAACAAATACAAATGTGCCATCTCTGCGCATTTCTACGCAAAACACCTTAGAGCATTTTTTACAATCATCGGACAATGTTTGTGCTAGTTGCAGTTGTTTCCTTTTTTCTTCAAGTAGCTCATTCAATTTATCGATAAGCTCATTCTCATCTCCATAAATTTTTGCTATGCGAAGGTAGTTACCATTCAGTTCTAGACCTTTGAAAAATTCAACCATAGTTATCGGCATAAGCCCCCCTTTTGATTTGTTTTTATTCTACAAAAAACTATCCCTATTTCATCCCCTACTTATTTAAGCATTTTTTCAGTTTATTGCAAGAAAATAAATTTATTTGATTTTGTAATACTCTTTATACCAAGTTACAAAATTCTTAATTCCTTCTTCAATTCTAGTAGTTGGTTTCCAGCCCAATTTCTTGAGCTTGCGGATATCTGCTACTGTGGACGGCACGTCTCCTGGTTGCATAGGCATCATTTTTTTCTTAGCTTTTTTACCGAGATTATTCTCGAGAACTTCGATGTAACGCACGAGAGTTTCTTCTCTATCTCCACCGATATTCATTATTTCACATTTTAAATTAGCATCAATCACTGTCATTGTTCCACTGACGATATCATCTACATAAGTAAAATTACGACTCATCTTTCCACGATTAAAAACTTTAATCGGCTGACCTTTGGTAATTCCATCGGCAAAAAGAAACAAAGCCATATCAGGTCTTCCCCAAGGACCATAAACTGTAAAAAATCTAAGTCCAGTAGTATTTAATCCGTAAATATGGCTATACACGTGAGCCAAAAGCTCAGTCGCTTTTTTAGTCGCAGCATACGGAGAAATCGGAGTGTCTACGCTATCACTTTCGGAAAATGGTTGCTTGGTATTATTTCCATAAACCGAAGAGGACGAGGCGTACACAAAATTTTTAATCTTATATTTCTTGGCCATCTCCAATAAATTCATAGTTCCCCTCACATTTACATCTTCATATTCAATCGGATCAAGTAAAGAATTTCTCACTCCAGCCAGAGCTGCTAAATGCATCACCTTGTCTAATTTTTCCGTTTTAAAAATTTTATCTAGTAATTTTATATCTCTAATATCTCCTTTGTATAATTTAAAATCATATCCTTTTAGATATTTTTTAATTCTATCTTTTTTAAGTTGCACATCATAATAATCATTAAAATTATCAATCATCACGACCTTATCACCTCTATCAATTAATTTTTTAGCTAAGTTAGATCCGATAAAACCCGCACCCCCCGTAATTAATATTTTCATATTTTTCTTTAATTTATAGATTACGTCATTATTACTTATTAATTATAGCATTTTTTAAAAACTAAGAAAGTAGTACAAAAACAAAAAAGGCCTCAATTTATCAGCTTACACCGACAAACAAGGCTCTTCTTTATATTTTTATCTTATAATCTTCCTTTCATTATAAGGTATTTAATTTTATCTATTATATTGCATACCTCTTCCTTCTCCGTTTTTATAACCACAATTCCCGTTCTGTCCATTTCCTAATTTCATCTCTTTTCTTATTTCTCCAGCCTCAGCATACTTACCTTCACTGGCCAAACGATGAGCCTCGGAAAATTTAGCGAAATTATTTTCATTAATGAATCTAGTCGCACCTCTGTCCCCCATTTGAGATTTCCATAAATTATAATCATTAGTTTCAAAAGCTTTTTGCATCAATACGTGCCTCTCTGGAGAATAATTTGGTCCTTTTTGATTATAATCTCCTCTATAAGCACTAACTGAAGATATGACTCCAGCCGATAACACTATGGCTACAGCTAATCCGGTTAAAATTGTTTTTTTGGTTTTTTGCATATTTTGTTGTATTAATTATTATGCTTAAATTTATTATGCTTGGAATGGCCAGTTCCAATAAATACTACGCAACTCTAAGTTATTTCTTTCACGCAAAAGCAAAGACGAGGCACTGCCTCGTCTTTAGAAATATAAATTCATCAAATTATTTTACCAAACATGTGCTTGGTTCATTTTTTCCTGTTTTACTATCCATACCTTTATCGCAAGTATTATTTTTGACAGCTTTATTATAAAATTTATGACCACATCCCCAAGGTCTAACTTCTTGAGCTAAAAAAGCATTATTTTTTTCATTCATTTTACCGATAATCTTTATTTTTTCGCCCGCTTTCATTTGGACACCATTTTCCCAGATAATATTTTTACCATTCACTTGCCATTCTCGACTATTTAAATCAGATATGGAAAAATTATCTCGATCCTTTATCTCGATAATTCTTCCAGCCATCAAACCTTTATCTGGGTTAGACCAAAAGGCCAGTTTATGCATTTCAGTATTTTTATAGTAAGGAATTTTTTGAGCAAAGGCCTTATCTATTTTTTCACTAGCACCGACGGCAAATAAAGCCCAGCCCATAATAAGACTTGCAAAAATACTTCCCAAAATCATAACATAGGGATTTAAAAGATATCCTTTGCGCGTATGCTTGTAATTAAAATACGCCAGAAAAGAAAACAATCCCAAAATGATTATCCAAAAATAAGGTATCAAAATTAAAAAATAAGCCCAAAAACTCTTACTCAAATATTTATAAATATCCCAATCGTTGTCATTGATAACAAAAATTATTACACTAATTGCCAAGGCTCCAAATAATGAAGTTAGCCCAAAAAATATCCAAATTAAATAATCCTGAGCTAAAAATACCCATCTTGATTTTGGCCGAATCTTTTTTTCTGCTATGTTTTTCAATATGTTACTAGCCTTGTCGTTCATAAATTTTATCTAATTAATTAAATCTTTTTTGATTTTGGGTAATCTCTGTTTTTAATTTTTCTTTAGCCCTACTTATCAAAGTCGCCACTGTGCCCATCGGCTTTTTTAAAATATCGGAAATTTCTTTGTAATCTTTATCTTCTAAAAATTTTAACACTAAAACTTCTTTATATTTTTTATCCAGTTTATTTAATGACGCTTGTAGTTCTTTGGCTGTATGTTTCTTTTCGAGCTCTCCCAAAATGTCTTGACCACTAGGGATATAATTAAACAGGTCGTCGGCTACATTAGTTGAGACGGATTGGGGCCGAACTTTAATTTTTCGCCAAGC
>JBBQOS010000049.1:0-6063 GCA_038331135.1 Candidatus Moraniibacteriota bacterium | reverse complement strand
GATCTTCCGGTCGCTACTATCCTGGCGCCACCTTTCTTAGCTAAATCGGGCATAATTTCTGGAACTGGATTGGCCATCGCAAAAACAATTGCATTTTTATTCATTTTAGAAATATCCACATTATTTACTAAATTAGGCGCCGATACGCCGATAAAAACATCCGCCCCACAAAGAGCATCTCGAATAGTTCCCATTAAATTTTGGGGATTGGTAATTTTGGCAATTTCCATTTTTGAATCATTAAGTCCTCCCACTCTCTCTTTAAAAATAATTCCTTGGCTATCCACCATTACAATATTTCTTGCACCATAGTCAATTAATAATTTAGCAATCGCTACACCAGCCGCCCCAACTCCACTTATTACAATTTTTATTTTTCCAATTTTTTTCCCAACCACTTTCAATGAATTGATAAGTCCTGCTAAAACCACAATTGCTGTCCCATGTTGATCATCATGAAAAACTGGGATGTTCAATTCTTTTTTTAGTTTCTCTTCTATCTTAAAACACCTTGGCGCAGAAATATCCTCTAAATTTATACCCCCAAAAGTAGGCGCGATATTTTTTATAATTTCTATTATTTTATCTGAATCTTGAGTTTCAATTACAATTGGAAAAGCATCCACTCCTCCCAACTCTTTAAACAAAAGGGCTTTTCCTTCCATTACAGGTAATGCTGCCTCAGGTCCAATATTTCCCAATCCTAAAACTGCACTGCCATCAGAAATTACAGCTACTGTATTTTTACGAATAGTATATTGGAAAGATAAATTTTTATCTCTAGCGATTGCATTTGAGACGCTGGCTACTCCTGGCGTATAGAGAACTTTTAAATTATCCTTAGTCAATTTTACTTTAGAATTAATTTCTATTTTTCCACCTATCTTTTTGGATAATTTTATTGATTCTTCCATAAGTTTTAATATTTTATTATGCGTCTAATTTTTTTAAATTTTATTCGTTAATTTAATTCAGCTGAAGAGAAATTTACATCAAAGGCTCTGCACCAGATTACCACAGAATTAAAATCCGCATAATCACTGGGCAAGTTATAAGATTGCTCCCCTTCTATCTTTTTTAATTCTCCCAATGACACAATTTCACCCAAATCTTTTTTTATTGTATCAATATCTTTATTTTTAGATAAATACACAAATAAATCAGGACCATCAGCCGCTTTAAAATTTTTAAAACTCAACCCTATCTTGCCTTCACTGTCTTTTTCTATTAACGCCTCCCCTTGGGCATAGTGAATACTGTCAATTCTGATAAAGTTGCCCTTTTTAATGATAACTTTTTCATCTTTTTCATCCATGGTCGCTTCCTCATTTGGCAAATAAATTTCATCTTGGTTTATAACTCTCTCGGGCTTATTGGAAACATTAAAATAAACATATACCCCTAACAATAAAGACCCTACTAGCAACAATACCCCCATGATTATGATTATTTTTTTCATATTTTTCAAAATTAAAGGTTTACCCATATATTATCTCAATTTATCTGGATAAAAGCAACAATTTAGTAACTGATGACCAGTAATTGGCAATCAATCATTAAATTTTAGCAATTAATCAATAAAAACAAATATAAATATCAAAGTCCAAATTTCCAGGTTCCAAAAAAGACGTAGCAATACTACGTCTCTACAATTATAATATTTACAACCACTTGAACATTTACAACATTTAGAGTCTTAATTTTCTGTAAATACTTCCCGAGGCTACCGCTCCTTCTGCTACAGCTGTGATAATTTGACGGAATTTGTTTGATCCAGTTGTCACATCTCCAGCTGCCCAAACTCCATCTATATTGGTTGATTGAGTTTGATCAACAACTATGTAGTCTTTATCGTCCAATGCGACTCCTAAATTTTTTGCAATCACTATTCCCGGCACTGTACCAACTTCTATAAACACACCTTCTACTGCTAATTCTTTAATTGTTTTATCCACTTGTTCATAAATAACGCTTCTTACTTTAATGTCACCTTTAATTTCTGTAATATTTTCACTGCAAATTAATTCTATTTTATCATTGGCTCCCATAGCCTCTTCTCGAGAAGGCTCCCAGTCTACTTGAGTATGATGCAAAATATAAACTTTTCTAGCAAACTCAGTTAGATGTTGGGCAGCCATCGCGGCGCTATCTCCGCCCCCAATTACCACCACATCCTTATCTCGAAAAAACATCGCATCACAAGTAGCACAATAAGAAATGCCTTTACCGACAAATTCTTTCTCTCCCTTTACATTCATTCTTCTAGGTTTCATACCGAGAGCCAAGATTACAGTTTTGGAAAAATATATTTTTCCGCCATCAGTAACGACTTCAAAATTATCTTCTCTTTTTTCAATTTGCTGAACATCTTCTTTGATAATAATAGCTCCCAATCCCTCAGTTTGATCAACGAATTTTTTCATCAAATTTTCTCCAGAAATACTTTTTTCCCCAGCCCAATTTTCTATCTCCGAAGCTTCCACCACCTGCCCGCCAATATCTTGTCCGATAACCAAATGCTTAAGTTTATAACGAGATGAATATATTGATGCACCTAGTCCAGCCGGTCCAGCTCCTACGATAATTAAATCATAAATTATTTTTTCTTCCATTTTTTTAATTAAATAATTAACAAGTTAGCGAGTTAACGAATTTATTAACCGCTAGATTCATTGATTAAAAAATTTATTCATTAAAAATTAAACATTAACTTGAAATTTGAAATTATTTATCTATATTATCCCCAAGTTATCCATAAAATCTCGATATATATTCATAATTCTAGTCACATCATCTTTTTCTAAATTAAATTTACTATCATAAATTATTTTATTTCTCACCTCATGAGCTTCAATTAATAATTCTATTTCTTCAATCTGACATGAGTCAGCATTGTCCAATCTTTCCCGCATATTGCTACCTTTGTAACCTATGCTAAATAAAATCTCATCTACTAATTTATCCGCTTCTAAGATTGCTGCTTTATTTTGCTCATCAGTATTAAAATTTAATCTATTTTCTATATCCACCCACCTTTTTTGGATTGTTTTTTTAGTAGCTAATGGCATCAGAGCTCCCATTAACGTGCTTCGGATATCGCCACCTACACCCCTAACGGCTAAAAGTAAAACTATATCCACAAACAAAACTATTACATAAATCGCCAAAATAAATTTTATAAACAAAAAAAATCCTGAATTCAAAAAATAATTCGCTAGATTAATTCCGCCTCCTAAAATAAATTCGTAATCAAATTCCATTTTTGTTTTTTATTTAAAAATTATAGATTAATTCAAAATCTAATCTCACAAAAAATTCAAAGTTCAAAATGCAAAATTAAAAGTTACCATTAACAGTCCAAAGTTTTCTCTCCTTTTAAAGTTGCAACGCTTGAGCCTAAAATTCTTACCAATTCGTCTGTTTCCTTTTTAGCTTTTAACTATGCCCAATAAATTCGTTAACTCGTTGATACGTTAACCAAATAATAAATCACTAATTAATCTCAAATGTATAGGCCGCATTTAATAGTTCCTCTTCTCCAAACCATCTACCCATCAATTGTCCTCCAACAGGCAGACGCTTGCCATTTTTTTCTACACTTCCGATTGGAAAAGAAATTGCCGGCACCCCAACCAAATTGGCAGTTACTGTATAAATATCAGACAAATACATTTGTAGCAAATCCACGGTTTTTTCTCCTATTTCAAAAGCTGGTTCTGGCGCCGTGGGCGAAAATATCAAATCCACTTTTTTGAAAGCTTCTTCAAAATCTTGCCTCAAAAGTCTTCTTACTTTTTGAGCTTTTTTATAATAAGCGTCATAATATCCAGCGCTAAGCGCATAAGTTCCAAGCATAATTCTTCTTTTAATCTCTGGGCCGAAACCAATTTCTCTGGTATCCAGATAAGTTTCCAATAATTTACCTGCGCCTATTTTTGATTTTTCCTGATCATCAATACTTAATCCATATCTAATGCCATCAAATCGAGCCATATTGGAACTTACTTCGCTAGGTACGGTTATATAATAAATTGGCAGGGCATATTCATTATGCGGAATATTAATCTCTATTAATTCTGCTCCTAATTTTTTGAATCTTTCCAAGGCTTCAAATGAAATTTTCTTAATTTCCTCACTCAAGCCATTATCGAAATATTCTTTGGGAACCCCTATCTTGATTCCTTTTATGTCTCCATTTAAATAATCTTCATAAAGCTTTCCTCCGCTTTTGGCAGAAGTAGCGTCTTTTTTATCTCTACCCGCAATTCTGGATAAAACTATAGCTGCATCTTCAACTGTTTTAGTTATTGGTCCAATTTGATCAAAGCTAGAAGCCATAGCCAAAAGCCCATGTCTAGAAACTCTTCCATAGGTTGGCTTTAGCCCCACTACGCCACAAAAAGATGCAGGCTGACGTACTGAGCCCCCAGTATCAGATCCAAGCGCATAAACTGCCATATCTCCAGCCACTGCAGCGGCTGATCCCCCCGATGATCCTCCGGGAACTCTGTTTAAATCATGAGGATTTTTGGTTTTTTGATAAGCGCTATTTTCCGTAGAGCTACCCATAGCAAATTCATCCATATTAGTTTTACCTAAAATAATAGCCCCCTGCTCCTTGAGCTTTTTTACAACTGTAGCGTCATAAGGAGCAATATAATTATCTAAAATTTTAGAAGCCGCAGTTGTTCTTCCGCCACTTACGCACATATTATCTTTTAGCGCCATTGGAATTCCTCCCAGCAAATCAAAATCTTCTCCAGCTTTTATTTTTTTATCCATCTCTTCGGCATTTTTTAAGGCTGATTCTTTGTGCAAAGTTAAATAAGCTAAGATATTTATATCCTTAACCTCAATTTCATCAAAATATTTTTGAGTCAATTCCGTAGAAGTAATTATGCCACTTTTTAAATTTTCATGTAATTCTCTTATCATAATCTATACTAAAATACTTTTTACTTTGGCTTGATCATCTTTTTTGTCAGGAAAGTTATTTATTATTTCTTTTTTTACAATCTCAGCACAATTAACCGCTATATCATCTCGAGTGACACTGTGCGATCCAGTAATATGGCTAATTGGTTCAATTTTTTCAGTATTAACTGCTTCTAGTTTTTTAAAATAATCCAAAATAAGAGAAAGTTCTCTTTGGTATTTTTCTATTTCATCTTCGCCGAGTCCTATACGAGCTAGTCCGGCAATATAAATTATATCTTCTTTTTTTAACATAAAATAAAAATCTTATTTTTAAAATTACAAATCTCAAGCAAATTTAAAACTACAATTTTCAATCAATAAACTTTTTTATTTTTTTATTTCGATGCTTGAAATTTGTTTGTAACTTGTCTCTTGCTATTTGTTTCTTAAAAAAACTACTGTACCAGTTTATTAACCCTATCAATAAAATAAATCTACATCATTTCTTTAAACTCTCTTTCGCCAATAATCTTAACTCCTAATTTTTTGGCTTTTTCATATTTTGAGCCCACGCTCTCTCCAGCCATCAAAAAGTCAGTTTTGGCGCTCACTGATGAGGATATTTTTCCTCCTTCTTTTCTAATAATATCTTTTATTTCATCTCTTGTAAAGCCAGCTAAGGTACCAGTTATCACGAAAACCTTATCCAAAATTTCATTATTTTTTTTATTTAAATTATCCAAAAAAACATCCACCCCCAAAGATTGCATCTTATTTAAAATACTTATATTTTTTTCGTCATTAAACCATTTGGCTATGCTTTCGGCCGACTTTTCTCCGATACCTTTAATGCTCATCCAATCTTCCACTGTAATTTTAGGAAATTGATGAATTATTTCTGTTAAAAAATTTAATTTATCATTTTTTAGTTTAGATCTTATTTGAAATTTGAAATTTGAAATTTGAAATTCTGTATTAATTGCCCTAGCAATTAATACAGCTGTTTCTTCTCCCACATGTCGAATTCCTAAAGCAAAAATAAATTTTTCAAAAGATATTCTTTTCTTTTCTCCAATAGCCTTCACTAGATTATCGGCCGATTTTTCGGCAAATCTTTCCAAGGGTTCCAAGTCACCCTTGGTAATT
>JBBQOS010000048.1:0-6236 GCA_038331135.1 Candidatus Moraniibacteriota bacterium | reverse complement strand
CATCGCTTTGCTATTACTTATCATAAAAAAATCCGTGATGAGGATTTGATTAAATAAGAATAGAATTTTGAAGTTTTTTTTCTTACTACGAATTACGGATTCTCTACAAATTACGAATTGGGGAATTTAAGAATTATAGTAATCAAAAGTTCAAAATTAAAAATTACAGTTTAAAATTCAAAGTTAATATTGTAGTCAAACATTAAATATTGAATATTGAATGAAAATTGAGAGAGAGTTATTATTTGGAAATTCATTTTATTATTATTTTTTTGTTCTTTTGCTCAAATGCTAACGTGTTAATATGTTCCATACTATGTGCTTTATGCCATAGGTTAACATCTTCCATGCTATATGCTATTATATTAGTAATAAAGTTAATTCTAATCTTAAAAAATATGCAAATAAAAAATTTAAACATCTACTTCTTTTTTGTAATTTTATTAAGTATCTCCGTAGCAGCATTTTTTTTATTTCAGCCATTCTTGACAGCTATTATAATGGCGGCTGTTTTGGCAGCGACTTTTCATAACCCTTATCAATATTTAGTCAAAAAAACTAAACGGCCACACATCAGTTCTCTGCTAACTTGTTTGTTGGTTTTATTTGTAATAGTTCTGCCAGTTGTGGCTATAACTGGCTTAGTTGCCAACGAAATAAACGGAGCATATCAAAGAATAGTTGCGGAAGATAATTTTTATCAAAATCATATTGCTAGTTCTTTAGAAGTTTTGAAAAATTCAAAATTTTCTCAATCAATGAATATAAATGATTTTTTTGATCAAGGTCAGATTAGCAAATCAGTCGAAAGAATCAGCAGTGGGGCACTGGCATTTATTCAAAGAGTTTATCAAAACGTAGTCGGATCGGTACTTTGGATTTTTGTAATGTTTTTTACCCTGTATTATTTTTTAGTTGAAAGTAAGACGATTATAAAAAAAATAATGTACCTCAGCCCACTTAAGGATGAGTATGAGACAGTACTTAAGGGAAAGTTTTCATCTATGGTTAGAGCTACTCTCAAAGGAACTTTGATAGTGGGCGTGATTCAAGGAACGTTAGGTGGAATGATGTTTGCTATTGCAGGTGTGCCATCCTTTGTGATTTGGGGAATTATTATGATAGGACTTTCAATTATTCCTGCTATCGGCTCTGCATTGGTTTGGGCGCCTGTGGGAATTATTATGATTTTTATGGGCAATATCTGGCAGGGAATTTTTATTTTAGTTTTTGGTACCGTGGTTATCTCTTTCATAGATAATGTTTTACGCCCAAAATTAGTAGGTGGCGATACTGCTATTCATCCACTTTTGGTTTTCTTTGCTACCTTAGGGGGTATTATTTCTTTTGGATTGTTAGGTTTTATCATTGGACCAGTTATAATGGCGCTTTTTCTGACACTTTGGGATATTTATGGCAAGGAATTTAAGTCTCAGCTAACGAAATATAATGTTTGAAATTTATCAAAATTTACCTGGACAAATTGATCCGATAGCTTTTGCTCTCGGTTCTTTTTCCGTTTATTGGTATTCATTGATGTATGTAATCGGATTTTTAACAGTTGCATCGTTACTCTACTTTCGAGTTTATAAAAAAGAAACTAATTTTATTTGGGATGATGTTTTTGATTTTTTGTTGAGTTCTTTCTTGGCAGTTATTATCGGTGGCAGAGTCGGATACGTGCTTTTTTATAATTTGCCTTATTTTTTAGCCAATCCGCTTGAGATAATTTTTCCTTTTGGAGAAAATGGAGATTTTACGGGAATTTATGGCATGAGTTATCATGGGGGAGCCCTAGGCTTTATTTTGGCAGCTTGTTTCTTTTGTAAGAAAAGAAAAATAAATTTTTTAAAACTAACTGATTTTATTTTGCCGGCAATACCTCTGGGTTATTTCTTTGGTCGAGTGGGGAATTTTTTAAATGGAGAGCTTTATGGTCGGGTGACTACTAAAGTGTGGGGGATGGATTTTGGCGATGGATTATTGCGGCATCCTTCACAAATATATGAGGCATTTTTTGAAGGAATAATTTTGTTTTTAATTTTGTGGTTAGCGCGAAATAAAGTCTCTGAAAAAAAAGGATTTATCTCCGGTCTATATCTAGCGGGTTATGGAATTTTTAGATTTGTAATTGAATTTTTCCGTGAGCCAGATGCTCAGTTGGGATTTGTTTTTGGATTTTTGACAATGGGACAGATGTTGTCTATGATTATGCTTGTGGCGGGATTGTATTTAATTAATAAAAGTTTGGATTATGTTCCTACTCTTCTTTGCAAGGGGAGGACTGCCTGTCGGTAGGTAGGGGGTTGGGGGAGGTGTGAGGCCTAATATTTAATCCGGTTTTTGAAAACTCTTCTAATTACTCAAGGGGGGGGCGTGTAAAATTTAAAAGAAACCCCCTCTCAGTCTCCCCCTTGAGTACAAAAGGGAGAGGCAAGAGATGGGAACGTGTAATTTATAAAAAATAATATGGAAAATAAAAAGAAATTAATCATTGAATTAAATAAAAAACATTCTGAAATGTTTCAGGCACAACGATTAGAAAGAGAATTATATTTATCTCAGCATCCTACTAATGTAGTTGTTTTTAAATGTATGGATGGGAGAATTCATATGCCCACTGTAACGCGCACTCCGTTGGGGATAATGAAACCTTTTCGAAATATTGGTGGAAGATTTGACTTGGGTTGGCCACTACTCAATGAATCATTCGATCAGAGTATAAAAAAATCTGTAAAAAACGGAAATCGTACTTTGGTTTTAGTGACTTATCATTATTCCCAAGAAGACATTCATCGCGGTTGCGCAGGGTTTGATTATGATTGTGAAGAATCAAAAAGATTTACTCAGAATTTTCGCGATCAAATCCTGAGAACTTATGGAAAAAATAATGGCGTCGTTTTTCCTATCTTGGTGGGATTGGAAACTGATAAAGATGCTTTAATTTTTCACGGCGATGACGGCAGTATTTTGGATGTTTCTACGATTACCGATAGCTCAGAAAAAAATTTAATTTCTCTGTTTTACAAATTGTACCCATTGATGCCAGAAAGAATTTTGGATGATTTGATACCGCTCGTGATGGGAAATATAAAATGTATTGAGGAAACAAAAGATAATGGCAAGCCTCTCAATCAATTGGTTCACGGTGAGTGGGTTTTGGCAGTGGGGAAGGGATTTGATTGGTTGCATACGCCCAATATGGCCTTGATTGTCGGACCTTATGATCCCAATATTGGAGAACCGATAAAAAAAGCAGCCGGAATAATCAAATCCAATTTGGAAAAAGTAGAGACGCAACATTGCTGCGTCTCCAAAGAGGGGATGGTTTTGCTCTCTTCAGCAGTTTATGCTGATCCGGCCGAAAAAATCAGAGCCAAGGAGCGAACTCTTTATGTAAACAGATTATCCCAGGAAATTATCAAAGAAAATTATCCTGAGATGTTTGGACAAATGCATTCTATGGCAGTAGTTGTAAATGCTTTGACGATGGAAATGGAAGTGGTGGAATGATTTTAGATGTTGGAGTTGTTTTAGATGTTAAAAATATTGTTTGTGAAACAGGCGCCATATTTTGTATGGATTATCGTTTGGTGGACGCAACAGATTTTTTCATTGGTAATGTGTTAGGCGCGAGGGATTATATCCCAATTTGTTTTCCTGGAGCAGTTAAGGAATTCATGGCCGGAAGTCGTACTGCCCAAAAAAGTATTGCAAGTGCTGTCAAAAGACTTTGAATGAGGAGATTGATAGTGATCAATCACTCAAATTGTGGCGCCTATGCTGAAGAGTTAAAGGCAATAGGAATTAATCAATCAGAAGAGCGTGAATTTCATATTGATCAGCTTGATCAATTTCAAGAAATTTTTTCTGGCAGATATCCTACAATTGAGATAGAAAAATATTTTATCAACCTAAAAGAGGAATCAATCGGATTTGAAGTGGTCTAGTCGGTAGTAGGGAAAAAAGCGCTTCGGATATTATTTTCGAAGCGCTTGTTTAATTTTATTGGGTCATCTGTTCCAAAGTGTTCTATTTATATTGAATTGAGATTTAATTTTTAGATTATTTTTTTGGCTTTCCAATGTGGCTGTAAAATTTATTTCATTTGAGATTCCTTTAGTAGTCAAACCTCCCGTAATTAGAGCTTAATTATTTTTTATTCATTCAATTCACTTTCTTCCAAAGCCTTGTTTATTTTTTCATTTTCTTTCTGTACACTGTCATTAATTTTTCCTTTGGAAGTTTCATAGGTATTGACCATACTGGATGGGCTAAAGGGGTTGATAGTTTCTTCTTTTTTTGTTTCCACGTTTTTTTGGCAACCACTCAGCAATACTATTGATAAAAATAGCATTGAGCTTAAAAATATTTTTTTCATATTTAACACACATTAAAGTTTTAATATATTAACATTTTAACATAAAAACATTAGAAATGCAGTATTGTTGAGTCTAGGGATCCATATAATCATTGATTTTTTCTATAAAATAAATATCAATATAATTAATACATGAAAAAAAAGACAGTAAAATTATTATTTATAATATTGAAGACGGACAGGCGTAGAGACAAATGATACGAACGAGCTTGGGTCTTTGCGAGTCCTATCACTCGCGAGTGACGGGATTCGCAGAGACAGCTTTTTATAGGTCTTTTTGTGAAATGACAGAGTCAGCCGGTTTACTTAGTTTTGCCAAAACAGCATCAAAGTCTTTGGGAGTGGGAGCTTTGAAATTATATTTTTCTCCAAATAATTCAAATTCTATTTCGCTGGCGTGAAGCATATGGCGAGTGGCACCTTCAAATTTTTCGTAATCCTTCTTTCGGTATAAGTTGTCTCCGACAATAGGATGCCCAATAGCGCTAAGATGGACACGGATTTGATGAGTGCGTCCAGTTTGCGGAGAAACTTCAATAAGAGAGAACTTTTCTCCCAAATCTTTTATAACTTCATAGTTAGTAAGGGCTTCTCTAATTTTTGTTTTAGTTCTTTTGCCAGCAATTGTTTGCTTGCGATAGTTAGTGGTTCGCGCCAATGGTTTATCAATAGTGCCTGTTCTTTCTAGCGGTATGCCATAAGAAATGGCAAGATATTTCTTGGTAATAGTTTTCTCCTTAAACATTGTTTTAAATTCCAAGAAAGATTTTAGATTTTTAGCAATAATTAAAATGCCCGAAGTTTCTTTGTCTAAACGGTGGACGATTCCAGGACGCAATTGAAAGGAATAGGTATGATCATCTTTGAGTTTGGCAATTTCCGGATATTGGGCAATCAGACCATTAACTATAGTGTTTTCTTTTTCATTAAAATCTGGATGAACTTGGATGCCAGATGGCTTATTGATAACTAAAAAATCATCATTTTCAAAAATGACATCTAATTTTATTTTATCGTTAGAGATTAGGACCTCTTCCTTTTTCGTAATAGTAATGGTTATTTTATCAGTAAGGGCGGTTTTGTAACTCGGTTTTACAATTTTATCATTTACCAAGATTCCCCCATTTTTTATGGCCCTGATAAAATCTCCTCGAGACAATCCCATTAAACTTTCTTCTGTTAAACTAAAATTAGCCAAGACCTTATCTATTCGTCTGTTTGCGTAGCGCTCCTCTATTATCAAATCCATATTTTATTACGTGTAAATTAAATTATCAGTGCTGTTTAGTTATAAACTATTATCTGCTAAATAGCAAATCTCTTTTTATATTTTTAGAATATTAATGTGCTGATATCTCAACGTGGAAAGATGTTTAAATGTTGTTAGGATGAATTCAAGAATTTAAAGCCCCTTTTTTTGAAATTTCCAGAGCGATAGCCTCATTGGGTGTTAAATAATTAAGAGCTTTCCTAGGTCTATTGTTTAGTTTCTCTTGAACCTCATAAATCTCTCTTTCTGATATACTATCAAGATTACTTCTTTTAGGGAAATATTCTCTAATTAAACCATTTAGATTTTCTACTCCTCCTTTTTGCCAAGAGGCATAAGTATCACAAAAAAATGAAGGTACTTCTGTTTCTCGGTGCAGTGCATTCTCACTTCCATTGTCTCTGGTAATAGATAACCAAAAGCCAGCAGGTAAAGACTCAATACTATCTCTCAGGGCTTCTTCTGAGCGAATAGCAGACTTATCTTCACACTTATGTAATCGACATAGCTTTAACTTTCTTTCAAATTGAACAGATAAAATACTTTTTCCTTTAAATATCATACTATCAGTTTCCCAATCTCCAA
>JBBQOS010000047.1:0-6278 GCA_038331135.1 Candidatus Moraniibacteriota bacterium | reverse complement strand
AATAATTCCCGAGACAGACTTGATTGAAAAAGAATTTAATCCCAAAGATCAAAAACAATTAAGGTCTTCAAAATTGGTTAATCCAAAAAAATATCCCTTTTCTATCGAAATAAATATTTATGGCCATCAAAAAGTAGCTTTAATGTCTTCCAAAGAAGAAACGGGCATTATTATAGAGGGGGCGGAGATTTATAATACTATGAAGCTTATATTTGAACTTTTGTGGGATAATCTTCCAGAGATAAAAATTAAATAAATATGAAAAACGGCAATAAGGTAGGAGCTTCAACAATTATCTAAGTAAATTTTCAAATTAAAGAAAATAAAAACCACTCAGATTAATTTGAAGGGTGGTTTTTTGTTGAATTTTTAGTTGAAATATGCTAGAATATAAGCATAAAGACGTTAGAGATATATTAATATGAAATTTAGACAAACTCTTTTTTGGGATGTAAATCCCGCCAAAATAGATATCAAAAAAAACGCCAAGTACGTAATTGAGCGAATTTTAGATTTTGGCAATGACAAAGAAGTTAAATGGATGCTAAAAAATTATAATAAAACAGAGCTTAAAAGAGTTATTAATAATTCCCGAGCACTTAATCCTCGAACAAAATCACTATGGTCACTGATGTTAAAAACCAAATAACTTGGCATTTTTCTACTTTGCCATTAAACACCAAAAAAGCTTTGGATTTTTTATTTAGCCAAAAATGGCTAGATGAGCCAGATTGGTATTTAGCAGGTGGCACAGCGCTAGCTCTGCAAACAGGACACAGAAAATCTGTCGATCTGGATTTTTTTACTTCCAAAAAAGATTTTAATAATACTAATTTACTTAAACATTTTGTTGATAATAAAAATTGGAAAACTACAATAAATCAAGAAGGCACTGTTTATGGAGAGTTATTGGGTGCTAAAGTAAGTTTTATTGCTTATCCTTTTTTTATTTCTAATCAGCCACTTATTAAATATGGAGCAGTCAATATTATCCAACCGATAGATATCGCTGTGATGAAAATTATTGCCATTTCACAGCGCGGTAGCAAGCGAGATTTCTTTGATTTGTTTTGGTGTGCAAAAAACATTGAACCACTAGAGAAAACAATTAAGCGGCTTAAAAGACAATATCCTTCAGTAGCTCATGACTATCATCATATTTTAAAGAGTCTGGTTTATTTTGCTGACGCGGAAAATGATCCTGTGCCTGAAATAAATTTTAAAGCCAGTTGGAGTGAAATAAAAATTTTTTTTATCAAAGAAATTCCCAAGCTAGCACTTAAGCTAATTGCTTGAAAATGTTTTCATATTGAGTCATGCAACATAAGGAGTGAGAATTATAAATATGAAAAACGGCGATAAGGTAGGGGCTTCAACGATTATTTAAAAACAGAACAGAATAAATAAAAACCACTTAATTAATTTTAGGTGGTTTTTTGTTTTTTAACATCCTTGAATTTATTTTTTTGAAATGCTAGAATCCAGAAGAAGGGTTATAGCACTGTGAACCGTTAACTAAAAACTAATAACAAAATTATATGTCAGGACATTCACATTGGGCGGGAATAAAACAAAGAAAAGGAGTGAACGATGCTAAAAGAGCTAACGTTTTTACTAAAGTAGGAAGAATGGTAACGGTAGCGGCTCGTGAAGGTGGGGGAGATTTGGCAGTTAATTTTAAATTAAAAATGGTAGTTGATAAGGCCAGAAGTGTTAATATGCCCAAAGAAAATATTGAGCGAGCCATAAAAAGAGGGACAGGAGAATTAAAGGATGGAAGTGTTATTGAAGAATTGATTTATGAGGCCTATGGACCAGCTCAAGTAGCGATGCTAATAAAAATAGCGACTGATAACAAAAATAGAACACTAGGAGAAGTACGAAATATTTTAACCAAAGGTGGCGGAAAAATGGTTCCTGGAGGATCAGTTAATTATCTTTTTGATCAAGTAGGTGAAATAGAAATAAAAATTAAAGAAGATGATAAGGAAGATATTGAAATGAAAATTATTGACTCGGGAGCAGAAGATTTTCAGCTTGGAGAGGAAACGAGTTTTGTTTATACTAAATTAATTGATTTAAAAAATGTAAAAGAATTTTTAGAAGAAAATGATTTGGAAATTATAAATGCTCAGCTGACTTTCGTGGCTGAACAAAAAAATGAAATATCTGAAGAAGAGCGAGAAAAGTATGAAAACTTACTGGAAAAATTGGATGAAAATGATGATGTGGTAGAGATTTATGATAATTTAGAATAAAGTTAACTTTTGTTGTGGTTTTATTTATAGAAAACATAAAATATGTATGTGAATAATCGTTTTATGCACCCCCTCTTAATCTCCCCCTCAAGGAGGGGGAGAGGTGAGGTACGTAAATCAAATTTTTAGACGAGTTAATTCATCTTGTAAAAAAGTAAGAGTTTCTTGCTTGATTATTTTTCTTAGTTGTTGAAATTTTTTAGGCTCCAATAGGGCATTAAGATCTTGATCAATAATTGTTTGAGTAACTTCTTTTTTTATAAAATCAGTCAGCTTAGTTAAAAATTCAGCGGGTGTTTGATTTCTTCTTTCTTGAATAACCTCGGAACTATAAGTATAGCCGCTAATAAAAAAATGATGGATATCATAGAGGTCTCTACCTGCGATAGATTTGTTTCTTTCAAAGCGCTCAATTAAAGCTACTAATTTGTTGGCAAACATAGTTTCAATGGTTTGGCAGTTAATAATTCGATCAATTTCTATTATTCTTACACTTTCATATTGATTATTTTTTGGTGGAGGAAAAGCTATATCAACTTTTAAAGTATTTCTCTCACCTGGCTTAGAATTGTATTTTAGGAAATATTGAGGAACTCTTTGACTTTGATCTTTTATTTCTAAATCTAATTTTTTAAAAACAACTTCCATTTTTTGTCGAGTTTCGGCAATATCTTTTTCATCCCCTATGTAATCAAAATCTAAATCTACAGAAAAACGATCCAGAAATCCACGCAAAGAAGCGCACGTTCCGCCCTTAAAGTATAAGACACCGGCTAAAAAAGGATCATCAAATAATGCACTAAGAAGGCGAAATAACCAGGCCTTGTGGAGAGCATCTTGAGGTTTGGGGGTAATCATATTTTTATTTTAAGTTTGCGGATAGCCAACTTGTTTTTGGATAGCGCGAACCTTAGACCAATTAATTAAATGTTTAGCATCAAAATAATATTTTGGATTAAAATAAAGGATATCGGCCACTGCTCTTTCTAGCGTGGCTATTTGCAAGCTGTCTCTAACTATAATTCCAGCGTCATTAAATAAAAATTTATCAGCCAATTGGCGACAAGTGTATTGGTTGGGGCCAATTGTAAATTTTTTGGAAATTGAGCTTACTAGGGTAATTTGAGTAATGTTTTGAAAAATTATGCCCTCCTGAGCTAAAATAGTCTCGGTGCTGATATAGGCATATCGATGCAAGGATTTTAATCCTAATAATTGAGGATTTATCTTCGTTACTGGTAAAAGCGAATATAATCCTCGATGAATTCTAACAAGTAATCCCTCCTGAGAGTATCTTTTGAGAGTAGTACGCAGAGTATTGGGATTTTTTATTTGCCATAAGTTAGCCAAATCATCAATATGAAACACCAAAATTCCCATTTTAGCTATTTGGGCAAATCGCTCTTTGTAGGAGGCTTTATTTAAATTTACGTCATTTATTAGTGTACTCATATGTACATTATATCATAACATAAATATTAAATCAAGTAATAAAATTGTAGTTTAGCGTCTTTGCGAGTAATTTTTGTACTCAAAAATTGCGTGGCAATCTCGAAGTATTATGCAGATATTATCGTTAATTTTTATTTTTTCCGCTCAGGATTGCCACAAAAAATGAATACATATTTTTTCGCAATGAGACAAGATGTTTAATTTTTCACAGCAAAAGCCGTTAGTTTATAAAATAAGGCTATTGTTTAGTTTTTGGAAAAAGGTGAATAGTTACAAATATTTAATTAATGCAAATGGATTAACAAAAATGTTAATCATTGTGTCTGATATCTTAAAAATTAAAAAAAGAACTGCTAAAAAAGTTGGCTATTCAAATAGAATCTATGAAATAAATAAAAAAAGGGCAAGAAGATTGAATCATCTTCTTGCCCGTGAACTATTTATCACCTCCTTGTTGCTGAGCATGAATCTGCTCAAGCAATTTGACTGCAGCGTCCCAATCCTTGTTTTCAACCCATCCAAATGGCAGAGACTCATCATCTCTGGCCGGCCTTACATATCCGTCAAAGATCCAGTGTAGAGATTTAGCGTGATGACCTCCAACTTCAGAGGCATCGGTACAGACCACGACTGGAACCCCAGCTGCCAAGCAATGCATAACTACCAATAATCCGGATGGTGGAACGGGATCATTCTTATTTAATGGTGGAGTAAGATGAAACATCATGTCGGTTATAATTCCACCACCAACCTCCTTCATTTCCTTAACAGCTTTAAATATCTCAGCCTGAGCTGAATCACTGTTTTCATAAGAAAGATCTTCATTGAATCTACACACTGACTTGCTATATAAGCCAAGTATACCTCGTGTCGAATAGTATTCGTGACCATTTTTTTTGACTGCTTCTTTGGCTTGTGTTATTTCAGTGCGCTTATCGTCAATGGCGTATATTTTCATAATACTTCTCCTTTCGAAATTTTTATGCCCGATAGTGGACGAGGTGATAAATTTTAAACGAACTATTTCGTTAAGATGATTATCTTTCTTTGCTATTTCATCTTAACGAGTAAGTATAGCATTAAATTGTCTAATTGTCAATAATTGTGCCTTTAATATTTTTAGTTAAATAGTTAAATAGCCTTGTGAAATAAGGTTATATTGGATAAAATTATATTAGAATAATATAGTTGTCAACTTTATTGACTATTTTATGAAAAGGTGATATACTTATTAATGTTATAGGAGATCCCCGACAAGTGAATTTCCAATGGTTCGCAAGCTCACCAAGAAATTCTACTTTCGAGGATGACAAGCGTCGGGAGTTTTTGTGTTAGTATGTGAGCTTGGATATATAGAGAATATAAATTAGAGTAATTTTAAATGAGATTGCCACGGTTGTTTCGAGTACAAAACGCCCTCGCAATGACAGGAAGATTGAGATTTCTCCACTTCTAACTTTATGAGTACATAAATTTATTTAGTCGAAATGAAAAAAAACCCACAACCTACGAGCTAAAAACTACTATCTAAAATATGAATAATTTAATTGAGCCATTGAAAAACCTAGGTTTGTCCGAAAAAGAAGTTTTGGTTTATTTGGCGTTGTTGCAATTGGGCGGGGCTACTCCATATCAAATTGCTAAAAAATCTGGCATTAAGCGTCCGACAGCCTATGTAATTGCAGAAGAGCTCGTTAAAAAAGGTTTAATCGTGCATATCCCTGGAGAAGAAAAGAGGAAATATATCGCTAAATCTCCTGAAACATTTATCCAAGAGTATGAAGAAAAACTAGAGGCGGCTAAAGATATATTGCCCGAGCTTAAATCTTATCAAAGGGTGGCAACTGAAAAACCTAGTATTTTATACTTTGAAGGTTTAGATGGACTGAAGCAGGCCTATAAATATAGAGAAAAAGAATTGCACGACAAAGAAATTACGGGATTTTTCGCTTCCAATGAAGATGCTACGCCAGAAGTGAATGAATTTTTCTTAAAATGGAATGAATATAAAGAAAAAAATAACACTCGAGTAAAAGGAATTACTGTGGACACGCCACTTTTGAAGTCTTTTGATAAATTTATCAATAAAGATATGCACACTATTACAGCTAAGTTTTTGCCAGAAAGTATGTATAGTGCTAAAGTTTCTATCGAGGCTTGTGACGATAAATTTGTCAGAATATTTCTCTATGAAAGTGTCGAAACATTAATTGTGGAGTCTCCTAAATTTACCAAGGCGATTAAGGAAATATTTGAGTTAGTTTGGAAAAGTTTGGAAGGTAAATATGATAAGCCGAGGAGTTGGGAGGAGTGAACATATAAGCATGTTAGCATATTAACATTAAATCAATAGAAAAATTTGATAGTCGGGCATTATATTGGATTGAATTAATTAATTTTATACGATCAGGCATTAGATCTCTTTAAAATATAAATTAGAGTAGTTTTGAACGAGATTGCCATGGTTGTTTTGATTACAAAACTCCCTCGCAAAGACAGTCAATGGTGTGAATCCTAAATATAAAAAATAATGAAAAAAATAAAAGAAAATTTAGATATTGTAAGAAT
>JBBQOS010000046.1:0-6305 GCA_038331135.1 Candidatus Moraniibacteriota bacterium | reverse complement strand
TGAGCGGGTGAAGGGAATCGAACCCTCGTCCTCAGCTTGGAAGGCTGATATAATAAGCCACTATACGACACCCGCTTTCGTTTTATTTCATCGAGACAAAGAGCCCATCTACACTTTACTGCGGCGAGACAAAGTTCGCTTGGTTTATTTTTACGTATACCTTTAGTATTATAGACAAAAATAAAAATTTGTCCAGCGCAAATTGGTTAAGCCTTAAATTTCTTATTTTTTTTATTTTTTAAATCCGTGTCAAATTTGTCCACGTGCGACTGGTTGGACACTAAATATGTGATATGATTATGTAGCAATACCTAATACATGATGTAGGATGTATTTAAATATTATTCAAATGATGCAGGGAGCAGTATTTAAATAAAGTAAATTTTTAATGAAGTGGTATTTTTCATTGACTATTAAAAAGCAAGCCTATATTATATATAGGTGAGGTTGAATTTGAAATATGAGAAAAACCCCCTCTTTAATTCTCCCCCTTGGTTACAAGAGGGAGAGGGGAAAGAATAAATTCTATTTTATTGGGCCATTAGCTCATCTGGTAGAGTGCTCCCATGGCATGGGAGAGGTGGCCGGTTCGAGTCCGGCATGGTCCACAGTTAAATGTTCTTTTTGTTGAATCCGCCAGCTCGCGGAGTTGTAGATGTTGAAAATGTCAGGAAAATTTAAAAGTTAAACAATTTGTTAAATAGTTAACTAAATAATAAATTCAAACATTATGAAAACAAATGTTTTGATCGCAATTTTGTTGGTGGTGGGTGGTTTTTTTGTTTATAAGTATGTCAACGATTGGAATGTAGATGTCGATTCCAAAAAAGTTGAAAACAAAACTGAAAAAACAACCCAAGAAAAAATAGAAAAAATAGAAAAACAAGTAACTAATAATAACGATAATCAAAAAAATATGGATTTAAAAATCGAAACAACTCAAGAGGGAACAGGGGATAAATTAACAAAAGCAGGGGATACAATTTCTGTGCATTACACTGGTAAGTTGGAAAACGGAACTAAATTTGATTCTAGTGTAGACCGAGGAACACCGTTTGACTTTACAATCGGGCAAGGGATGGTAATCGCTGGTTGGGAAAAAGGTTTGCTAGATATGAAAGTAGGAGAAAAGAGAACGCTTACTATTCCATCTGATATGGGTTATGGTGCGCAAGGAGCAGGTGGAGTTATCCCACCCAATGCCACTTTAATTTTTGATGTAGAGCTTGTGGGAATTAAATAAGAAATTTTAAATTTTGAATCAATTTTGAATGATTTAATATTTGAAAAAATATTTAAGTCATTAAGTCAAAAGCCATCAGTCATTGAAACAATTTACCAATTTAATTTTTTGACAGTAGTCAAAAAATATGCTATACTTAAAAAGTTGGAAAAACGGGTGCGCCATAAAAGGCCCCGTTTTTTATTTTCGTTTGCGAACGAATAAATAATAATTAATCCGCCTTTTGGTGGAAAAAACAAAAATGATACAAACTAGCATTTTTCCTGGACGATATGTCCAAGGAGCCGGGGCATTGGCTAATTTGCCCAAAGAAGTAGAAAAATTTGGAAAGACAGCTTTTGCTGTTTGCGATGCTTTTGCGTTAGACTCAATTATTCCTAAATATAAAGCAGGAATTGAAAAGGAAATTACTATTCAATTTGAAAAATTTAATGGGGAATGTTGTGATAAAGAGATTCAAAGAAATATTAAAATTGTAAAAGAAAATAAAAGTGATGTAATTGTGGCTATTGGAGGAGGAAAAGCTATTGATACAGCCAAAGCTGCGGCTTTTGAATTAAAATTGCCTGTAATTATTGTGCCCACAATCGCTTCTACGGATGCACCCTGTAGTGCACTTTCAGTTATTTATACTGATGAGGGAATAGTAGATAGATATTTATTTTTGCCAGCTAACCCCAATGTTGTCTTAGTAGATACAGAAATTATTGCCAATGCTCCAGTGAGATTTTTGGTTTCTGGGATGGGAGACGCTCTAGCCACTTGGCTAGAAGCTAGATCATGTCAGATAAAGTATGCTGATAATTTTGCTGCGGGCAAGGGAACGATGACCGCTTATGCTTTAGCTAAACTATGCTTTGATACTTTGTTTGAGTATGGAGTAATTGCTAAAGTTTCTAACGAAAACAAGGTGGTGACACCAGCCCTAGAAAAAGTTATTGAGGCCAATACGCTTTTGAGTGGACTTGGATTTGAAAGTGGGGGAATTGCTTCTTGCCATGCTATTCACAATGGCTTAACTATGCTTGAGCCAACTCATGCTTACTATCATGGAGAAAAAGTTTCCATCGGAGTAGTAGCCTCATTATTTTTAACAGATAAAGATTCTGATTTTATCGATGGTATTTATGATTTTTGTGAATCAGTGGGACTTCCTACAACTTTAGAGCAAGTGGGACTAACTAATCCAACTGATGAGGATTTGATGAAAGTGGCTCAAAGAGCTTGTGCTGACGGAGAAACAATTTACAACGAATTGGTGCCAATTACTCCCGAAGTAGTTTTGGCAGCTATTAAAGCAGCTGATGCTTATGGTAGGGCCAGAAAGAATAATGAGTGTAAATGTAATTGTTGAATATAATTTAAATAGATGGTATAATTTAAGTAGATAAATATTAACATTTAAAAAAATGAAAACAACAGAAGAAAATAGTAGTGCTTGGAAGGCTATAGTCAAAACTTTTGTTGCTGGAATTTTAGCCAAAGCAACTGACAATATCTCTGTCAAAGTTCAAGATTGGTTTAATGATATAAAGCGTAGAACTTTGGGCGCCTTGATGGTGTTAGTGGGATTAATTTTTGTGCTAGTTTGTCTTTCTTTGTACATAAATACATTTTTCATTGAAGAAGCAAGCTGGGTGGGATATGGAGTAGTGGGCATACTGATATTGGGTGCGGGTTATTTGCTAAGTAAAAAATAATTAAATAATTAATTAAAATTTTTTGTTAATTGAAGAGTTAACAAGAAAAAAAAATAATATGGATGCAAAAGAAGTAAAAAAAGTAGTGGAAGAAAACATTACTAAAGCTAAGAAAAAAGGAATGGAACTGGAGGGCGTTGCGATGAAAGAACTAAAAAAGATTCAAAAAGAAATGGAAGTAACTTCCAAAAAAGTGGAGACTTACATCAAAAAAAATCCAGAAAAAGCTGCTTTAATAGCTGCTGGAATAGGTGCAGCCTTGGGAACAGTCGCTGGATTGTTTATGGCTAGCGGAAAGAAGAAGAAATAATATTTTCCAAATAAAAAAATCCGCCTTGGGCGGATTTTTTTTATTTTAAGATGGCTGGTTACTCTAATGACAGATGACTGCTTATCCGTTAAAATAATATTGAGTTATGTACTAAATCATGCTATTCTTTTGAAACATTCAAATTATATCAAAGTTATGAAATTTAAAATAAATTCAAAATTTAAACCGGCCGGTGATCAACCTCAAGCGATTGAAAAGTTGACTGAGGGTGTTAATGCTGGAAAAAAATACCAAACTCTTTTGGGTGTGACGGGAAGTGGTAAAACTTTTACTATTGCTAATTTGATTGAAAGAATTCAAAAGCCGACTTTGGTAATTGCACCCAATAAAACTTTGGCGGCGCAATTGACTCAAGAATTTCGGGCTTTCTTCCCCAACAATGCAGTTGAATATTTCGTTTCTTATTATGATTATTATCAGCCCGAAGCTTATATTAGCTCAACTGATACTTACATCGAAAAAGAAACTCAGATTAACGATGAAATTGATAAGCTCCGCCATAGCGCCACGGCCTCGGTTTTATCACGCAAAGATGTAATTATCGTGGCTAGTGTGTCTTGTATTTATGGTTTGGGTAGCCCAGCTCGTTACGAAGAAATCACTCTGACTTTAAAAAAAGGAGACAAAAAAACAAGAAAAGAAATCGTCAAAGAATTAATTGGGATGTATTATATGCGTAGCGATATTCTTGAACGTGGAAAATTTCGAGCGATTGGTGATACGATTGAGATTGTTTCTCCCGGTAGAGAAGTGATAATAAGAATTGAATTAGCTGATAATAGAATAGAATCTATTTCTGAAAGAGATATGCTTACGCATGATAAGCTAAGCAATTTGGAAAAGGTGATGGTTTTCCCGGCTAAACATTTTGTGATGCCAGAAGAAATAATGGAGGGAGTCTTAAAAGACATAGAAAATGAGATGAAAAAAAGAGTGGCTTATTTTCAAAAGAAAGGAAATATTTTGGAAGCTCAAAGAATTGGAAAAAGAACTAAATATGATATCGAAATGATTCGAGAAGTGGGGTATTGTAGTGGGATAGAAAATTATTCGCGTTATTTGAGCGAGCGAAAAGCAGGGGAATCGCCTTATACTTTAATAGATTATTTCGGAGATGATTTTCTTCTGGTGGTTGATGAGTCGCATGTGACTATTCCGCAAATTGGTGGGATGTACTTTGGCGATAGATCTCGCAAAGAAAATTTGGTAGAGAACGGTTTTCGACTTCCGAGTGCTTTAGATAATAGACCATTAAAGTTTGCTGAATTTGAAAGTAAGGTTAAACAAGCAATTTTAGTTAGCGCTACGCCGTCTAAATTTGAAAAAGCTAATGCGCCTACGATTGTTGAGCAAATTATTCGCCCAACCGGTTTAATTGACCCAGAATTAATTGTCAGAAGCGCTAAAACTCAAGTCAAAGATGTACTGGAAGAAATTAAAAAAGTTTCTGCACGCGGAGAGAGAGTTCTTATTACTACTTTGACCAAAAAACAATCCGAAAATTTGGCGGAATTTCTCAAGGAAAATAAAATAAAATCCAATTATTTACATTCTGGCGTAGATACTTTAGACAGAATTAAAACGTTAGAAGATTTACGCAGGGGAAAATTTGATGTGTTGGTAGGAGTAAATCTTTTGCGAGAAGGTTTGGATTTACCGGAAGTTTCGTTGGTAGCCATTTTTGATGCCGATAAAGAAGGATTTTTGCGCAGTGAGACATCTCTGATCCAAACTATCGGTCGAGCGGCGAGAAATGTAAATGGACGAGTGATTCTTTACGCTGATAATATTACCGGTTCAATGGAAAGAGCCATTCGAGAAACTGAAAGAAGACGCACAATTCAAGCGGCGTATAATAAAAAACATCATATCACTCCCAAAACGATTAAGAAAAAAATTCAATCAATTGTTGACCATGAAATTAATCCAGTATTGTCCAGTGAATTTGTCAGACTAGAAACCTTGGAAGATATCAATGGTTACATCAAACAAAAAGAAAAAGAAATGAAAGAGGCAGCCAAAAATTTGGAATTTGAAAAAGCGAGCATAATACGGGATGAGATTTATGAATTGAGAAAAATAGCTAAGTAACCTCATTCCCCCCCCCTCTTGTGTGCAAGGAGGAGGCTGGGAGGGGGTTCTCTAGCACCAATATTCAATAACCAATTCTCAATCTTCATTCAATATTTAATATTGAAGTATTCAATTTTAATGATTTTATATTTAAAGTTAGTCAAATATTACAAGTGCGTTTGAATGACTAATAATTTTTTAAAAAAAGAGGTGGGAATAGAGTCTCAACCTCGGGAGCAGCTGAGGTTAAGCCTTCATATCCTTGGGTTGCTTTTTGTTTTTAAATATACTCATTTCAAAGTAGTGACTTTTTGTCTATTCTAGTATAATATATATAGACGCAGTTTTTGGATTATTTTGAGAATGATATACTATTCTGTCTTTGCGAGGAGATTGTGTAATCACAATCGACGTGGCAATCTCGTAAATAAAAACTCTAAAAAATAAATCTGGGAAATATGTCTCAAGAGATTGCCGCGTCGGAGTACCTCCTCGCAAAGACCCAATGTTTGTTCGAGATTCCTGTCTGCCGATTAGGTAGAGCTTCTTTTGAATAATCTTTAGAGATAACTTAAACATCATAAAGACAAGACCTGGGTTGAAACAATAGAACATAAAAACAAAACGCGTACTTACATATGTACATACGTGAAGATATTAAAAAATTAGATGCATTTAAATATATGATGGAAAATAGAATTTTTGTAAAAGGAGCCAGAGAACACAATCTCAAAAATGTGGATCTCGAAATTCCTCGAAATAAATTAATAGTTTTTACAGGATTAAGTGGTAGTGGAAAAAGTACCCTGGCTTTTGATACCATTTTTGCCGAAGGACAAAGAAGATATTTAGAAAGTCTTTCTAGTTATGCACGACAATTTTTGGGTCAGATGGATAAGCCTGATGTAGATTATATTGAAGGATTAAGTCCAGCTATTTCTATTGATCAAAAATCAGT
>JBBQOS010000045.1:0-6347 GCA_038331135.1 Candidatus Moraniibacteriota bacterium | reverse complement strand
TTCTAGCAAATGATTTGATTTTTTGAAAATAAAAACTAGCTTTTTATTTAAGCTAGTTCTATTTTTCATTTTTACTGGCACATTGAGTTAACTTGATTTTCTTTTCACACAGCAAGCGAATATAAAGCGAGATTGTTTTTTGGCTAATACTTTCCCAATTGTATTTTATTTCTACCATTTTTTTAGCCGCTTCTATTTTAGGGTTAACCCCAATCTCCTCATTTATCATTGTAGCCAATTTATCTTTTAAATCGACTACATCATTAGTTTTAAATATTTCTCCTATATCTTCCACTACATCAGTGTTCTCTTTTATATCACTGGCTAAAATTGGCACACCGTAACTCATAGCTTCCAAAATAGCGATAGATAATCCTTCTGATTCTGAAGGCTGGACAAATAAATGCGCTCCTGCAAAAACACTGCGCAATTCAAGACCCTCTAAATTACCAGTAAAAATAATATCTTCATTATTTTTAGCTAGCTCCTTTAGTTCACTCACATAATCATCGGTATAAAAACCATCTCCAACTATAACCAATTTAAAGTCTTGAGGAATTCTTTTTTCTCGAACCAATTTTTTGAAAGCTTCAATTAAATAATGTACTCCCTTGTGTTTGATTAATCTACCTACATAAACAACATATTTATTTTTGCGCAAGTTCCATTTTTCAAGATTACTCCAATCGAAATTTTCTTCAATTCGGGTGCCGTTATAAATAGTCTCTGGCTCAATCTCATATTTTTCCCTAGCGTATTCGCCCAAGGATTTACTCACCACGATAGTTTTGTCTGGGATATTACAACTCATCCATTCTCCCACAAGTAACATTTTCTTAGCAAACCAGCTCCATTTTTGATGATAGTAATCCTGGCAATGAAAAGTCGATACCACAATTGTTTTTCTTTTGAGCAATTTGATTATCCAACTTAGCATCGACGGCCCAATGGCTTGATAATGAACCACGTCGTAATTTTGAAAAAGTGCATGCACTGAAGCCAAGAAAGTATGGCTAATAGCATCCAGATTTTTGGTAGTGATACTGGGCAAGTGAATAAGCTTGACTCCCCGATATTGATTTATTTTCTTATCAGTGTAATTATTTCGCACATAGACAAAAACCTCATGTCCATTTTTGGCAATTTCACTAGCCAATTCTTCGACATGTCTTTCAACTCCGCCAAACTTAGCGGGCATCCCCTTTTGTCCTATGAAAGCTACTTTCATCGTATTTATGTTAGATTAGTTAAAACAACTTTAACCTTAACTTAAAATTAATTTATCCTTATAGCTGAAATCGTGCCTCTTTTGTTCTCAGAAAAAGTATTATCTTTCGCGATATTTAAACCTCTGAAATCAGTAAAACCGTCCACATCTTTTAGAATTTTTACTACTCCAAAATTATCATTTTTGATGAGTTTATTTTTGCTTAAGTTGACACTTCCAGTCTTGCCTCCAGATCGTACCTCTAGACCATCCTTCCCATTCTTATAGAAACTATTTTTGGTAACAGTTATTTGAGCACTATCCAATCTTAATTTAACGCCCACGCCGTCATTTTCATTAATTTCATTTTTAGCTATGTAGGCTTCCACTGATTTTTCTAGATCTATTCCATCCAAATCATTATCAAAAATTTCACTATCCATAATCACTATTCTGCGTCTCTCCGAAAAAATACCGCTTTTACCATTACTATATATCTTGCTATCAATAATATTTACTTTTCTGTCAGAGCTCTTATCTCCATTACTTATTTTAATTCCATCCCCGCGAGCATCTCTAACCAAACAATTAGTCACAGTTATTTCTCCTTTTTTGTTACTGTCTTTAATTAAAATTCCGTTTTTTCCTTCAGCCACCGTAATATCAGATAATTCTGTTTTATTTTCCATAGTAACAGTTGGCTCATTTTTATCAGTTCCCTGAATAATAACTTTTTTTCTATCTGAACCGGATATTTTTACATCTCTAGGCACAGTAATATTTTCTCTATACACACCGCTCCTTACAATTATTTTAGTTTTTCCATCAGCTTTTTTAATAGCTTTGGAAATAGTATTATAGGGATGCTCGTAAGAACCGTCTTCCTTTCCGCTAGCCCCAGATTTAACGAAAATTTCCTTTGTGCCTCCTGCCATAGAAATTACTGGCAGCATAAAGACTAACGACAGCAGAATAATCCCGCCTAGTTGCGCCTTTCTCGATGTTTTTAGTTCATTCATCATATTAAATTAATTATATTATTAACTTATAATTTTAGCCCAACCGAGCTTCTTTGTCAAGGTTTTTTATTTTATCAATTAACATTTTTTGCTGATATATTTTTATTAATTTTTCTAAATATATTTTCTCTTCAAAATTATTTTTTAAAAAGAGCCTTCCATTTTCTCCCATGTCTTTCATTTTTTTCGGATAAGACAAAAGATAATCAATCTTTTTTGTCAGTTCAGCTATATTGCCAGCCTCAAATGCTAATCCTGTCTCATTTTCCTTAATTAATTCTTTAATGCCTCCAATTTTTGCACCCAAAACTGCCTTTTTAAGGGCATAGGACTCTAAAATTGTATAGGGAGCGTTTTCATACCAAAGAGAGGGCACTATCACAAATTCCGATTGGCTAATTATTTTTTCCAATTCTTCACCTGATTTATAACCCGCAAAATTAACTCTTTTTTCTAAATTTAATTCTTTAACCAAATTTTTTAAACTGGTGCTTTCGGGACCTTCTCCTACTATTTTTAAAATAATTTCTTTATCATCAACATTTTTAAAAGCTTTAATCAGAAAATTAATTCCTTTTTCTTTAGACAGTCTTCCAAAAAATAAAATATATCTAGAAAAATTTTTTTCATTTACAGTTTGCTTTTCGATATTACTATTACTTAAAAAGTTATTTAGATATTTCACTTTTTTTCCGCTTATCCCCCCTTCGATTAATTTATTCCGCATAAAATAACTAGGCGCGATGAATATATTTACTAAATCATAATATTTATTCCATTTTGCCCAGTAAGCTTCAAGTGTCATTATTGAGCTCGCCAAATAAGAATCTTTAATACATTTATTCAGTGCACATTGATAATATTTTTTCCCAACACATTTTTCACAAACTTCTCCATTATTAAATAATTTATAATTAGGGCAGATAAGCTTATAATCGTGTACTGTCATTATTATGGGGATGTTGTGCTTTTTAAAAACTTTTAAGATAGCCGGAGAAAAATGATGGCTGATATTATGGATGTGCACAATATCCGGTCGATTATTTAAAATCATTTTTTCTGCCATTTTTACTGCCTGACGATTATAAAAAATATTTAATCCTTTTTTAAAATTACTCAAACTCATCTCTATTTCATCAATAAAATAGTCATTTCTCTCAGCCTTAAAATTCTTATCATTTTTCGTAGAAAAAACATTCACTTCGTGATTATTTTTTCGCAAAAGATTTACAAGCTCAAAAAAGTGAGTTTCGCTCCCTCCCCTTTTATAATAAAATTTATTTATCTGAAGTATTTTCATAATCGAAATTATATTTTATCTCTAAAGAATTTGTGCCAAATAATCCAAATTATAGCTTTAACGTAATGCTTTTTTATCGCCTGTCTGGCGGTGCAAACCATCCAACTTTTTTCGCAATCATTTAAATCCGCTTTATTTATTTTTTCAATATTTTTAAAATCTTTCAAGCTACCAATTTTTTTGCTCGACACATCACAGGGATAAACAATCCCTTGCGGATTAATGAAAATATTTAATATTCCCGAATAATCAGGCAAGATTCTTTTTCCAGTTTTGATAAATTCTCTAGCCCCGTAAGCAAAATAAGCCCTCCCCCAATTTTTATAATTCCAAGTGCTTAATTCTTTATCTATTAGCCAGTCGAGAGCCTGAAGCATCTCATGCTTGTCTTTTATCGGGTTAGCTTTTCCAAAATAATTTTCACTGGAATGAACCACCGTCAAACTTAATTCTGTTTCAAGCTGGCGAGAAAGTTTATATATTTCGAAAAGCTCTCGGGCGTTATAATCTCCCAGGGTAAAACCAATTTTAACATTTTTAACGCCAACTTCTTTTAGTTTTCTGATAGTAGTTAAATCTTTTTCAAAACAGTTAATCAATCCTCTGATTTTATTATGTGCCTCTCCTATTCCATCAATCGAAATTGCAACTCCGATATTGGGCATTATTTTTACAATCTCTTTCATTTGAGAAATAATCAAATCCGTCGAGAAACCATTGCTGGAAATTACCAAATTGGCTTTAGGACATCTGTTTTTTATAACACCAACAATTTCCTTTAAATCTTTTCTCAGAAATGGCTCTCCTCCGCTTATATTTATGTCTTTGAGGTTTTTGGGCAAATTAAATAAATCATCGGGCGTAATTTCCCCCAAATGATTTTTAATTTTCCAAATATTACACATCTGACAATGAGCATTACATTTATAGGTAACAGCCACTACAGCCTCTTTTATTCTTGTTTTTTTCATATTAATAGTCTAATATTAATCTAATTGAATACATTCAATTTAACTGTTAATAATATCACAAAATAAACAATATGTCAAGTGTAACAATCCCCTCCTTAAGAGAAGCGGCATTGGGAATAGGAGGGATAATTATATTATTTCTTTTTCTTTGGATTCTTTTTTTCTTCACCAAACCACTTTTGGTTTTCTTAATACTTTCTGGAATTTTATTCGTAATTTTTATTTTTATTAAACCTTTAAATGGATTATTTTTTTTAATTCTTCTTAGGCCCACTCTCGACATATTTACAAATAAGCCTATTGTTTCTAGTGGGCAATATTCACTAAATATCGCCTCTCTCTTGGCTATCATCGTTGTTAGCTTTTCCTTGCTTCTGATTATTAAAAATTTTAAAAAGCTCAAGACAATCCCTCTCAAACTGCCGATTTTTCTTTTTATCGTGCTGACTCTTAGCTCTATCTTCTATTCTATTAGCATTTCGCTAAGTCTAGCTGAGTGGATAAGACTTTTAAGTATTTTTTTCCTTTATGTATTAAGCTTTATCTTAATTAAAAATCAAGTTGATTTAAAAAAATTAATCTATATCATTATCATTTCTGTTTTAATTCCAGGAATAATGGCTTTTTATCAATTTTTTACCCAAACAGGAATGACTATCATTGATGAAGATATTTCCAACAGAATTTTTGGCACTTTTGCTCATCCAAATCTATTGGCATACTATCTAACATTGCCCATTATTTTAATTATTTTTTTAATTCTTAATAAAGAAAAATATCAATCCAAAAATATAATTTTTTATCTATTTTTTATTTTTTCTTTTGTTCTTCTACTGCTTACTTATACTCGCGGAGCTTGGATAGTTTTTTTGATGGTTGTTTTTATTTTAGGCATAGTTAAATACAAGAAATTTTTAGCTGGAGCTATTCTAAGTTTATTCTTATTATACCTTTTGATTCCTCCTCTCAATACACGGGTTAATAATTTATTTGAATACAATCCATACAGTTCAATTTCATGGCGCATTAATCTCTTGAAAGATAGTCTAAAATATTCTAAAGAAAAAATTACAACCGGCTATGGATTGGGTACGGCTAGCAAGGTTATCTTAGATAAGCGTGGAGAAAAATTTGGCTCGCCTGATCCTCACAATGATTATTTAAAAATTTTGCTTGAAAATGGAATTCTTGGAATTATGGCTTATTTATTTCTGATCATTTCTCTATTTATAACTTTAATAAAAGGCTACTTTCAATCAAAAGAATTTTTTACTAAAAATTTATTTCTTCTTTTTATCGGCATCTCTTTGGGTTTGTATCTAATGAGTTTTGCGGATAACATCCTCCGAAACACGGCTTTGCAATGGTCTTTTTGGATTCTCTTGGGAGCCTTATTTGCTATTTACCAAAAACCCACTACTAAATTAACTTAAAAAAATAAAACCTAAAATCACGCTCAATGCCCTATAAGGATATATGGCATCGGTAAATATTTTTAACATAATTTAAAAAAGCTCAGACTATCTTTAATAATCTGAGCTTTATTTTTTTAAAAAAATCCCCGTCTCCCTGCAGTTGCAGAAAGACGGGGGCCGAATTAGCGGCAGAAAAAATTACTTATTCAACTCAGGATGCTGACCCTGGCCAAGCCCCCCAAAAGGTTTCAACGAAACCGTCGGAGAATTCGGGTACATAACAATCCCGATGGCCAAAGTATTGAGGTCCCCATTGTTGGAAACCACGAACGGATCAGCAGGATCATGCACCAGTGCCAATCTTTTGTCAGCACTTCGCCCCCAGATGTGCTCTACAACAGGCACATTCACCACTTTGGCAGAATTAGGAATGCG
>JBBQOS010000044.1:0-6844 GCA_038331135.1 Candidatus Moraniibacteriota bacterium | reverse complement strand
TGACCGATTATCTAAATAGTGCCCTGTTTGAGAGGTAAAACCATGTAGTGGGCATGTAGTGAAATTCAATTTGTGGCAGTTAAAATTTTTTGAAAATAAAATTTATGTCAAAAAAACCAAAAAATAAAATAACAGCGATTTTTAGGAGTAGTCAAAATATTTAAGTTGTCGAAAATTTATAAAAAAGTATGAAAAAACAGAATTCTGATAATGCAATATTTATCTATGACGGCGAAAATGGAAAGCCTACTATAGAGGTACGTATAGAAAATGAAACAGTGTGGCTTTCGCAGGCGCAAATGGTGGAGCTTTTTGGATCCAGCAAATCTAATATTAGTGAGCATATCAAAAATATTTATACAGAAGAAGAATTGACTTCGGAGGCAACTGTTCGGAATTTCCGAACAGTTCAAAAAGAAGGCAATAGAGAGATTTCTCGAGACATTGAGCATTATAATTTGGATATGATCATTTCGCTTGGCTATAGAGTCAAATCTGATATTGCTACAAAATTTCGTAAATGGGCGACTGCAAGACTTCGTGAATACCTCGTTCAGGGATTTGCTATGAACGATGAATTTTTGAAGAATAATGGTGGCGGAGTTTATTTTAAAAAATTGTTGGCGCGTATTCGTGATATTCGTTCCAGTGAAAAGATGTTATATCGGCAAGTTTTGGACCTCTATGCCACTAGCACAGATTATGATCCCAAATCCCTACACTCAATTAAGTTTTTTAAAATTGTGCAAACTAAATTACATTATGCAACGCACAAACAAACAGCTGCGGAAATTATGCATAGTCGTGCCGATAGTAAAAAAAGTTTATGGGCCTGACAGTTTTTGCAGGTGATTTACCTATACTGGAGGAAACGCAGATAGCAAAAAACTATCTGACTGCTAAAGAGCTAGAAAAATTAAATTGACTTGTTTCGACTTATTTTGAATTAGCAGAATTGCGTGCTATGAATCAAAAAACAATGAATATGGAAAATCATATCAAGGTTCTGGATAATTTACTTAGTGATTATGGTGAAGGAGTTTTAATTGGCTCAGGTAGGATAAGCCACAAAAAGGCAATAGAAAAGGCGGAAAAAGAATATCGCAAATATCAAATAAAAACTTTGTCATCAGTAGAAAAAGCATATCTCCAAACGATTAAAGGTTTACAAAAACAAGTTGAGAAAAATATTAAAAAAAGATAATTAAAAATAAGTAATTAAAAAAATTATGAAAATTGAGTTGCATAAAATTAAGATAAGAGAAGTGATAGAAGGCTATAAAGACAATGCCGAAGAGGGTGTGGTAGCTTACTCAGGAAAACTCGATATTCGTCCCAAATACCAACGGGAATTTGTTTATAAAGATAAGCAAAGAGATGCAGTTATAGAAACTATCAAAAAAAGTTTTCCCCTAAATGTAATGTATTGGGTAAAAACTGATCAGGGAAACTTCGAAGTCCTCGATGGTCAACAACGCACCATCAGTATCGGACAATATGTAAACAATGATTTTTCGCTAGAGGGTTATTATTTTCATAATTTAACTCAGGAAGAGCAAGATAAAATTTTAGACTATGAGCTGATGATTTATTTTTGCGAGGGTACTGACAGAGAAAGGTTGGATTGGTTTCGAATTATTAACATTGCCGGAGAAAAATTAACTGAGCAAGAATTAAGGAATGCCGTTTATACTGGACCTTGGCTAAGTGATGCTAAACTTAAATTTAGTAAATCAAATTGTGTAGCGTATCTTATGGCTAATGATGGAGGACATTTACTAATGGGTTCTCCCATTCGACAAGAATATTTAGAAACAGCCTTAGCTTGGATTAACAATGGAGACATTGAAGGTTATATGGCCAAAAATCAGCATAATGAAAATGCCGGAGAATTATGGGAATATTTCCAAAATGTAATTGCTTGGACAAGGAAAATTTTTCCTAATTACCGCAAAGAAATGAGTGGTGTAGCCTGGGGAGAGCTTTACAACCAGTTTAAAGATAAAGACCTTGACTCAAAAAAACTAGAAAAGGAAATAACCCAATTGATGCAAGATGAAGATGTGACTAAGAAGTCAGGAATTTACTCTTATGTTTTAACTAGAAACGAGAAATATTTAAACATTCGCGCTTTTACTGATAAACAAAAAAGAGAATCTTACGAAAAACAAAAAGGTATCTGTGTAAAATGTAGAGAAAAATTTGAAATAGAAGAAATGGAAGCCGACCACGCTAAGCCTTGGCACGAGGGTGGAAAAACAAATTCAAAAAATTGTCAGATGCTTTGTAAACAATGCAATCGAACTAAATCAGGGAAGTAGATTGGTATAAAAAAACAAGAAGTCTCGTAAAATAAGGGGCTTTTTGTTTTTGTAAGATATTTATACAACATATAATGTAAATTTAATTGACAAGTTTTTTGTTTAGGTATATAATAAAAGTGTTAAAAATAAGCTAAAACTATGTTTAATAAGCCAAATAAAAGAATAAAAGAATTACGTTTAAAGAACGATTTCTCTCAGGATTATCTAGCTAAAAAATTAGATATTTCCCGCCCTACCTATTTGCAAATAGAAAAAGGCGAGAGAGACTTAACTATTACAGAAGCCAGTATACTGGCTGATATTTTTGGTATGACATTGTTTGATTTTATTAGTGGCACAATAAATAAAGAAAGAACTGTGGTTTTGGAAAAAGAAATAACAAAAAATAATAAAAAAGATAAAGATGAGATGAGAATTTCTGTGCCAATTAAAAATCAAAAAAAATTTAAGGCGGTTCTGGCCTATATTCTAAAAAAAGTTGGAGGAAAGCCGAATGTTGGAATGACGGTAATTTATAAGTTACTCTATTTCATTGATTTTGATTATTATGAAAAATATGAAGAGCAATTAATGGGGGCAGTCTATATAAAAAATCATTACGGTCCAACTCCATTGATGTTTAGTGAGATTATTAAAGAAATGAAGGCTAAAAATGAGGTGGAAGAGATATATTCAAAATTTTATGATAAAGAACAAAAGAAATTTTTTCTTAATCCAAATTATCAAATTGATTTAACGATTTTATCTGCTCAGGAAATTAAGCACATTGATTGGGAGCTTAGGAGGTTAGCAGATAAGACAGCTGTGGAACTTTCTAGTTTATCTCATGAAGATATGCCCTGGCGAGCGGCAAAAATCAATGAGCGAGTTGATTATAATGGAGTTTTTTATAGAGATGAAAAACTTTCTGTCAGAGAATATGATGAACTTTAATTTTTTTTGGTATGATAAATTTTCAAGAAACAGTCGAATTTAAAAAAGATTTTAAAAAACTTTTTAAGAAATATAGAACCTTAGTTAAGGATTTTAGCGACCTTAAAAGTAAGTATTTAACCATAGCTCCACAGGGGAATGGTAGCAAACACTGGAGCCCACTGCACGAGGGAGATAATATCGAAATATACAAGGTACGAATGCATTGTGATTCTACGAGGGGTAAATTCTTTAGAGTTATTTATGCTTATCAGAAAAAATCTCAGTCTATAGTAATGATTGAATTTATTGAAATTTATTTTAAAGGAAATAAATCCAATGAGGACAGTCAGAGAATAAAAGAATATATAAACTGCTTGATTAAGTGATAGAAATTTTTATTTTTACTTGTATTATCTTTGAAATTTTCTGTCGCTGTGGTATATTATATAAGAATGAAATTTGGATAAATTAAAATAAATATTAAAAATTTTAAACAATACAGTCATGTCAATTATAAAATTTGAAAACGTTAAAAAAAGTTATCAAAATAAATTTTCAGCTTTGCGGGGAATTACGATCACCATTGAGCCGGGGGAATTTGTCTCTATAGTAGGTAGGAGTGGAGCGGGTAAAACTACGCTAGTAAAAATGATTTACGCTGAAGATCTTCCAGATGAAGGCAAGGTTTTTTATGGCAACAGAAGCACTGATGAAATTAAGAAAAAGTTGCTTCCTTTTTATAGAAGAAATTTTGGCACAGTTTTTCAAGATTTCAAATTGCTGACTCAGAAAACAGTTTTTGAAAACGTAGCCTATGCAGCTGAAATTATAGGTAAAACTGATGAAGAAATAAATAAAAATGTTCCTCAGATCTTGGCAGTTTTCGGATTATTAGAAAAAGGTAGTAAGTATCCCCAACAATTAAGCGGAGGAGAGCAACAAAGAGTTTCTTTGGCAAGAGCTTTGATTAATAGGCCAGATGTGATTATCGCCGATGAACCAACAGGAAATTTGGATCCGTCTTCTAGTATGGAAATAATAAAATTATTACTTAAAATCAATAGCATGGGAACAACTGTAGTTTTGGCTACGCATGACAATGACATCGTTAATATGGCCAAAAAAAGAGTTATTACTCTCGAAGCGGGTAAGATTGTTAACGATCAAAATCCAGGAAAATATTTAATCTAAAATAAATTATGAAAATTTTAAAATTCAAAAGAGTGTTCAAGGAGGGATGGATTAGTTTCAAACGTAATGCTTGGTTAACTGTGGCTACTATCGGCGTTTTGTCCTTGTCTCTTTTTATAATTGGAAGTACTCTGTTCATAGGAATGAGCGCTAATCAATTAATTAAAAACATAGAAAAGAATGTAAATATTAGTATTTATTTTAAAAATAATGTAAGCGCGGAGAGAATTGATGAAATCAAAAAAAACATTGAGCAAAGAGAAGAATTATTTTCAGTAGAATATGTAAGCAAGGAAACGGCGTTAGAAAAATTTTCAAAAAATAATGAAAATAACGAAACCATTTCAGAAGCGCTCAAAGAAATAGGTGAAAACCCCCTGTTCTCTTCTTTAATTTTAACTGCCAAAAATCAAAGTCAGTATGAACAATTAGCTCGGTATATGGAAGACACTTTTAAAGATGAGATTGATAGAGTTAATTACGGAAAAAATAAGGTAGTAATTGCGAGATTGGGAAATGTAGTTTTAGTAATGCAAAAAATAGGCTTGACTGTCGGCTTGATATTCATTTTAATTGCGATTTTAATGACCTTTAGCGCTATCCGCATTAGTCTTTACGCCAGAAAAAAAGAATTTGATATTATGCGCTTAGTAGGCGCTTCAAATCTTTATATAAAAATACCGCCAATCTTTGAGGGAATGTTGTATGGATTTTTTTCGGCGCTAGTGGCTATTATTTTTATTTTTGCTGTTAGCTATAGTGGAGTGCCTATGATAAGCGGAGTAATGCCCAAGGAAGAAATGATGCAATTTTATATGAGTAATTTGTGGAAAATAGGCGGTCTTGTTATGATAATGGGGCTTTTGATTGGGATTATCAGCAGTATGATATCTATTCGAAAATATCTAAAAACATAGGAAAATAAGGACTTATATAAACTTTCAAAAAGACTCAATTAAGAGCTTCGGTTTTTATTTTCTACAAAAGCTTGACAAGAAAAAAATAACTTGCTAATATGGTTAAGCAATCAAGAAAAGCAATTTCTACTTAAAAATACGGGTGAATAAATATGCGTTTCTGAAATAATTTTTTTTACTTCGGGAATGCGTTTTTGTTTGTTTGTAAAAACAAGCATCCTGAACCTTAACAATCGAATAGAATAGATAATTATGTAGTATAAGAACTGTAATAATAAATTTCTTTCGAATGGAATTTATTATTCAAATAATCACAATTTTTTGTGGTTCCCTATATTTTAATTTTTAATTGTTTTTTTAAAACAATTGCTAATGTTCAGAGAGAGCTTTAAATGGATTTAAAAATCTTTTTAATTTTTACCTGAATTATCGTAAGGTAATTCATTTGGTGAGTTTTATGAAAAGTTTTACAAAAAACTTTTCTTATTGAGAGTTTGATCCTGGCTCAGGATGAACGCTGGCGGCGTGGATAAGGCATGCAAGTCGAGTGGGTTTAGGCCCACGGCAAACGGGTTAGTAACGCGTAGGAATTTTCCCCAAAGTCGTGAATAATTCGGAGAAATCCGGAATAATACACGATATGCTCTACGGAGTAAAGATTTATCGCTTTGGGATAAGCCTGCGTCCTATCAGCTTGTTGGTGAGGTAATAGCTCACCAAGGCTATGACGGGTAGGGGGTGTGAGAGCATGACCCCCAACATTGGAACTGAGACACTGTCCAAACTCCTACGGGAGGCTGCAGTCGAGAATATTCCACAATGGACGAAAGTCTGATGGAGCGACGCCGCGTGCAGGATGAAGGCCCTAGGGTCGTAAACTGTTTTTATTGAGGAACAATCCCGCACCTTTTTTTAGGACGGTTTGTTATTTTTTCTTATATCAAAGACGAAGTCATTTCGATTTTTGATGTTTAAAAGATTTTAAACTTGTCGTTGAAAAAGGTGCGGGATGAGCGTACTCAATGAATAAGGGGTTACTAACTCTGTGCCAGCAGTAGCGGTAATACAGAGACCCCAAGCGTTATCCGGATTTATTGGGCGTAAAGCGCATGTAGGCGGATATACTAGTCAGATGTCAAATCTCCGAGCTCAACTCGGAAACTGCATTTGAAACGGTATATCTAGAGAAAGTGAGAGACCAGTGGAATTCATGGTGTAGTAGTGAAATGCGTTGATATCATGAGGAACACCCAATGCGAAGGCATCTGGTTGGCACTTTTCTGACGCTGAGATGCGAAAGCGTGGGGAGCGAAGGGGATTAGATACCCCCGTAGTCCACGCCGTAAACGTTGCATACTAGATGTTAGGAGTATCGACCCTCCTAGTGTCGTAGCTAACGCGTTAAGTATGCCGCCTGGGAAGTACGAGCGCAAGCTTAAAACTCAAAGGAATAGACGGGGATCCGCACAAGTGGTGGAGCATGTGGTTTAATTCGAT
>JBBQOS010000043.1:0-6870 GCA_038331135.1 Candidatus Moraniibacteriota bacterium | reverse complement strand
ATTATTTGCTCATCCCCCGGCGATCCAAGAGTAGTTACTGTCAAAGCCTGAGTTTCACCTCGAGTGAATAATCCTGTTCCATGAGTTCTGGGCAATATACCTGTTTGGATAGTAATTTTTCGAACCTCTTTAAGACCTCTGCCATCCGGACGCTTATCGCTCTCGATAATATTTTTATGCACCAATTCATCACAAACTTCGTCCAAAATAAGATTAGCAATATCTTTTCTCTTATCAAATTCTTCTGGGTAAGTTTCTTTAATATAAGCCGTTACTTCATCCTTTATTTCATCAATTGCTTTCTCCATTCCTTTCTTTTCTTTTATATAAAGAGCCTTTTCGAGCTTTTCTGTCATAAAAAGCGCCCTAATTTTATCTTCAAATTCGGGCTCTCCTTGCAAAAGGGCTGGCTCTGCTTTTTCCTTTCCAGCTTCTTTTTGAATATCTTTTATAAATTTAGCTATCTTTGACAAGGCGTTTTGCCCAAATTCAAAAGATTCCAAGATATTCTCTTCAGGAACTTCTTTAGCAGAAACCTCTATCATATTAGTCTTGTCTTCTGTTCCAGCAATTACCAAATTCAATTCTCCATCGTGCAAATCTCCATTAATAGGATTAAGTACTAATTCTCCATTGATTTTTCCCACCTTTACAGCGGCAATTGGACCATTCCACGGGATATCAGAAATAGATAGGGCTGCAGAAGCTGCAATAATAGATACAATATCTGGATTATTTTCGCCATCTATAGAAAGCACTGTAATTATAACCTGCACTTCATTTCTCATTCTTCCATTAAATAATGGGCGAATTGATCTATCGATCATTCTCCCAGTTAAAACAGCTTCATCAGAAGGACGCCCTTCTCTTTTTATAAATCTTGATCCCTTGATTTTTCCAGCTGCATAATAACGTTCTTCGTAATCCACCATCAAGGGGAAATATCCCATATTACTAGCGGCACCAGTCTTCATAACCGCAGTAGCTAAAACTACAGTATCTCCGTAACTAACTTTCACTGCTCCGCTGGCTTGTTTTGCCAAAACTCCTGTTTCTATTTGGAGTTCTCGGCCTCCGATTTGGAGGGTCCATTTTTTCTCTTCCATACTTTATATTTTTGTATTTTAAAAGAATCTTGAAACAAGGAATTTATAATAATTTAATACAAAATTATTTCAAATTTCAGGTTTCAAGCATAAGTTTCTTTCAAAACCAACTTTTTAATTACTAATTAACTACTTTTTACTATAGTTTAAATTAGATTGTTTGTCAAAAAATAAAATCACATCCAAAAAGATGTGACTTAAATTTAGTGCGGGAGCGACCGGACTCGAACCGGCGACCTATTGTCGCGATCCCAGCACCTTTTTCTTGTGTTAAGCGGGAGCGACCGGACTCGAACCGGCGACCTATTGCGTGACAGGCAATCGCTCTAACCAGCTGAGCTACGCCCCCGCTTAAAACATGAAAAAATTGTTTAAGTTGAAAAATTATATTTAAGGTGCGGGACGAGGCAGGCAATCGCTCTAACCAGCTGAGCTACGCCCCCAATTTATGTATCATCCAACATGAAGTGTATAACAAATTAAAAAGTTTTGTTATGTGTTTCATGCTACATGTTTATATATTTTAGTACCAGGAGAGAGATTCGAACTCTCGACCTCAGGCTTATGAGTCCTGCGCTCTAACCAACTGAGCTATCCTGGCATTTCACCCATAGAGCATGAAACATATAACTCAGAATAAATAACTCAGTTGCTGCATGCTTTGTATTTCATGTTTTATGAAACTTGTTGCGGGGGCAGGATTTGAACCTGCGACCTCCTGGTTATGAGCCAGACGAGCTGCCAAACTGCTCTACCCCGCGATATATAACTTTTAAAACACTTACCAAATAGTATTACAATTTATCCCTATTGTCAATAAAAAAAATATTAGTTAATGTTTTCCATTAGTCCGTACATTGGTTGTAACATTGCAACGGCAAAAAATCCTACCGCCACACCCATAAATAACATTAGTACCGGCTCAACTATTGAAGAAATATTTTTAGTTACCTGATTTACTTCATCTTCATAAAATTCTGCCATCTTAAGAAGAATGGCCTCTGTTTCCCCTGTTTGCTCTCCTACTTCGATCATCTGCTTAACTAAGACAGGAAATATCTTATCATTCTCACCAATAACTTTACTAAGATCAACTCCTTTTTGAATCTGTTTTATACTATCTCGTATAGCTTTTTTATAATAATAATTAGAAAGAGTATTAGCTACTATCCGCAAGGCGTCCAATGATGTTACACCGCTCCTTAAAAGAGAGCTATAAATTCTAGAAAATCTAGCACAATTTGTTTTCATAACAATGTCATTAATGACTGGTGTTTTTAAAGATATAAAACTTATCATTCTTTTTCCAGGTTTAGTCTTAATCCCCAGCTTCAGTATTATCAGGGTAGAAACCATGCTCATCATAACCAAAACACTATGCTCTTTAAAAATATCACTAGCGCTTATAATAAATTGAGTACTTTTAGGCAATTCCACATCCATATCTTTAAAAACCCCAGTCATTTGCGGAAGCACATAGGTAAGCATCAGGATAGCTACTCCAGTCATCGCAACCATTATTACTGCTGGATACATAAGCGCTCCTTTTACTTTGCCCATTAAAGCGTTTTCTTTCTCTAATTGAACGGCTATTATAGTCAAGGTTTCATCTAAATTTCCCCCAGTTTCTCCGATCTTAACCATATTGACAAAAAGCTCATTAAAAACACTGGGATATTTAGCCATAGTATCAGAAAGATTTATACCCGCTTTTATGTCCTCAAAAATAGCTAACAAAATTTTATTAAATTTTTTATTTTTTGTTTGATCAGCTAAATTTCTTATAGACTTTGAGACAGTTAGGCCGGCACTAATCATCACGCTTAGATTTCTCGCAAACATCATTTTATCTTTAAGTGATATTTTTGTAAATCTATCTGCAAAAGCCACGTGTACCTTTCCATTACTATCCTCCGTCTCTCTTACGGAAGTAACCAAAAAACCATCCGCTTTTAATTGCTGAGCTACTCCTTGCTCATCTTTTGCAACTAATTCACCGGTCCTTGTTTCGCCATCATAATTTTTGGCTGCATAAAGAAACTTTGGCATATCTTTTTATCTATTTTTGTATTTATTTTTTAAGGTCTAACTATTTTATATTTTAGAACATTAGACTGCTCAAATTTACTATATTTAGTATACCACTTTTTTATAAAAATAAAAAAATTATTGGATAACCTTGTCCACTATTCCATATTTCTTTGCTTCCAAGGCACTCATAAAATAATCCCTTTCGGTATCTGCTTCTATTTTATTAAATTTTTGTCCCGTATGCTTGGCTAAAATTTCACTTAGCCTTTTTTTAGTTTTAAGTATCTGCTTAGCATGAATATCAATATCAGTAGCTTGTCCTCGCGCGCCTCCCATAACCTGATGAATCATCACCTCTCCGTTGGGCAAAATCATTCTTTTACCCTTAGCTCCCGCAGCTAAAAGAAGTGAGGCTGCCGAAGCAGCTAGTCCCACACAAATAGTTTGCACATCCGGTTTGACATACTGCATTGTGTCATAGATAGCTAAAGCAGAGCTAACTACTCCACCAGGAGAATTTATGTAAATTTTGATGTCCTCTTTTTGGTTTTGTGATTCCAAAAACAATAGTTGAGCAATCACAGCATTGGCCATATTGTCCTCAATCGGAGAACCGATAAAAATAATCCTATCTTTTAAAAGCCTAGAATAAATATCATAAGCTCTCTCGCCATAATTGGTTTTCTCAATTACAGTCGGAATTAAAAATTGATTCGAAGTTTTATTCATAATAAATTATCTCGCAACAAATTGAAAAGAAACTGTTACATAACCAAACAACTTGTATTGAATCATATTAAACTACACTTACAATACTAACACAAAAATAATTTCTTCCACATTTGAAAATTCCAATCTATATTAGTCATTAGTCATCTGCAGTTAGCCACCAGAATAAATTTAAATTTTAATAACAGATAACTTTTGTGACCGATGACAATATTATACATTTTCAACACTCACAATAATACAATACTACAATAGAATAAATAATCTTCGATTTTAAGATTCGTAAATTTGTATAGATTCGCCTGCCTGCTGGTAGGTAAGGTAATTAGTACGGCTACATTTTTTCTAACATCTTAAAAACCTCTTCGTTTTTTAGCATGCCTTGGGTGTAGTCATACAACCTTTTCATATCAATTTTATTTTTGATATCTTTTTCGTTTTTATAAAATTGCAAAGTTTTATTCATAGCTTCTTCTATTTCTTCTGAAGATACACTAATTTCTTTATTTTTTATAATCTGTTCTAGAGCTAGGGCAGCTTTAATTCTTTTTTGGGCTTGAGGGATCCAGTCTTTTTCCAAATCTTTTACTGTTTTCCCAAGCTGTCCGACATAATCAATTAAGTTCATCCCCATTTGTTGAATTTGTGCCTCTAATTCACTTAACATTTTTTGGATTTCTTCGTGCACCAAAATCTCGGGCAACTCATCCGAAAGAGTAATTTTATTTATTAATATTTCCACGATATCACCTCTTCGCTTCTCTTGTTTTCTAAATTTTTCCTCCTTTAGTATCCCCTCTTTAATATTATTTTTCAAATCTTCTAAGCCCTTAAAGTTGCCCAAAGATATGGCAAATTCATCATTAACTTCCGGAATCTCTCTTTCTTGCACCAAATTTACCTTAACTTTGAATTGAGCCGTTTTACCAGCTAGATTTTTTTCGTGATATTCCTTAGGAAATTCCAACTCAAACTCTCTTTCTTCATTTTCCTTGGCTCCAATTATTTTTTCTTCAAATCCTGGAATAAAAACGTTGCTCCCCAGAATAAGATTATGGTTGTTAGCCACACCACCCTCAATCACAATTCCATTTTGCTTTACTTCAAAATCAACAACTACGGAATCACTTTCCTTTGCCGATCTTCTGACGGTTATTAGTTTTGCCCTACTTTTAGCCAATTTATCCAATTCTTTGGAAATATGATCTTGCGCTATTTCTATTTTTTCTTTGGCATAGTCAGAATTTATTTTTTTAATTTCATCTTCATAACCTTTTACTTCAATATCAGGCATCACCGAGGCTACTATTAATAATTCTAAGTCCTCTCCCTCTTCTAATTTAGTTATACTTACTTCTGGTGAACCAATTATATCCATTTTTAGCTCTTCTAGCTTTTTTGGATAATGTTTTTTAACAGCACTTTCGGCGGCTGCACTTAAAATCGAATCTACTCCCACTTTTTGCTCGACTATTTTTCTAGGCGCCTTTCCTGGGCGAAATCCTTCAATTTTAATTTCTTTGGAAATTTTTTCAACAGCTTCATCTAAAAAAATTTTCCATTTATTCCAAACAATAACTAATTTAAATTCTATTTTTGATTTTGGTAATTTCTTAATCATAAAAACTTTCTCCATTAATTAAATTAATTCAACTTAGCTTATTTCCCATCTTCTGAAGCCTCATCGGTTTTAGTTTTTTTCTTACTTAACTTTTTAACCACTTTAGCATCTTCATTTTTTTCGATCTCTTTGACTTCTTTAGTTTCTTTGGTTTCTTCTAATTTTTCAGGTTTTTCATCACCAACTACATCAATCTTCCAAGTGGTGAGCTTAGCAGCCAATCTTACGTTTTGTCCTTTTTGTCCGATAGCTAATGACAATTGATCACTAGGTACCACCGCTATAACTTCTTTATTTTCTACATTTTTAATTTTTACTGCCAAAACTTTAGCTGGACTAAGTGCAGCTGCTATAAATTTTTCTATATTTTCATTCCATTCAATAATATCAATTTTTTCTCCACCCAATTCATCAATAATAGCTTGTACTCTAGTGCCCTTTTGTCCCACACAAGAACCGATTGGGTCAATTCCATCTTCTTTAGCCGTTACGGCTATTTTTGTTCTAGATCCAGCCTCTCTCGCAATTGACTTTATTTCCACTGTGCCAGAAAATATTTCAGGAACTTCCAATTCGAAAAGTCTTCTAACCATATCGGCATGAGTTCGGCTCAAAATTATGCCAGGACCTCGATTATCAGATTCTATTTTACCTAAATAAACTTTAAGTCTTTGCCCTATTTTATAATTTTCTCCGCGCACTTGTTCAGATGGAAACAATACACCAGTGGCCTTTCCAAGATCGACAAAAATGTTTTGTCCCTCTATTCTTTGGATGATCCCATTTAATATTTCACCTTCTTTTTCTTTGTATTCTTCATACATCGCATCCTTTTCAGCCTCTCTGATTCTCTGAATAATAACTTGCTTGGCTGTTTGTGCCGCTACTCTTCCATAGCTTTCTTGAGTTTCCAATTCTGCTTCGATAACATCCCCAACTTTTGCATCTTTTTTAACTTTTAAAGCTTCCTCCAAGTTAATATCTCTTTCGGGGTTAAATCTGGGCAATTTTTCTTCTTCGTTATCTTTTATCTCTCGAATTACTTCTTTTTTGGCGCCGTCTTCTTCAATTTCTATCAACTCCACAAATTCTCGAGTACTTTCATCCACAACTTCTTTTATAAGGAAAAATTTAACTCCGCCAGAAACCTCACTGATTTCAGCTCGAATGTTTTGGCTTTTTTTGCCATAATCTTTTTTATAAGCAGCGGCCAAAGCAGCCTCCACGGTTTTCATGACTTTATCTTTATTTATTCCTTTTTCATCACAAATTTGAGAAATGGCGCTATTAAATTCATTGGAATTTATACCAGTTCTTTTTTCTTCTTGTTTCTTTGCCATATAATTTAAAATTATTACAATTATCTATTAATTTGAGTTATTT
>JBBQOS010000042.1:0-6993 GCA_038331135.1 Candidatus Moraniibacteriota bacterium | reverse complement strand
TCGAAGAATATGTGAAATACTACAATAACGAAAGGTATCAATGGGATCTAAAAAAGATGACTCCCATTGCATACAGGAATCATCTTTTAGCTTGTGCGTAGTTTTTTTGTTTTGTGTCTACTTTAGAGGGTACAGTTCATTTCAGGCGCTTTTAGATTTTTTTATTTTTCTTCCTTTTTTTCATCTTTGTCTTCCGTTTTCTTCTCCTCAGTAGTCAATCCAACAATCTCGTCAAATTCCTCTTTTTCAATTGTTTCTTTTTCAATTAAGGTTTCGGCGAGTTTATCGAGTTTATCTTTTTTATTAGTGATAAGCTCCAAAGCTCTTTTTCTAGCTCCTTCAATTAAATTATGTACCTCTATATCTATATCTTGAGCAGTTTTTTCAGAATAATTTTTTTGCTCATTCATTTCTTTACCTAGAAAAATTAACTCTTCTTTTTTACCAAAAGTTCGCGGACCCAAGTTACTCATACCATAACGGGTCACCATATTACGAGCCATATTAGTAGCTCTTTCCAAATCATTTGAAGCACCCGTAGTCACATCACCAAAAATTTCTTGCTCTGTTACAAACCCGCTAAGTAAAACTGCAATTTCATCTAAAAAATATCCTCGAGAATGCAACATTTTATCTTCTGTCGGCACAGCCATAGTATAACCCCCCGCATTACCTCGAGAAATAATTGAAATTTTTTGAACTGGGTCAGCATGCTCAGAAAAAGCCGCTACTAATGCATGCCCTGCTTCGTGGTAAGCTATAATTTTTTGCTCATCTTTGCGAATCACTCGACTTCTTCGTTCTGGCCCCATCATTACTTTTTCAATTGATTCACGCAACTCCTCCATGCCGATTTGAATCCTGTTCTTTCGCGCGGATAAGATAGCTGCTTCATTTACGAGATTAGCCAAATCTGCGCCTGAAAAACCAGGAGTTCTTTGGGCAATGTTTGTAATATCCACACCCTCTTCTAATTTCTTATTTTTACAGTGGATTTTTAGAATTGCTTTTCGCTCATTAATATCCGGTAAATCCAAGGTTACGCGTCTATCAAATCTGCCTGGACGAAGAAGTGCTGGATCAAGTACATCCGGACGATTAGTGGCTGCCATCACAATAACATTAGCCCCTGTTTCAAAACCATCCATTTCTACCAATATCTGATTTAATGTTTGTTCTCGTTCATCGTGTCCGCCTCCGAGACCCGCTCCACGATGACGCCCGACCGCATCAATCTCATCAATAAATACAATAGATGGTGCATTCTTTTTGGCTTGTTTAAATAAATCTCTCACTCGAGATGCTCCCACACCCACAAACATTTCTACAAACTCTGAACCACTGATATTAAAGAAAGGCACTCCTGCCTCTCCGGCTACTGCTTTGGCCACTAAAGTTTTACCTGTTCCGGGAGGACCTAAAAGCAAAACTCCCTTTGGAATTTTGGCTCCCATATTTAAAAACTTTTTAGGATGTTTAAGAAACTCCACTACCTCCATTAATTCTTCCTTGGCTTCCTTAGCTCCCGCTACATCTTTAAAAAGAGTTCTTTTCTTTTTATCTTTTGGGTCAATCATTCTAGCTTTGCTCATTCCAAATGACATCGCTTGAGAATTTCCTCTTTGCGCTTGACGCATCATAAACCAAAGGAACCCGACAATCAAAAGGATTGGCAAAAGAAAAGGCAGAATTACACCTGCCCAAAGAGCTACACCTGAAGCTCTTTTGATTTCAATATTAATTTTTTGCAAAGCATCTTTATTGACCCCATAATTAGCCAAAGTTTCTACTAACGAACTTTCTACTTCCTTAGAAGCTTTTTGCTTAGTTCCGTTATTAAGTTCTATTTTCAACTCGCCACCCGAAACAATAATTTGCTTAACTTCATTATTATTGACTTGATTTACCAACTGAGACAGTGGAACATCTTCAATTTTAACAGCCGGAGAACGATATATCATCATTAAGCCCGATATCAATAAGAAAACTATCAGAGTCGGAGCCAATACATTTTTTAAAAATTTATCCATTTTAATTTTTGATTTAATAATTTAACTTTAACTTTTAGTGCTAATGTAAATGGTATCACCTTTTTTAGTAATTTTCAACCCCTTAAATTTCATTATTTGAGTTTTATTTTTCTGACTTTGGATAATTTTTAAAATTTCTTCCAAATGTGCATTTTCAATGTTAAAAAGGTTGTTCTTTAACTTAAAAATAATCTTTCGTAAAATCTGTTTTTGCAAAGCTGGATGAATCTTAATAAATATATTAGAGTCAAAAAAATAAATATTTTTTTCTGCGTCAAAATCAACTTTTTTAAAAATTTTCTCAGCGCTTTGAAAAATAAAATCGTAATCATCCGCGATATTACTGACTGAATTTGCTAGAGTTTCTTTGATTTTTGGATTATATTCTTTCTCAATTAGAGGAATTAATTTATTTCTAAATTTATTTCTTAGAAATTTATTTTCTTTGTTAGTTTTATCGATTCTATATTTGAGATTATTTTCCTTTAAACAAATAATAATTTCTTTGCGACTATTATTTAGTAACGGCCGAATAATTTTATTATTTTTCGGCCGGATACTACGAAGTCCCAAGAGACCGCTTCCGCGCACAAGTCGCATCAAAATTGTCTCCGCTTGATCATCTCGATTATGAGCTACTGCGATTAAATTGAAGTTATTTTCTTTTCTGATTTTTTCAAAAAATTCATAACGTATTTTTCTAAATTCGTTTTCGCTAGACAACCTCTCACTCTCTCTGACCGCGTGTCGCCTTAGCTTTAGCGGTGGCGCAGGAAGGGAATTAAGGGAGGGTGCAATATCCATCACATCCAAAACTTCCAGTTTTAAATTATATTTTTGCGCTAATCTTCGCACAAAAACCTCATCTTTATCACTGTCTTTCTCGCGCAAGCCATAATTAACATGAGCAACCAGTAGCGCAAATTTCTTCTTCTTGGCTAATTTAACTAAAATATCCAAAAGGCAGACGCTATCCGGTCCGCCAGAAACTCCCACCACAATCTTACTGCCTTCTTTCCAAAGACCAAATTGATGCGAGAACGTTTGGATTTTTTTAATTAATTTATTCATTTGGAATATTATTTTTTATGATATCTGCAACTTTTAAAATAGCTTCATCAAGTTTGCCCTCTTCATTTACAATCTTAAAGTCATATATGTGTTCATATTTCATCCACTCTTTTGTATATTCCATACGTTCATCAACATATTCCTCACTAACTCCATCTCTCTTCATAATCCTTTCTTTTAATATCTTTAAAGAAGGAGGAGCAATATATACAGACTTTATTTCTGGAAATTTCTTTTTGGCTGTCATAACACCTTTATATTCTATTTTCCACAATCCAATTTTTCCACAATTATTTACCCGCTCAAGCTCTTTTTTTGTTACACCATAAAAATTATCATTGTATTCTTGAGCATATTCCGCCAAATCATCATTACTAATTTTATTTTCAAACTCTTTTTGCGAGATAAAATAATAAGGATTACCCTCAGCTTCTCCTACTCTCATTTGACGAGTGGTAGTGGTAATAATTCTTTCGATATCAAAATGTTTTCTTAATCCTTCAATTACAGAATCTTCCCCTGCACCAGAAGGACCAGAAATAATAAAAATATTTGATCTTAACATATTTTTTTATTTAAAATTTGATAACAAATACTAAATTAATTTTTAACGCGAAAAGCCGCAAGCATCTTAAGTCCTACGGCTTTTCTCAACTCACAAAACTTAAGATCTATTTATCAGAAACTTTCTTCTCGTCCGCCGTAGCTTTAGCAGAGGAGGCTTCTTTTTTTACAGTTTCTTTTTTAGCTGATTTTTTAACAACTTTCTTTTCGCCAGCTTCTTCTTTTTCTTCCTTAACAGCTTTTTCTTTTTTAGTAGATTTTTTTTCTTTTTTATCTGCGATTTCCAAAGAAGCGTCTACTAAAACCAATCCCATTCTGTGATCCTTTGGTTCAATAGAAAGAACTTTCCAGCTGTATTCTTTGCCAGCCTCCATCATTTCTTCCATCTTTTTACCAGGATACATTTCGCTAAATTCACTCACGTGAGCTAATCCATGGATATTTGCATCCAAATAAACAAAGGCTCCAAAATGATTAATTTTATCCACTTTTCCTGTATAAGTTTTTCCGGCTTCATATTTCTTTTGAGCTTCTTTCCAAGGATCTTGAGCTAAAGCCCTAATTGAAAGAGAAATTCGAGCTTCATCAATTCCGATAATTTTAGCTTTTATTCTATCTCCAACTTTAATTATTTCTCTTGGATTATCAATTAACTGCCAAGCTAATTCTGAAATGTGTACTAGACCTTCTAGTTTATCGCCTTCAATAGAGGCATCCCCCTCTTTCACTCCAGCTGGAAGAAATTTAATAAAAGCTCCGAAATCAACCACTCCACTAACTTCACCTTCGATTGTGTCTCCTTCTTTAAGCCGAGAAATCATCACTTGCTCCTTTTCACTCATGGCCGCTTTCTCACTGACGATTAATTTTTCTTCATCACGGTAAGTATCGATGATTTTAACCAATAGAGTTTGACCCACCAATCTTTTTAGTTTTTCTAAAATTTTATTTTTGTTTCCATCCTCGACTCTTGGATAATGTTCACTTGCGAGTTGAGAGACTGGTAAAAATCCTCCAATTCCATTGATTTCCACCATCAAACCTCCCTTATTGGCATCCAAAACGCGAGTATCCACAGCTTCTTCGTTATCTTTTTTGGATTCCAAATCTTCCCAAGCTTTCTCATATGAAGCTTCTCGAATAGATAATTCGATATATCCATCTTCGTTTTCCAAACTAGTTAAAGTAGCATGCACTTCATCTCCTAATTTTAATTTAGTATTTCCTCTTAATCCATCTCGAGTATCTTTGCCATATACAATTCCAGTTCCGAAACTTCCCAGATCTAACAAAACAGAGTGCGGACTAATATCAATTACTACTCCATCTAAAACATTTCCTATTTCAGGAAAGTCAATGTTAGCTACCTGCAAAAGCTTACCCATAACTGAATTATCCTCAGGGATAACATTCTTTTTATCTGCGACTTTTTGCGGAACTTCTTTTTTTGCTTCATTAACTAAGCTGTCTAAAATATTATTATTCATTATATTTAGCTTGTTTTTGGGATATTGCCAACTCCCTATATATTAATAATTAAAGGCAAAATAATAAAAATTTCCTATTAAAATAGGAAATTATCAAGAAAAATGATAGAATTGAAACATTCTATAAATATTAAATTTTCTTAATAATTATCTTAGTTACAGTCTATACTAAAAGATTATTTTTGGCAAGCTGTCCAGTCCTAACTTAACTAAACCATTATTGCTTAAAATTAAGAGAGCTTTTTGTAAAAATATACGGCGTTTGATTTTTAATACTGGTGTGTAATCTTGAATAATTATAATACCTAATCTTACTTTTAATAAATCTTTCAACTTCTTCAAAACTTCTAAACTCATTGATTTCTGCTTTCCATTCATCTTTGAATCTTCCAAAAAATGATTCCTGTCCTGGATTTTCTGTGGGCGTGCCTGGCGTGGAATATGAAATTTTTCCAATTTTCAAAACCGCATTTACATATTCATAGCTGGTATACTGTGTGCCTTGGTCACTGTGCAACAATATATCTTTGGGTTTGAGCTTTTTCTTTTTCCAGTATTTAAGCATTTTTCCAAAAGAATTGAGCACTAAGCTTGTTTCCATATTTCTGCCCACTTTGTGTCCGTACACCATTTGCCCCAGAGCATCTTTATGCACCGAGAGGTAGCCTTTTTCTTTGCCTTGGTTATAATTGATTTCACTGATGTCTGCGGTTACTGCTTGCAATGGATTTTCCAATTTAGTTCTAATCAGTAGATTACTTCTACCAGCCAGTGCAATGAGGATTTTCTGAATGATGCTCTTTTTCTTTTTGCCAACTTTTCTTTTCAGCGATAGCCCCCAGAGTCTCAAAAGCCTTGCTAGAGCATCTCTTCCGATGAAAACCTTATACTTGTTAAATAGCTCTTGTTTGAGTCTGCCAATCCCATATGCGGAATTTTTTTGGATCACTTTTTCCAACTTCTTTTTGATGTGGGCGTATTTGTTTTCAAATTGCTGCTCGGGATCCTTGTGGGCATAAAAGGTGGCTTTACTGATTCCACAAAGAAAACAAATGCGGCTTACTCCCATAATATTGTCTTCAACCAGACTGCGGGCAAACTCGATTATGGCATGCTTTGGGATTCGTAAAAATCTGAAAAATTTTTTAGCAGATTCAGTTCAATCTCCTTTCTCCCTACAATTCTTTCGAGTCTAGCGATGGTCTTTCTGAGCTCCTCTTTTTCTTTGTCATCCGTCATTTCAAACACCTGCCGGCCATTTTGTAAAAACATGGACTTCCACTTGGCCAGCAAGGCGAAATTAATTCCGTGCTGTCTGGCGATAGTTGTCATATTGTCGTTTTTGAGGGCTTCCGTCACCAATTTGAACTTAAATTCGGGAGTGTACTGCTTTCGGGTCTTTTTTAGCATAGTTTTTTTGATTACTGTACCCGTATTCTAGACCAAATCCCAATTTTTGCAAAGCGCAGGTCTCTTAGGTGTGAGTTCAGTATAGCTAGGATTGGTCAATTTTTAATTTGAAATTTGTAATTCTATTAAGTATTTATTTCCTCTTTACAGCACATCCCAAATCATTGCTAGATCTCTAAATTTAACATAAAGTGGCGCAGTAAAGAGTGCAAAAGATAAAATAATGATATAAACAAATACCGAGAAAAGCAAGAACATCCCAATCGCTGGCAAGCTTGGCATAAAGCCCTTAAGAGCAAAGAAAAAAACAATTACTACTAGATTCATCAGAACTATAAGAGTAGCATTAATAGTAGAGGCTAAGATTATCGCCCAACGAGGCACGTAAATCTTCGTCACCAATTGTGCCTTAGAGAGTAACGAACTCATTC
>JBBQOS010000041.1:0-7455 GCA_038331135.1 Candidatus Moraniibacteriota bacterium | reverse complement strand
CACAATTGCGGATTTTTCCAAAAAATAGTATTATAGATACGATGTACAATGTAAAAATAGAACAATTTGAAGGTCCATTGGATCTCCTTTTAGAACTTATAAATAAGGAGAAGATGGATATCACCAATATAAGCTTGGCTCAGATAGCGGATCATTATTTGGATTATTTGGAAAAAAAAGAAGATATCAATATTGCGAATTTGGCTGATTTTTTAACGGTGGCTGCTAAACTTATTTTGATAAAATCAAAAGCACTCTTACCCTTACTAAATCTAAGCAATGAAGAGGAGGAAGAAATTTTTGATTTAGAAAAACAATTAGAAGAATATCGAAAATTTAAGTTAGTCGCCCCTGAAATAGAAAAATTTTTTAATAGCCAAAAACAATCATTTTCGCGAGATGATATTGTTGAGATAGAGCCTCAGTTTGCACCGCCTGAAGGAATTGGCGCTTCTGAACTGGCGTCAATCTATGACGATATTTTGGGACAAATTCCTGTTTTTGAAAAATTAGAAGAGGAACAAATGATAAAAATTATTTCTCTCAAAGAGAGAATTGATAGCCTCAAGGAAATTCTGAGTAAAAAAGCAGAATTTAATTTCAGCGAGTTAATAAAAAAGGGAAGTGATAAAGTGGAAGTAATAGTTTCCTTTTTGGCAATTTTGGAAATGGTTAAAAGGGAGCTTGTGACGGTGGAGCAGGGAGAAGTTTTTTACGAAATTAAATTAAAAAGAAAAGTTTAAAAAATATTATGGAAATAGAAAAAATAAAATCAATAATTGAAAGTATTTTATTTGCTCGCGGAGAAGAAATAAACGTGACTCAGCTAGCTAAAATAATTGAAATAGAAAAAACGAAAGTTGTCTCGGCGATAGATGAATTAATTTTGAAATATAAGACAGAGCAAAGAGGTTTCGGAATTGTAAAAAATAAAGAAAATATTCAAATGGTGACTAACCCCGAAAATGCTCAGTTTGTCGAAAAAACTATCAAAAGGAATCTTCAAGAAAACATGAGCCGAACTGCACTAGAAGTCCTGGCTATCGTGGCATATCGCGGACCAGTTTCTCGGGCAGACATTGAAGCGATTAGAGGAGTTAACTCTAGTTTTACTTTAAGAAATTTATTGATGAGAGGATTGATTATAAAAAATACCAATGAAACGGATCAGCGTGGTTATCTGTATAATATTTCAACTGAATTTATAAAAAAAATGGGAATGGGTCAGATAGACGAATTACCTAATTATGAAAATTTATCAAAAGATAAAAGAGTGGAATCAATTATTAATTTAAACGTAGAAAGCTAATATAGTATGTTAAGAAAAATATTTTCATTAAGAATACTCGGGCTGACGGTTTTTTTATTTTTCTGTGGAATAGTTTTTTATAAAGGAGGACTTTTTATAAATAACTTAATAAATAGAGACGATGTGTATGTTGAGAGGGATTCGGTACCAATGGTAAAAGGTGAATCTGATATCAGAATTGCACCCAGTCAAGATAAATTAGTGGCTAAGCATACTTTTCCAGTGGCGTCTTATATCCCTGTAAAAAAAGCTCAAGCTTCCGAATTGGATATTTTTAGGGCGCATGCCTCGATTATTTTGGATGCAGAAAGCGGAACAATTTTATATTATAAAAATGGAAAGGATGAGCGTCAAATTGCTTCGCTGACTAAAATAATGACAGCTGTGCTAGTAATAGAAAACATAAAAGATTTAGACAATGAAGCTGTGACTATTGATGAGGAGGCTGTGTATATAGACGGGACAAAAATAGGCTGTCCCTCATCCGGTAATTGTATCGGTAATCGTTTAAAAATAGGCGAAGTCATTTCAGCTAGGGCGCTATTTAAGGCTATGCTGATGAATAGTACTAATGATGCGGCGCTTGCTCTGAGTAAGCATATTGCTGGAACTCAGGAAAAATTTGCTGAAATGATGAATGATAAAGTTAAGGAATTAGGATTAAAAAATTCTCACTTTTGTACTGCTTCAGGATTAGAGCCTGAGGGAAGAGAAGAGGAATGTTATTCGAGTGCTTATGATATTGCAAGAATCACGGCTTATTCAATGAGATACAAGGTGATTTGGGATACTTTTAGAATTCGTGATACGGCCGTATATTCTATGGATGGAAAGATAGCTCATGATATAATGAATACAAATCGATTGTTGGATGAAATGCCCGAATGTCTGGGTACAAAGACTGGGTTTACTCCTCTGGCTGGAAAGTCATTGATGATGGCAGCTCAAGATAGCACCAATAAACATAAAATTATAGCGGTAGTTTTAAATGATCCATATATGTGGGAAGATATCAAAGAGATGACCCATTGGGCTTTTAATTCGTATACCTGGCAATGATTTTGAATAAAATATTTTTTAAATAATAATTTTATTCACGGACACTGTAAACTGTGAACCGTGAACTAAAAACTAATTTATATGATAAGAGTAGTTTTAACTGGCGGAGGAACGGGCGGACATATTTTTCCTCTAATAGCTGTGGCTGATAAAATAAGAGAAAAAAATAACGCAGTCGATTTTTTGTATTTTGGATCGGGGCATGAATTGGAAAATAAAATAATGCTTGAAAATTCTATTGCGGTTAAGCATATTATGAGCGGAAAAATTAGGCGATATTTTTCTTTTAATAATTTTGTGGATTGTTTTAAATTTCCTATTGGTATCGTCCAATCTCTGTGGCATCTTTTTTGGTATATGCCTGATGTTATTTTTTCCAAAGGAGGATATGTTTCTGTGCCAGTAGCTTTTGCAGCCTGGATTTATATGATTCCAATTTTGACTCATGAATCAGATGCTATGCCAGGATTAGCCAACAAAATTATCGGAAAGATGTCTGAGCGCGTAGCTATTTCTTATCCAAGTACTAGAAAATATTTTTCCGAACATAAAATTTTGTTAACTGGAAATCCGGTTAGAAATGATATTAATAAAGGAGACAAAAATGTTTTCATAGAAAAATTCGGGCTAACTCAGTCTAGGCCGATTATTCTTATTTTAGGAGGTAGTCAAGGAGCTCAAAATATAAATATAGCTGTGACTAATGTTATAAATGAATTGTTAAAAATTGGGCAGGTAATCCATCAGACAGGAGAATCGAAATACGAAGAGACTATTAAAATGGCTAGGCATATGGGAGTGAAGGAAGGAAGGGGTGGCTATCACCCAGTTCCATTTTTTGATTTAACCGATATGAAAAATGCTCTAAGTGCGGCTGACGTGATCATAAGTAGGGCAGGCGCCAACTCTATTTCAGAAATAGCTGCCAATGGAAAGCCGGCTATTTTTATCCCTTTGCCAACAGCAGCCAATAATCACCAAGGCATGAATGCTTACTTTATAACTGAAAAAGCCGGAGCTATTGTATTGGAAGAATCTAATATTGGCAGGAATATGTTAATCGCAAAAGTTGAAAAAATCTTAAATGATAATGAGCTGAAAGAAAAATTATCAAAAAATATTCAAGAATTTTATCACGCTGATGCTTCCGAAAAAATAGCTCAAGGAGTACTTGAATTAGCAAGTTAAGGATTGGTATTAGGCTCTAAGTACCCAATCGAGCCCTTAGAGCCTAATGCCTAATGATTATGAATAGTAAAAAAATTTATATAATAAGTATTGAAGGGGCAGGAACCTCGGCGTTGGCTGTGATATATAAAAACTTGGGCTATATTGTAATGGGTTCAGATAATGGTGATCATTTTTATAAAGATATTCTAACTAGAAATGGAATTGAAGTTTTTGATTCTTACGAAGCGAAAAATATTCCCAATGATGTCGATAAAGTTGTTTATTCCACCTGCGTAGGTCAAGATAATCCAGAATTTCAAGAGTCGATTAGACGAGGTATTCCCATTTTTAGTTATCCGGAAGCCTTAGCTGAAATATTTAATCAAAAGATGGGAATTGCTGTTTGTGGGACGCATGGCAAAACAACAACTACTGCGATGCTAGCCACAACCTTTAAGGAGCTCGGGCTTAAGCCCAGCGCGTTAGTAGGAAGTAAGGTGAAGGATTGGAAAGGCAACAGCTTGGCGGGGAGTGGTGATTATTTTATTATTGAAGCGGATGAATATCAAAATAAACTAAAAAATTATAATCCTTGGGCGGTGATTTTAACCAGCGTGGACTTTGACCATCCTGATTTTTATAAAACATTTGATGATTATAAGCAGGCCTTTATTGATTTTGTAAAAAAAATACCTAGGCACGGTTTTTTGGTGTATTGCAATGACGATAGTGATGTGGTGGAAATCGCCAAGCAAGCGAGTTGCCAAAAAATTAGTTACGGATTTTCGGAGGGGAGTTTGTGTAAAATTGAAAATTTTGAGTTTCAAATCAATAATTTTCAAATTAACAATAGCATTGGACAATCATTTGAGGTTTTTTATAAAGATGGACTGCTGGGTAAATTTAAAATTTCTTTACCCGGTAGGCATAATGTACTTAATGCGACAGCAGTGATCGCCTTATGTCATAAATTTAATTTAAATAGTTTGCGGATTGCTGATGCGCTTAAAACTTTTAAAGGTACAGTTAGACGTTTTGAATATATCGGAGAAAGTCAGGGGGCAATTTTAATTGATGATTATGCCCATCATCCCGAGGAGATAAAAACGACTTTAAAAACAGCTAGAAATATTTTTCCACAAAAAAATATTATCACTATTTTTCATCCACATTCTTTTAGTCGAACAGAGGCATTGTTAACAGACTTTTCTCAGAGTTTTGATAATTGTAATGAGGTTATAATTTTGGATATTTACGGAAGTGCTAGAGAAGCTTCGGGCAATGTTAGCTCGCGTGATTTAGTAAGACTCATAAACAGACATGATTCTCAAAAATCCCAATACATTCCAACGATTGAAGAAGTTATTGAGGTGCTTAAGACTAAAATAGGAGAGAATGATTTAGTTATCTCAATGGGGGCGGGAGATGTCTGGCGAGTAACTCATGAACTAAAAAATAAATATACAAAATAGTTTTTAAAGTAGAGACGCGATTTATCGCGTCTTCTTAATTTTAGGCGCGATAAATCGCGCCCCTACGGTGACAATTAATCGTATGGTTTTAATGTTAATTTGTTTAATCGAACTGACTGCTGACATATTCTCCACCTGTGGTATAATGTAGTAAAGGAAGGTCTAATTTTTTAAAATCAACGCTATGAAAAAAGAAATTAGAAAATTAAATAAAACATCTAAACACAGTTATTCAGTCATTATTCCCAAGGAGTGGGTAAGGAAATACAAATGGAGAGAGGGTCAGAACTTGGTGATAGAAGATAAGGGCAGAGCCACTTTGGTTATAAAGGATTCAAAGAAGAGATAATCAAGTATATACCTAGGTATATACTTGGATATATACCTAAGGTGTGAGAATAAAGAATATGAATATTCAAAAAAATGTATTATTAGCGCCACATACCAACTTTAAAATAGGAGGAGAGGCTAGATTTTTCTTGGAAGTATGTAGCAATAATGAGATTATTGAGGCAGTAAAATACGCCAAAAAAAATAATTTAAAAGTATTTATATTGGGCGGAGGTTCAAATGTTTTGATTAATGATAGTGGTTTCGATGGAATGGTGATAAAAATAAAAAATAGTGAAATTAAAATTAGTGATTGTGAAATTAACTGTGATGCGGGTGTAAATTTGATGAATCTGGTAAAGTTTTCTATAAAAAATAATCTAACAGGATTAGAGTGGGCAGCTGGAATTCCGGGTACTGTCGGTGGCGCGATTAGAGGAAATGCCGGGGCTTTTGGCGGAGAAATGAAAGATGCAGTAATAGAAATAAAGTTTCTTGATATGAATGATAAAGAATTGAAAATAGAGTCTTGTAAAAACGAATCTTGCAAATTTAATTATCGAAGCAGTTTAGTAAAAGAAAAACAAAGTATACTTTTAATTTCTGCAAAGCTTCAGCTTAAAAAAGGAAATAGGGAAGAATCTGAAGCTGTGGCAGCGGAAATAATCAAAAAAAGAATGCAAAGACAGCCTTCTAATCCGAGTGCAGGCAGTTTTTTCAAAAATCCTGTGGTGACAGATGATGAGATTATAGAAAAGTTTGAGCATGATATGGAAACAAAAATGCATGGAAATAAACTACCAGCTGGCTGGTTCATAGATGATTTAGGTTTCAGGGGTAAAAAAATTGGCGGAGCGCAAGTGAGTGAAAAACATGCTAATTTTGTAATCAATGCCGGAGGCGCTAAGGCTGAAGAAGTAATAATTTTAAGCAGCTTTTTGAAGCAGAAAGTGAGGGATAGCTATGGGATACAACTGGAAGAAGAGGTGAGCCGTATTGGATTTTGATTGTCGTGGGACTAAGTCCTCAACAAGATTAAAGAATAATTAATTAAAAGATAATCCATATATTTAAAATAAAAATATATAGGAATTATCCAAAAAGTATGAACATGCAATATCTTTATAAGAATATTTCTATAGATGACAAGCAAAGAGATTATATTGAAAAAAGACTGTCTTCAATAGAAAAATTAGTTGATAAAATTTTAAAGACTGACGTGGAAATAGAGCGAGATAAAAAAGGAAAATTCCGTGTAGAAGTTATGATTAGCACACCGCGCGATTTATTTCGAGCTGACGAAATAACTGAGAGTATTGAGGGATCAATTGATATCGTAGTGGAGGAACTGAAAACTCAAATTACTAGGAAAAAGGATAAAATTTGGACCAAAATTATGCGTGGTGCTAGATCGGTGAAGAAAAGAATGTCGATTGATAAAGATGCTAGATTTTAGATTATTTAATGGATAAATTGAATCTGCAGATAAAGAATCGAATTATTCGAATAAGTTTTAAATGAAATAAACAGTAATTTGTATATTCCTGCCTACCGGCAGGCAGGCGGTTTTTTATTCGAAAATTGGAGTTATCAATATTAAAATGCTAATTTGTTAAAATGCTGAAATGCGCGCTCTTGACTTTTTCTGATAAAAATATATGATTAAGTTTGTGGTCATTTAAGACTGAGTAATTTTTGATTTATAAAAGATATGTTGGCAATTATAAAAACTGGTGGAAAACAATATAAAATTGGAGAAGGTAATAAGATTAAAATTGAAAAAATTGAAGGCCAGGAGGGAGATGTCGTAGTATTTTCTGAGGTTTTATTTATTGGAGATGAAAAAAGCGTACAAGTTGGCGCTCCTATGCTAAAAGATGCTAAGGTTGAAGGAAAAATTTTATCTCAAGAAAAAGATAAGAAAGTTTGGGGAATTAAGCATAAGCCAAAAAAGAGATACAAAGTTAAATTTGGGCATAGGCAACAAATTACTGTAGTGGAAATTACTAAGATTGGGTAATTAAAAAAATATCAAAATTTTAGAGCTCTTCGCGAAAGCGGGGAGTTTTTTTGTGTTTCTCTGCCTACCTACCAATGCCAATTATCATGTTGTCT
>JBBQOS010000040.1:0-7467 GCA_038331135.1 Candidatus Moraniibacteriota bacterium | reverse complement strand
GCATAGGCAACAAATTACTGTAGTGGAAATTACTAAGATTGGGTAATTAAAAAAATATCAAAATTTTAGAGCTCTTCGCGAAAGCGGGGAGTTTTTTTGTGTTTCTCTGCCTACCTACCAATGCCAATTATCATGTTGTCTGGTATAATACTCGGTGTAGTTTTTTTATAGAATAGATTAGTGAGCGCCAGTAGGCGTTGGTAGGAGGGCGAATTACGAATCAATACGAATTTACGAATTGGAGAAATTTAGGATTTTAGGAATTTGAGAAATTAGGAGATGGGTATTGATGTATTATTGGTATGTTTTATTTTTTTTAATGCTTCAAGTTGTATGCTATATGATATGCGTTCTATGATCTCATAAATAAAGCAAGGCTCATGTTCGAGTTTGAACAAGAGCCCTGGCTGTGCTTTAATAAGGAGAGGAAATTGTTTCAAAGAAGACTTCCTCGTGCTTACCATAAATATCTTCATCATCGGGAATGATTTCTTCCCTGTGTTCAGAAAGGTAATTATTCATAAGTTGGGAGATTTTTGGAGATGGTTGAAAATAACTGCACTGTGACAGTTCTTCAACTACGCTAAGAGTAGTTTCGTTCAGATTGTCTGCAGTTTCTAGGTCTGCCATTATTTTTTCCGCGGTGTCGCGACAGCCTAGTCCTTTTTTAACGGCAAAATAAATTACCATAAAGGCTTGTGCAGAGGGCTTTTGTTGGGAATTACGATAAACTCTCGTAATCCTTTCAAAGCAAATCGAATTCAGGTCTTTGGGTACGTTCATTGCTCCTCCTCCTCAATTTCGGGGTTTAACTGCAAAAAAGAAGAACTACGTTAACAGTATTCTAATTCATTTGTTCTCTATTCGTCAAGGCGCTAGAAAGAGTTAGCTCATCGGCGTATTCGATATCTCCTCCAGTCGAAAGACCTCGTCCTAGACGAGTAATTTTTACATTAAAGTTTTTAAGTTTTCTTTTTAAATATAAAGAAGTTAAATCACCTTCAGTAGTAGGGTTAGTGGCAATAATAATTTCTTCGGGTTTTTCTTTTTCAACGCGTTTTAATAATTCAGGAATTTTGAGCTCATTATTCTCACTGCTGGTATCTAGCGATCCGCCCAAAACATGATAAACACCTTTGTATAGGCCAGTTCTTTCAATAGAAATAATATCCAAAGAATCTTCGACTACACAAATAGTTGAGCCGAAGCGGTGTTTGTTGGCACAAATTCCACACAAATCTCCTTCGGAAATGTTGTAACATTTTTGACAATGGCGAAGGTTTTTTAGTTGAGTTAAATTTTCGGCAAATTCTAAAAGCTTTTCCTTATCTTGCTTAAAAAGAAATAAAACTAATCTTTCAGCCATCTTGGGACCAACAGAAGGAAGGGCAGAAAAATTTTCGATTAATTTTTGAAATATTTTGGGATACATAGTTTAAATTTAGAGTATAAAATAGAAAATGTGAATATGTCTGCAACGTATGATTAGTCGATTATTTTAAGATGATTTAAATTTAAAAATCCCAAATCCCAATTTCCAAATAATATTCAATAATCAATTTTCAATCAATATGTAATGACAAACATATTTTTATTTTTAATTTTCCACATATGCTTCCTGGGCATTATGAACTCTTTCTAGAGTTTTGAAAGTAGTTGATTGTTCTTCAAAGTATAGACTAGTTCTGCCAATTGGACCATTCCTGTGTTTGGCAATAAAAACATCTACAATTTGCTTATTGGAGGTGTCTGGTTTCTCGCGATCTTCACGGTAAAGCATTAATACAACATCAGCATCTTGCTCAATGGAGCCTGACTCGCGTAAATCAGAAAGTTTTGGAATTTGAGGAGAACGAGATTCTACGTTACGAGATAACTGAGAAAGGGCAATTACTGGAATATTTAATTCACGAGCCAATTGTTTAAGGGCGCGAGAAATTTCGGAAATTTCCTGCACACGATTATCACCCGAGCGAGAACGTCCTTCCATTAGCTGTAAATAATCAATAATAATTAACCCTAAATTATGCTCGGTTTGTAAACGACGAGCCATAGTACGCATTTCCATAATGTTAGCTGAAGCTGTGTCATCGATATAAATAGGCGCTTCGCTCAAAATTCCCATCGCTTCATTGAGTTTTTCAAAATCGTTATCGGGTCCGCTAGAGCGTAATTTGCCAGTTCGCAATCGCCACAAATCAATCCCAGCTTGAGCCGCAAGCATCCTGTCGATAAGTTGATCGGATGACATTTCCAGAGAAAATATTCCAACCGGAATTTTGGATTGAACTCCTACTTGTCTCGCGATATCCAACGCAAGCGTAGTTTTACCCAAAGAAGGCCGAGCAGCTAAAATTATTAAATCTGATTTTTGAAAACCGGCCAAAATTTTATCTAAGTCTGCAAAACCAGACGGCACACCGCGGATACTCCCATCATCGCGATGTAAGTCATCGATACGATTAAAAGCATTTTCCAAAATTGATTTGATAGGTACAAAATCTTGCTTTAAATATTTTTGAGAAACTTTAAAAATTCCCTGTTCCGCTTCGTCTAAAATTCTCTCCACATCTTCATTGCCAGAATATCCCATTTCTACAATTTTGTCAGCGGCAGAAATAAGTCTGCGTAACATCGCTTTTTTCTGAACTACTTTGGCGTAATGCACAACATGCGAAGCAGAAGGTACAATATTCACTAGGGAGGCGATATAACTGGATCCGCCGATTGATTCTAATTTCCCAACCTCTTCAAGCTTATTGGAAATACTTAAAACATCAATTGGTTCTCTTTCCTCGTAAAGCCTAAGCATTGTTTCAAAAATTGACTGGTGATTATTTTTATAAAAATCTACGGGCAACAAAAAATCAGCTATTTTTACGATAGCTTCTTTGTCCAGCATCAAAGATCCCAGAACGGACTGCTCGGCTTCTATATTATTGGGAGCAATTCTGAGAGGTTTATTATTTTTAGAATTTTTTTCTTTCATAGAGTAAAAGTCATTTATCCAAGTAACAGTAAGTATACAGGATAAGTTTTTACAAATCAATGCTTGACAATTTATATAAATATGTGATAATCTTGCTTAATTGATGTAGAAGACTTTTCATTGCGAAAGTCTTTGCCCATATTGATTTTAATAATTTTTTATAGAATTAAATTTTAGCAGATATTGTATATTTCTAAACTTTAGCAGTCTAAATTATGAAAGAAAAAAATTCCAAGAAAAAAAAGGATAGTTTATTTTTTAAAGAAGTTGTAAACTCAATTACTAAGGATATAAACGAAAGAGCTATCGCCATGATCGCTGATCGTTTTGGTTTTGGCAAAGAAAATCCAAAAACCTTAGGCGAAATCGGAGAAACTTATGGAATCACTAGAGAAAGAGTGCGACAAATAATAAAAGAGGCTATTCATAAGGTCAAACACAAATCTAAAAATGATATATTATTTAAAACAGCTGAAGAAAAACTCAGTTTTGTATTGGAGAAAAAACATGGTATAATTACAAAAGAAGAGCTCATAAAAACAATGATTGCTGAAGGTGAGGACGAGAATTTTATCAGTTTTATTTTGCACTGTTCTGATGATTTTATATTTGTAGAGGAGGAGAGTGAAATAGAAGAATCTATAATACTAAATCATTTCGATTTGGGATTTTGGAAAAGCATTAAGGAAAAAGCTAAAAATATTTTGCATAAACACGACAAAGCTTTGCATTCCGACGTATTCTTTGAGGAATTTATAAAAGTACATCCAAAGCTGGAGAAAGAAAAGTTTTTTAATTTTTTGGATGCTTCTAAGGAGATTAAGCGGGGTGTTTTTAAGAAATGGGGAATCCATAATTGGAAAGAAATATCTCCCAAGGGAGTTAGGGAAAAAGCTCATTTGATAATAAAAGAGAACAATAAACCTCTTCATTTTAGAGATGTTGCCAAGTTGATTGATGAATATAAATTGAGTAAAAAGAAAACTCATCCTCAAACAGTGCACAATGAGTTGATTAAAGATGAAAAATTTGTCTTGGTTGGACGAGGTACTTATGCTCTTAAAGAATGGGGTTATCAAAGAGGAACAGTCAAAGATGTTATTCAAGAGATATTGATTAAAAGCTCAGAACCTTTACATCAAGATACGGTGGTTGAAAAAGTTTTATCCGTGAGAAAAGTTAAAAAGACTACAGTTATAATAAATTTGAATAAGTTTTTCCAAAAATTAGACAAGCAACGATACTCTGTAAAAAATAAGAAAGTTGAAGAAGTCACTTAGCGTGAGGTTGGCATCTGTAAAAATAAAATTGTTATTAAATATAAAATAAAAGAAACTAATGGATATTTTAACAGGAAGTATTCCAGTTGTATTTTTAAATAATATTTGGCAGGCATTAACGGTGGCTTGGTTTTTAATTTTGCCCCCACTTTTTTATTGGTTATTTAAAATACTATGGATGGATTTTGTTATGGATAATTTTTGGGGAAAAATGGAGTGGGTAATTTTGGAAATAACTCCCCCCAACGATATTGAGGAAACTCCTCAAGCCATGGAAATGATTTACGATGCTCTTTTGGGCGTAACTAAGGGGATTAATGCTATCGAACAATACGTCAACGGCGAAACCAGGATGTATCTTAGTTTAGAATTGGTGAGCAAGGAGGGCGAGGTCCATTTTTATATACGAGTAGCTAAGCAATTTAAAAACTTAGTTGAATCCAATATTCATGCCCAGTATCCAATGGCTGAAGTAAAAGAGGTTCCTGATTATGTTAATGAAGTGCCTAAAGTAATTCCAAATAAAAAATGGAATCTTTGGGGGACCGATTTTAAACTTACGAAACCTGACCCATATCCAATCAAAACTTATAAATGGTTTGAAGAAAGTGTGACTGGCAAATCTTTGGATCCTTTGTCAACTATTATAGAAAGTTTGGGAAAAATAGGACCTAAGCAATATTTTTGGTTTCAAATGGTGATAATCCCATATGGTGGAGATGAGTATGATACAGGCAGAGCTATCGTGGATAAGCTTGCCCAAAGAGAAAAGGAACCCAAGAAAGGAATATTTGAAACTATTTTAGCAGATATAATAGATGTTTTTAAGGGGGTGTTTACTGGAATAGGTGGTACTCCCGTAGAATTTGGTGCTAAAGTTGAAAAAAAGGAAGAGGCTCCCTTGGAGTTTAGACTCACTCCTGGAGAACGAGAAGTGCTAAAGACAGTCGAAGAGAATATAGGAAAAAGTGCTTTTAAAACTAAGATGCGAATGGTTTATGTGGGACGTAGAGAAGCTTTTAATAAAGTGGTAGTAGGCTCATTTATTGGAGCGCTAAATCAATTTACTGACGTTAATTTAAATAGTTTTGCCCCAGACAATGACAGTAAAACTTTTGCGTTGCATATTTTTGTAGATGCTAGAACTAAATATCGCCAGAGAAAAATATTGCGAAGATATCGGTCTAGGAATAAAGACGGTAAAAATATTTTCTTAAATTCTTCTGAACTGGCTACAGTTTTTCATTTGCCCAACATGTCAGTTATTTCTCCCGCATTTCATAAAGTAGAAACTAAAACCGGAGCGGCTCCATTTAATTTACCTATCGAAAGATAAAAAATATGCAAGATAATATAACATTTTTTGCCAAAACTAATTTTCGAAACCAAAATGTAAAGTTTGGTATTAAAACTTCTGATAGACAGAGGCATATGTATGTTATTGGAAAAACCGGAATGGGAAAAACTACTCTTTTGGAAAATATAGTCATGCAAGATATTGCTAATGGGCATGGAGTAGCCTATATTGATCCACATGGAGACACGGCCGAAAAACTTATTAAAGCTATTCCGGCTCATAGAATTAACGACGTGGTTTATTTTAATCCAGCCGATACGGAATTTCCAATTGCTTTTAATATTTTAGAATCTGTGAGTGAAGATAAAAAACACTTAGTAGCCTCAGGAATGATGGGAGTTTTTAAGAAGATTTGGCCGGATGTATGGAGCGCTAGAATGGAATATATTTTAAGTAATGCACTTTTGGCTCTTTTGGATTATCCAGGCTCAACGATGATGGGTGTCAATAGAATGATGAGTGATAAGAAATATCGTCAGAGGGTTTATGAAAAAATAAAGGATCCTGTGGTAAAAGGATTTTGGCTAGAAGAATTTGAAACTTGGGAAGATCGTTTTAGAAAAGAAGCGGTGGCCGCAATTCAAAATAAGGTGGGTCAATTTTTGTCATCTTTTTTGATTAGAAATATTGTTGGTCAAACAAAATCTACGATTAATATGCGGGAGATTATGGATAATAATAAGATTCTGATTGTAAACCTTTCCAAGGGAAGAATTGGTGAGGATGCTATGCGTCTTTTGGGTGGAATGATTGTGACCAAAATTCAGTTAGCGGCTATGGAAAGAGTGGATATGCCAGAAGATGAGAGAAAGAATTTTTATTTAACTGTAGATGAATTTCAAAACTTCGTTACAGAATCATTTGCTAATATTTTATCCGAAGCTCGAAAATATCGCTTGAATCTTCTGGTAGCGCATCAGTACATTAGTCAGCTCGAAACAGATACTAGTAGTGCGGTAAAGGATGCTATTTTTGGTAATGTGGGAACTATTATTGCTTTTCGAGTAGGCGCTGAAGATGCTGAATTTTTAGAAAAAGAGTTCGAGCCGGTTTTTATGCTCAATGATATTGTTAATTTGCCTAAATTTAGTGTTTATTTAAAATTAATGATTGATGGTATAGCGGGAAATGCTTTTTCAGCTACGGCATTGCCACCAATCGACATTACTGGAACAACGGAAAATGCCCAAAAAGTTATTCGAATCTCTCGAGAAAGATATGCAAGAGACCGAAAGGAAATAGAGGAAAAAATTGCTCGCTGGACAGGAATGTTGACCAGCAAAGATAGCGCTTCAGCTATATCGCCAAGAAAAGAAATTCATTTAAAAAAGTCAGAGATATTTGAAAAACAGCCTGTGATAAAAAAAGAGGTGCCTGTTGAAAAATTTACAATTCAAAGAAATAATTCGCCAGTAAAAGATGTGTCAGCTAATAATTTTAGATTAAATCATTCCAGAGAGCCTCTCTCTATAGAAAAATTTGTACCTATAAAAAATGTTGAAAAAGATTTTGTAGTTCGACAAAACAAGATTGATCTGGAAGCCTCTCCTCAGGTAATCAAGATATCAAAGAATGAACAGGTTACAACAACTGTAGTGATTGAAAAAGATAAAAAAAATTCGCCAATTCCATTAGTTGATGTTTTAAAAGAAATTCCTCCAGTGGCAGTTGATATAATAGAAGAGGCTACGATAGCTCCCGCTAAAGAAATTAAAAAAGATTTATTTGATTCAGAATGTGATACTTGCGGTGTAGTAATCCAAATCCCATTTAAGCCGGATGGAGAAAGGCCGACTTTTTGTAAAGATTGTCTTAAGGATTATCAACGAGCTATCGCTAGA
>JBBQOS010000039.1:0-7739 GCA_038331135.1 Candidatus Moraniibacteriota bacterium | reverse complement strand
AATTTCATTTCCACCTCCAGCACTGGCATCAATAAGAGTATTTCCAGTAGCCTCGCAACATGTCAATAATAATGGATTCAAACTAGCAACAACAGATTTATATTGAGCAGCCCTAGCTTTACCTCTAGCACTATTTAGACTAACCAACACAATAGAAGCCAAGATACCAATAATCGCAATCACGATTAAAAGCTCTATTAAGGTAAAACCTTTTTTTATTTTATTCATTAGATTCCATCTCCTTTCTTTTTTTTGTTTTTAAACATTTTTAATTTTATTTAAATTTTATTTTTATTTTTTTAGAATTTTCTCATCACTATAAATTAATTATAGCACAGAAAGCTTGAGATGCAATATATTTTCTAAGTAATCCCATTCTTTATTGCTCAATTAACGCATTAACGTATCAATAGCTAACACTAAATACTAAAATTTCTGTATCACGCTATAAATCGGTAGCAAAATTGAGAAAGCCAATATAGCTACACCAATACCTAGACCCACTATCAAAATCGGTTCAATTAAAACTGATAAATTTTTAACCATCTCGTCCATCTCTTGTTCATAAAAATTACTCACACTCTCTAGCGATTCTGTAATTTTACCGGTTTTTTCTCCGATGGCCACCATTTTTGACATAACACCAGGAACATAATCCGAATAAGCCAAAACCGTACTGATATTCCCACCTGTTTTGACTTCCTCTGCACAAGATAAAATTAATTTTTTATAAACATCGTTATTTACCACGTCACTCACTGTCACCAAAGATTGAACAATCGAAACGCCTCCCTCCAATAAAATAACTAAATTTCCCGCAAACCTTACGATATATAAATATTGGAACATTTTCCCCAAAACCGGCAAATCTAACTTTATCCTATCCCATTCTTTTTTACCAGCATCCGTTTTTATATAATAGATAATGCTAAAAATAAATCCCAAAATCACAAATAATATTGCCCACCAATAATTTTCCATAAAGTGACCCAATTTAATAACTGCCATAGTGTGCCAAGGAAGTTCCGCATCCATATCCTCTATGATAACTGTTAATTTTGGAATTATAAATGTAACACTAGCAAATCCAACCACAAAAGCTGTTGCCAAAACAAAGGCGGGATAAATAAGCGCGCCTCTTATTTTAGCGGTTATTCTGTAGTTTTTTTCTATACTAATAGCCACGTTTTTAATGGATGATTCTAAATTACCCGAAATTTCACCTGCTCTTATAACACTAGTTACAACAGGCGGGAAAGTATCGGGATATCTAGCAAGAGACTGAGAAAAAGAAGCCCCATCCTCTATGTCGTTAGCAATATCTTTTACGATACTAGCTAAATATTTACTTTCGGATTGGTCACTAATTGCTCGCAAAGAATAAACCACGGGAACTTTAGATCCTATTAAAGCTTGCAATTGTCTAAAGAAAATAAGTAGGTCTTTACTGGTCACCCTATCAAAGGTTTTCTTAATATATTGACTTAACTTATCATCACTACCGTCTCTATCTATAGAAACGGGGATCATTTTGTTTTCTTGGAGTATTTGAAAAGCTAGCTCTTTACTAGCAGCATCAATTGTTCCACTTTTAGCTTCTCCTTCTTGATTTTTGGCTTTGAATATAAATCTCATATTTTTATTTGTTTTTTATTATTGTCTTTAAATATTCTCGATTGCTCGTATATGAAAAAGCATCGTCTATGGATATTATACCCTCTCTTACTAATTGACTCAAGGATCTATCTAGAGAAATCATGCCTTCTTTTAAACTAGTTTCTATAACAGAATCGAGCTGATAAGATCTATTCTCTCTTATTAAATTAGACACCGCATGATTTTTTAACATTATTTCCATTGCTGCTACTCTTCCTCCACCTATTCGAGGAATTAATCTTTGGGAAATAACGCCCAATAAAACACTGGCTAATTGAGATCGAATTTGATTTTGTTGATGTGCGGGAAAAACATCTATTATTCTATCCACTGTCTGAGCACTATTATTTGTATGCAAGGTGGCAAAAATCAAATGACCCGTTTCTGCTGCAGTCATAGCAGTACTAATCGTATCCAAATCTCGCATCTCCCCAATTAATAGGACATTGACATCTTCACGAAATATTCCTCTGAGGGCTGTCGCAAAATCCTTAGAATCTTCACCTACTTCTCTTTGATTAATAATACACCTATCTTGTTTATAAACATATTCGATTGGATCCTCAACGGTTAAAATATGCTTATCTTGAGTATGATTTATATGATCAATTATAGCCGCCAGAGTTGTTGATTTACCGTGTCCAACAGGGCCAGTTATTAAAACTAAACCTTGTGAATATTTAGTAAAATCATACAGATTGGGAGTCACATCCAATTCTTCCAGTGTTTTAATTTTGCTTTGTACTAAACGCATAGCCACACTTAGACTCCCTTGCTGAAAATAAACACTAGTTCTAAATCGAGCCTTTCCTTCAAAATCATAAGCAAAATTAACTTGGCCTTCTTCTAATAATTCTTTTTCATAATTTTCAGTAAGTAATATTTTAGAAAATTCTTTAGTTTTGGGAGGAGTCAAAACTTCCTCCTCCAACAAAGGAATTAATTTTCCATCTACACGAATGGTGGGATGCCTACCCACCACCAAATGCAAATCAGAAGCTCCCTGTTGAGCCACGGTCAGCAAGTAACTTTTCAATTTTTGTTCTATATGAAGTGAATCGTTCATCTTTTATAATCGCTAATAAATTATGAATAAATAAAACTACTTTTTAATCAAAGGAATTACCTCTTCTAAAACTTCTCTGGGTGTAAAATGAGCTTTAATTAAATATTTGTCAGCCTGATTGAGCAACTCCTGCTCGAGATCATCTTGAGCAGAAACGTTGGTCAAAAATACCACGGGAATATCTTTAAATCTTTCATCTTGTTTAATCTTTTTAAAAACCTCTTTTCCATTCTGATAAGGCATCATTATATCTAAAAGAATTAGACTTGGGGTGACATCTTCTAGTTTTTCCAAGGCTTCCACTCCGTTGATAGCTAACACAACGGTATATCCATTCATTGAAAAAATACGATTATAAATATCTCTTATGAACTCATCATCTTCCGCTATCAAAATTGTAATATTCTTTTCTTCTATTTTTTCTGTTTCCATATATTTATTATTTTTTTAATTTATTATTGCTTAGTTAATGGATTAACGAGTTAACGGATTATTTTTAAAAACTTCCCACAAACTTTTAATTTTTAACTTTGCATTTTTAATTATTTCAACCTTTATCATCTTCAAATTCTCCAACTGTCAAACTTCCTCCCGTCATTCTCTCGACTTCCGATACTGAAGTTAATCCCATAGCCGCTTTTAATAATCCATCTTGCCACATATTTAACATTCCTTGTTTTTGAGCCACTCTGTTTAATAATGCATCATCTTTTTCCGTTATGACTTCTCTCAGTTCATTTGTCACATCAACACATTCGTAAATAGCTAATCTTCCTTTGTACCCAGATTTTCCACATTCATCACAACCCACGGCTTTATAAAATTTTAAATCCTCTGCATTTAATGACGTCAACCCATAACTCTCAGCTTCCTTGGGATCAATATTTTTTATTGAATTAAAAACCTTATCAAAGACTGGCCTGGGCAAATCAAATTCTTTTTTACAATTATCACACAACTTTCTAACCAAACGTTGAGCTGCTACAGCGTTGATGGAAGATGATAACAAAAATGGTTCTACTCCCATATCTACCAATCTAGGGATGGCGCTAATTGCGCTATTGGTGTGCAAAGTTGAAAAAACCAAATGTCCAGTGAGGGCGGCATGAATTGCTAGCTCAGCAGTTTCCCCGTCTCGAATCTCGCCAATCATTATAATATTAGGATCTTGTCTCAAAATAGAACGCAACCCGTCTGCAAATCCATATCCGATAGCAGGGTTTATTTGACTTTGATTAATACCATCCAATGAATATTCCACCGGATCCTCCAGAGTAATAATATTTCGCTCTTCTTGATTGATAATTTTCAAAAAAGAATACAGAGTTGTTGATTTTCCACTTCCAGTTGGACCTGTTATTAAAATAATTCCACTTGTTTCCTTTATTTTTTTACTCAAAACTGTATTATTCTTTCCCATTAATCCCAACTTATTTAAATCAAACACTCTATCATCTTTAGTTAAAATTCGCATCGCCACCTTTTCACCATTTATTACTGGCAAAGTAGACACACGAAAATCAACACTATCGGAATTAGCTATATCATCTTTTTCAATTCTAAATCTTCCATCTTGCGGTTTTCGAGTTTCATCTATTTTTAAATTAGATAATATTTTAATATGCGATATTATTGCCATTCCTACATTTTTTGGTAAAATAAGAGAAGAATGTAACATGCCATCCACCCTAAATCTCACTCGATATTCATCTCCAATTGGTTCAATATGAATATCGCTTGACCCACCTTCCAAGGCGTGATTTATAATAACCTGCACCAATTTTGAAACGGGAGCATCTTGAATAATTATATTTTCTTTACCGTGCTTAAGTTTTTTCTTAATGCTCAGTTCCCTATCTCTCGTTACGCTCTCAAATGATTCCATTACCTCTTCGACAGCTTTTTCTGCTGATTGATATTTTTTCAATATCTCATTAATGACATCTTCAGAAGCCCAATAAATATCAAAAAAAATCTTATTTCTTTCGGCCAGAAAATTCAATACATTTCTAGCTTCTAAATCTTGAGGATTGGCCATAGCTACCATCATACTGCTACCATTTTTACCAAAAGAAAAAATTTTATATCTTTTAGCTATTTTTTCTGGTATTATTTTAAAATATTTTCTTTCTATATTTTCAGGAACTTTGGATAAATATTTTAATCCCATTTGCTTGGCCAGCTCTTCCGAATAAATTTGTTTTTCCTTAATCATTTTTTTTGTTTTTTAAAAATCAATCAGTCTAATCAATTATATCCGAGTTAAAATAGACATTGGGAAATGAAGCACACCTATTGAACAGCGCCTTCTTTCAAGAATGGATTTGAAATACCAACCTCTCCAACTTCACTCCGCTTATAATTTCCGATCAAAATACTCTTTTTGCTATCAGCGTCATAAAAATTAAAGCTATTTTTACTAAATAAATCAGCTCTCAGCAAAGAATCAATTTGTTTATTTGAAGATATTAAATATCCAAACCCCACAATAACATCAGCGGTTAAAAAATCCAAAGGTTTTTCCTCTCCATTGTTTGTGACACTAGGGTTTTCTTTTTTATATAGTTTAAAAGACTGAATATTGTTAAGCAATCCTGCCTTATTCAATGCGGATAAGAAACGTTTAATCTGTTCATAACTTCCATTCATTTCTAGATCTGCCTCAATAAATTTAATTCTTGATTTAGCTAAATCCTCCAAAGAATTTCCATTTTCATCCACATTAGGAGCTACCACCCCTCCCGTAGAAGAATCAGCTGTATCGACTACACTATCTACTTGTAATGGAATAGCCATCACTAAATTTGGATTATCGGATGATTCAATTTTCTTATAATCTATGGACATATCAGTCAAAAAGACTCCTTCAGTAAAAGCTATATTATTTATATTATTGACCACATCTTCATCGTTTCGATAAGTAGGGTAATATTTATTAATTAAAGATTCCAGTTCAGGGTTATTTCTGAGAGATTGAGATAATTTATCTATATTACTCTTTTTCATCTTGACTGCACTTAGTTCATCACTTTCCTTCTTAATCTCGCTCTTGATATTTTTTATACTACCGACGTCTTCTCCAAACCAACTAGGATAAATATATCCAATAATAAGCATCAAAGATAACACTACCGAAAAAGGCATTAACAAAATTTTTAACTTCATATTTTTTTCACCCCGTTAAGTTGCGTTAATTCGCATTGTTTAACTGAGGTTGCCCTGTTAAATATATTTAACTGGGATTTTTTTATTTATTTTATTAAGATTGTGGTTTATTTTTAAAAACAGCCTCTAACTTAAAAACTGCCTGATTATCAGTGTCTCTTTTTGATTCAACTATTTTAACGTCTTCAAATAAATCGCTTTTTTTAAGGCTCAGGATTTGACTGGCTGCCAACCTAAAACTATCAGCCACCACTTCTATCTCTATTTTATTCTCAGTACTGTCATAACTCAAGCTATTGAGAAAAGACCCTTTTACAATTAATTTTTCCACCAACGAGAACGTACCTTCTGGGTTTCTTTTATTATCTAAATTGAATATTGAGCTTTCTAATCTTTTTTGAAAATCGTCTAACTTGTTAATCTCCTGCACGTCAATAAGACTCAATTCCTTACCTTTGATTACCTCTAATTCATTTTTTTTAGAAGTTAAGCTCTTACCATACACTATAGTAACACCGTAAGCTAAACTCACTACGAAAATTAAAATAATTGAAATAAAGTAAGTGCTGTCTAAAAAAGATTTTCTTCTATTTATCATTAAATCCTTTTCTGCAGCTTGATGAAAATTTACGTCGACCATTTTTTTATTTTTATACTGATACAACTTATTTAAATTATACCAATAAATATTATTAAATATTTTTTTTTAAATTCTCTTTATTGCATTATAACACTTTTTATATTTTTGACCAACTACAGTCCGTGTTTATTTTTATAATTCTCTATGCCTTTGATCGCTAACCCCACAGCAACTGAAAATTTTGATAAAACATTGCCAATATTTAACTTCACAGCATCATCTTCAATAATAATTTTTTCAAAAGGATTTCCCATAACAATATTGTTATTTAGACTATCTTTAAAAACATCGATAATCCCCGGAACATCAGACCCTCCTCCTATTAAAATAACTTTGTCCAGTGGCTTACTTAAATTATTGCCAACGGAAACTAGCTCTATTAATCTTTTTGATTCTTTGGCGATGAGATTTAACACTGGTAAAACTATAGACTTACCCTCTTCTTTCAGATAATCATTTTTTTTCTTAAATTCCTCAGCTCTATCCCAAGACACATTTAGATTAGATGCTATATTTTTAGTAATCTCGTCTCCGCCGACATTTATATTTCTATTAATTCTAATTACCCCCTTGTCCACCAGAATAATATTACTTATCTTAGCACCTATATCTACTACTAAAAATTTTCCCAAGTCATCGCCAACTAATGAGCGCACGACTGAAAATATATCAAGTTCGAGAGATGCCACTTTAAGTCCACTTTCCTCTACAATTCTTTCATATTTATGCACGTCATCTTTGGGCGCTGCGACCAAGAGGACATCTAATATTTCCTTTTCTCCTTTTCCTAAAAATTTCTTGCCAGCGACACTTCCTTTTTCGTTTTTTTCTATTCGCGTAGAGACAATATCTGAGCTCAAATAAACTTCATCTAGAGAAACTGGTATATATTTATTTGCCTCCGCCCTAATCACGTCATCCAAATCATTTTCATGAATATCAGTGACTGAAATCATAGTTGATAGACCCTTAAAGCTACCCATTGATATGTAGGCATCTCTGCTTTTAATCCCCATTTCGCCAAGTAATTTTTTTAATAATTGAATCTTTTCAGTTTCATCTTCAGATTCATTTTTTATTTCAAAATTAGACGCTTTCTTTTTTCGAGGAATTTCTATCCATCCGTAATTGGACAGAAAAGAGCTTCCGTTTTTATATTGCAATTCTACAATTTTTATTGATGAGGTGCCGAAATCGATACCTAAAAAATAA
>JBBQOS010000038.1:0-7866 GCA_038331135.1 Candidatus Moraniibacteriota bacterium | reverse complement strand
GAGGAGGAAATTGGAAATAGCGATTTAACTTTAAATATGGCGGTTCAACCGCATATACAAGTGGCTAGTATTGAGAATGTATTAAATTGTGCAATTAGCGATAAATATATAAGATTAGCTATATTAAGCTTAAAAATGTAATTGTAGTTACATTTTTTATATTAATAATGTAATTTAACTTGCATTATTATGACATTTATGGTATTATCTCGATATAATAATCTAAACATAAATTTATGACTATTTATCAAAGAACTATTAAGCTGGCTATCACAGAAAGACTTTTTCAGGGCAAGGTAATTATAATCTATGGTGCTCGTCAAGTTGGTAAAACAACCCTTTCAAAAGCTATTCTTGAGGAAAGTAAGACACTGGAGAAAAGTGGTGTGTATTTTAATTGTGAACTTGATTCGGTTCGCGGTGCACTTTCAGTAAAAGAAGCGGAGCGTCTAAAATCATTTTTGGGTCATAATGATTTGGTGATTCTGGATGAAGCTCAAAATATTCCGGAAATAGGAAAAATACTTAAAATTATCCATGATGAAATTCCCGAAGTGCAAATAATTGCAACCGGATCTTCGAGTTTTGATCTCGCCAATGAAGCTGCGGAACCTCTCACAGGAAGACATTCGTCTTTTATTTTGTATCCGCTTTCAGCTGCTGAAATTATTAAATCTGAAAAGCTTGGTTTGATTGGCTTTGAATCTAAATTTGAAAAAATAACACGCTTTGGTGCATACCCTGAAGTTTATTCACTGTGGGATGAAGAAAAAGCCAAGGAAAGACTTAACGCTATCGCATCGGATTATTTATATAAGGACATTTTGAAATTTGAAGGACTAAAAAAGGCTCCTATTATTGCAGATCTGTTGAAATTACTGGCACTGCAATTGGGTCAAGAAGTTTCGATGCAATCATTGTCGTCCACGCTAGGCATAAGTCGTATAACCGTGGAAAAATATATCAATATTCTCGAAAAATCTTTTGTTATTTTTAAGTTAAGGCCACTTTCGCGAAACGCATATCGAGCAATCAGTAAAAAAGTAAAAATATATTTTTGGGATTTGGGTATTCGTAATAGTTTGATTCAAAATTACAATGTTACTTCGATGCGCGATGATGCTGGTGCTATCTGGGAAAATTTCTGCATAACAGAAAGAGTGAAATGTAATAGTGCAAACCATGTGTATGTAAATATGTATTTCTGGAGGTCATATGCTGGTCAGGAAGTTGATTATATCGAAGAATCTAGTGGAAAATTTGAAGCATTTGAATTTAAGTTAAGTTCAAAAAAGAAAGTAAAAACTTCACAAGAATTTCTGAGTGTTTATAACGCTCAAGCACAGCGAGTAGATAGGGAAAATTATTTGAAATTTATTCTATAGAAAAATAAATAAAAAACATCAAAACTAGCACTAATAAATAATAACCAAAAAACCCAAAATCTCAATATTGAAAAGTTTAAAAGATTTGCATATTAAAATAAGAAAAATAAGAGGTGTAAAGAAGGATAAAAACAATGCCTATATAAGATTGGTGGATTCAATTTGTGGACTCATTTAGAGATGCTAAGGATGGAAATGATTGGGCAATAGAGAATTTTAATTTACAATTCACATTTTACAATTTACAATGAAACAAGTGGGAGCCTAATTTCGAATTTTGAATTTTGAATTTCGATTCCCTGCCTGCCGGTAGGCAATAATTTCGAATTAAAATAATGATTGAAAAATTTTGAAAAGTTATAAGGTTGTAAAGTTTATAAAGTTTTTAAAGTAGGGAAAAGATGGGAAAATTACAAATGCCAAATAAACAGTTTTAATTTACAATTCACATTTTACAATTTACAATGAATTTACAATGAAACAATTACCAAATAACTTTGATTTAGAAGAAAGAATAGCTGATTTAAAAAAGCGGAAACTTTTGCAGAAAAATGAAAAAAGAGGGATTGACAATCGTCTATAAATCGTCTATTTATAAATTAAAAATTCCAAATGAATAATTTTAATTTACATTTTACAATTTACAATAAATTTATTATTTTTATCAATGGTGTTATAATTGCGACAGTGGGATTACTTCAAAAAAAGAAATAAAAAAACAATAATAATAGCGCGAACAAAACATTTGCTTAAATATATGAAGTAAATATATCAGTAATGTCAAATACATTTTATTCACGGCCGTGAATAAAATGTATGCTTAATTGTGTATGTTATATAGAATTGGAAAAAATCAAAAGAGAATTATGCTAATTTTATTGGGTGGTTTAGCTTTGGGACTTTCCAATTCACCCCGAAGGTATTTTTATGCTTTTAATAAAATAAAGAAAGATTGGAAGGATATTAATCGACGAAATTTTGTAGATTCTTTGCATAAACTTTCTAAAAATAAATTGATTGAAGAAAAAAAGATGCCTGATGGATCATTTAAATTAACTCTTACCGAAATGGGAAAGATTGAAGCTAGAAAATTAGATATATTAGGTAATGCAATAAATTTTAAAAAACCAAAGAAATGGGATAAAAAATGGAGGATTGTAATTTTTGATATTCCTGAAAAAGATAGAGAATTTCGTGATATACTTCGGAGGCATTTGTTTACTTTAGAGTTTCATAAATTACAACAAAGTGTTTTTGTTTCACCTCATCCTTATGAAAAATATATTTTAAAGATGATTAGTTTATATTCTGCTGAACCATACGTTAGAGTTATCACAGCAATGAAAATTAATAATGAAGATGTTTTAAGGAAACTTTTTTTCAAAAAATAAAAAGTAGGCGGTTGGTTATGATTTTTTATTTTCTCCAATTAATTATAGTCGTTATGTTATAGCGATATTTCTGGTGTGCTGTGTAGATGTTCATAATTAAATTAGGACATTTTTTATTTTGTATCTATTTTTTCCAATATAGATTTTTTATGCACGGCCGTAGTTTGAGTGTGTTTGAAATTTGTTTTATATAGGTATGTTTTATTCACGGCCGTAGTTTAAATGTATTTGAGTATTGTGTGAGGTTAGTGAGCGAGTAGATTGTGCGGGGTTGGTTGGGGGGGGTGAGGCTAGGGGAGGTATTTTTCAATCATAAATATTTACCGTCAGCTTGTTGTAGTGTGATTCATTAATAGAAAATTTATTTGGTGATGAGGGGAAGATATCTTTTGAAAGGGGTGTTTTATATACGGCCGTAGCTTGATTGTGTTTGAGATTTATTTTGTGTAGGTATGTTTTATTCACGGCCGTGTATCGAATGTATTTGAAAAACTGTATTTTATATAGGTATGTTTTATTCACGGCCGTAGTTTAAATGTATTTGAGTATTGTGTGAGGTTAGTGAGTGAGTAGATTGTGCGGGGTTGGTGAGTGAGTTGGTTGGTGAGTTGGTTGGTGAGTGGTTGGCGAATGGGTAATAGGTGTTTTGTGAGGAAAGGGTTTTTTGCCCTATTTTGTCAAATGTAGAAATAGACAGTTTGCACTTTGGTCTTTGGAGTGTTAAAATTAATAAGTAAAAAAAGCTTTAATTAGGAGTTAGTTTGTTTTTATTTATAATGAATATATCTAAAAAGGATAATATAAAATGAGAAAAGATAAGAGAAGATAGCTTATAATGTTCATAAAGTTTTTAAGGTTTGTAAAGTATGGGAAAGATAGAAATTTAATTTCGAATTTTTAATTTTGAATTTTGATTCAATTTTGAATTAATGTAATGATTGAAAAAAAAGAAAAAAATACAAGTTATGATTTAGAGGAAAGAACTTCAAAACTCGGAGGTGATGCTATATTGTTTTGTAAGAAAATACCCCAGGATACTATCACTAGACCACTAACATCTCAATTTATACGAAGTGTTACCAGTATCGGAGCTAATTATATGGAAGCCAATGGAGCTAGCTCTAAAAAAGATTGATAGAGTTAGTTTTATTTGCTATTATTAGGATATCTGGGATTACCCATTCTAACTATTTGGTACGGTATGGTTTTAATTGAAATATATTAAATAAATGATAAAGACACTTAATGATAATTCTGATTTTAAGAAAATGAAAAGTTCTTTTTGTTTTATGGATGAAACGGGGCTTATCAATAGTCAGAGAGATAAGTTTTTTGCCATAGGAATTATAAAAATTAACAGACCAGAAAAAATGTATAATGAGATAAGAAAGATAAGGCAAAGATTTAATTATAGAGAAGAGTTAAAATGGGCAAATATAAATAGGGATATAAGATTTAAAATCGCTATTAAATTTTTTGAAGTTTTTTTAAAAGAAAATGCGGAATTTAGCTGTATAATATTGGACAAGAACGAGTTAGATTTTGAGAAATATCACAACAGTGATATGTATAAAGCTTATCGTAGCTTTACGATAGCCTTGTTAAAAATGATTTTAGGTCAAAATCCCAATGAAATTATTATTATATTAGCGGATGACTATTTCTCTCCCCAAGGTGCAGATTTAGAAGAAACAATAAAGAAATTTAAAAATGATCATTATAAAAAATTTGTAGTTGGAGGAGTCTGCCAAATTGATTCAAAATCAAATGATATTTTACAAATAGCCGACCTAATATTGGGAGCTATAGTTTACGATTTAAAGAAACAGAATAAATTAATAAATAATAAAAATAAGAGTGGTAAATTTAAGAGAAAATTTATAAATTATTTATATCAGAAATTATCTATTGATGGAAGTTTCTTTAAGGATGGAAAGAGTGGAGACAATTATAATTTTAGAAAAAGTAAGATACGAGCGACTATATTTGATTGCAACAAGTCTAAAGTTAAAAAATATGAATGCATTACATAATAAAAAAACAAGCCATGGCCCACAACGGGCGACGCTTGTTTTAATAGCTGAAATGAATAATATCAACTACAATTTAATTATACACCTAAAAAATAAACTTGTCAAATGAAAAAAGAAATAAATACTTAATAGAATTACAAATTTCAAATTAAAAATTACAAATAAATGCTTAAGAACTGTTGAACTTCAAATAAATACTCAATAATGAAAAAAAGGGTTGTTATTTTGGTGAAATGCTATTAATATGACAATTCTTCTCTAATGTAATATAATAAATAGATACAGATAAATGCTCGAAGATAAGCAAAAAAATAAATTTGACCTAGAAGAAAGAACTGCTAAATTTGGAGAGGAGGTTATTTTATTTTTAAAAACAGTTCCAAAAAATGAAATTACTAGGCCATTAATAAGTCAATTTATTCGTAGTGCGACAAGTATTGGTGCAAATTATATGGAGGCAGATGGGGCAGAGTCTAGGAAAGATTTCATACACAAAATGGGAATTTGTAAAAAAGAATGCAAAGAGACGAAGCATTGGTTGAGGATGGTTTCTATATCAGAACCAATCACACAGGAGAGATGTCGTCAATTATGGAGAGAAGCTCAAGAACTGACACTTATTTTCTCCGCCATTATTAAAAAGACAAAATATAAAAAATAATTTGTCATTAATTAATTTAAGAATTTATTTGAAATTTTTAATTTTTAATTTGATATTATGAAGGATACTGTTGCCATAAAAGTAGATCACGTTTCCAAAACTTTTCGTATCCCTCACGAAAAGATTACTTCTTTGCGAGGAAGCGGCGATTAGTGGCTTGTCTTCCATCCACCTCCCCTTTACAAGGGGAGGGCAGGGAGGGGTTTCTTACGAAGAATTTAAGGCATTAGATAACGTCTATCTCAACGCTACAGTGCTAGGAATGACCAAAAAGCAAGCAAAAATATAAAGGATTAGCTTTACAGATGTTATTATAAATGCTATATTTATGATTAGTTGAGTAATTATAAACTATATTTATGGAAAAAAACCTTATTTTAAAGGAAATTATAGCTCAAAATAAACACTGGGAAAATGATAAATCATTTTTTGAGCCACAAAAATATACACGAAAGCTCTTTTTTGAATTGGAAAAATATCTTTCTGATCGTCAGATTATTTCAATTGTCGGACTCAGAAGAACTGGAAAAACAATCCTGCTTAAACAGTTGATCAAAAATCTTATTGAAGATAAAAAAGTAAATTCAAAAAATATCTTTTTCATTAGTTTTGATGAGGCACTTATTACATCAAAATTAACGCTCAAACTTTATCTTGATGCATATCTTAAGAATATCTTTAATGGTGAATCCAACGAAATAAAATATATATTTATTGATGAAATTCAATATGTCGAAAAATGGCAACATATATTAAAGCGTTATTATGATAACGAGTTAAACATTAAATTTGTCATAAGCGGTTCATCATCACTTTTCCTAAAGAAGAAGACGACCGAAAGCTTAGCTGGTCGGATTTATGAATTTAAGCTTTTGCCACTTAGTTTCGAGGAATTTTTAGAGTTAGCTGGCTCAAGAAAAAGTCTTTTAGATAGTTATCGTAAATTTGCGGTTTCCGCTGGAGATATGAAATTACCTCATGATCAAAATAGTTATGAAATATTTCTGGCCAATTATGGCGATGAATTATTAAAACTTTTTGAAAAATATTTATTATATTATCAATTTCCTGAAATGGTTGGGCAAGAAGATAAAGATAAAATAAAAAAATACATTTCTGAATCAATTTATAAAAAAGCGATTGAATATGATATCCCAAGACTGTTTGGTGTTGAAAAAGTTGATGAACTTAAATTTCTTTTTCAATTACTCGTGAATGAAAATGGATCACTAATAGAATTTAAAAAGATAGCTAGCGAGACTGGAATTGAAGAAAACACTCTAAAAAAATATATTTCATATTTTGAGGAAAGTTTTTTGATTAAGCTTATATATAATTATTCGAGATCATTTAGAAAATCAAAACGACTCCAGAAAAAAGTGTACGTATCAAGTCCTAATTTTTTTGTAGCGTTTCGCTCAGAGTGGTTTGAAAATGAAATTCTAAAAGCTCAATATTTTGGAATATTGTCAGAAACATATATTTTTAATTTGCTTCAGGAAAAAAATCAGTACGTCTCTTTCTTTCGGAAAGGACAGGATGAAATTGATTTTGTTGTAAGTAATGATTATAGGGACACTAGCCAATCTTTGATTATTGAGGTAAAATATACCAATAAAGTGCAATGGAATGATATTAAATTTATAGATAGAACAGCAAAAAAAATATTTAAAAAAAAATACCTTTTGTATTCTAAGCTTGAGTTTAAAATAGATAAAGACAAGCTATTTATTCCTTGTTTTTTGGTTAAATAAAAATTATGGATTCAAATATAGCAATTAGTGTTAAAAATGCTTGCCCTGTGCCTTATGCAATAAAGGTCACTGGGGTCAGTAAAACCTTCCGCATTCCTCACGAAAAGATTACTTCTTTGCGAGGAGCGGCGATTAGTGGCTTGTCTTCCATCCACCTCCCCTTTACAAGGGGAGGGCAGGGAGGGGTTTCTTACGAGGAATTTAAGGCTCTGGATGACGTCTCTTTTGAGGTAAAAAAGGGAGAATTCTTTGGTATTATTGGGAGAAATGGAAGTGGTAAATCCACTCTGCTAAAAATCTTAGCCGGAATATACCAAGCCGATAAAGGTGAGGTGGAGGTAAATGGGATGATTTCGCCGTTTTTGGAATTGGGCATTGGCTTTAATCCGGAATTATCAGGCAGAGATAATGTTTATCTCAACGCCACAGTGCTGGGAATGACCCAAAAACAAATTGACGCGAAATTTGATGACATCGTGGCATTTTCGGAACTCGAAAGATTTATCGACCAAAAACTAAAAAATTATTCCTCCGGAATGAGTGTCCGCTTGGCTTTTAGCGTGTCAATTCACGCAAATCGTGATATACTCTTAATGGATGAAGTGCTGGCGGTAGGGGATTCGAATTTTGTTTCAAAGTGTT
>JBBQOS010000037.1:0-7905 GCA_038331135.1 Candidatus Moraniibacteriota bacterium | reverse complement strand
TGCTTGTGCTAGAGAGGAAGCTTTTTTGAAAACTATTAAAGATTCAGCTGTAAAAGTTACTCTACTGGATATTGGAGAAGAAAAGAATTATACCATTTTTTTAAAAATAGTTGAAAAAAATAAATTATCCAAAGTGACACCCATTACTTTGGTGGGCGGAGAGGTGATTGTGGGTTTTGATAGTGCTGATTTAACGGGCAAAAAAATAATTAGCTTGGCTGAAGGAGATCATAATAGGGTGGCCTCTTATTTAGAAGAAAGCCCCAAGATAGATACTGATACATCCGGAGTGTGCCAATTGAGTGGCCAAGAAGCTTGTAGTCAAGATGAAATAAAAAAAGACACTTTGGAAAAAATAAGCGTGCCTTTTATTGGCGTGATTGAAACCAAGGATTTTTCATTATTTTCCATAGCGGCGCTTTTGGGATTTATCGATGGATTTAATCCTTGTGCGATGTGGGTCTTGGTAGCTTTTTTAATTGCACTTTCTCAAATAGGCAATCGACTCAAAATGATTATAATAGCTGGGCTTTTTATTATCGCGGAATCAATAATGTATTTTATGATATTGAATGTTTGGTATAAAACTTGGGATTTCATAAGGTTGGATTGGTTGATGTTACCATTGGTTGGACTTTTGAGTTTGGGCGGAGGAATCTATTTTCTTTATAAATTTAGAAAAAACAAAGGACAGTTAGTTTGTGATGTGACTAGTTTGGAGCACAAAAGAAAAATCACCACTCGAATAAAGGATATCGCCACGAGACCACTAAATATCCTAGGGGCTTTTATAATTATCGGCCTAGCTTTTTCAGTTAATATTATCGAGTTTGCTTGTTCGGTGGGACTTGCCCAGTCATTTACCAAGATACTGGAACTAAATTCTCTCGGTTTTTGGTCACGGCAATGGTATATAGGAATTTATACACTATTTTATATGGTTGATGATTTTATAGTTTTTGGATTGGCAATCTTTGGTTATCGAAAGTTTTATCAATTCGGTGCTAAATATTCAAATTTAGCCTTACTAATTGGCGGAATTATTTTGATAATTTTGGGAATATTGATGGTTAGCGGTAAAAATGTTTTTGTGTTTTGATGCTTCCGCCTCTTGAATAAATTTAATTTGTAGTAATATAATTTTATGGATGATAATAAAAAAATTAGAGTAAGGTTTGCGCCTAGCCCAACGGGATATATGCATGTTGGAAATTTCAGAACTGCTCTTTATACTTATCTTTTTGCTAAAAGAAATAATGGAGATTTTATTTTACGCATTGAAGACACGGATAAAAAGAGAGAAATAGAAAATGGAATTGAAAAAATAATTGATATTTTGCAGTGGGCCAATTTTGAATATGCCGAGGGAGTATTTAAAGAAAATGGAAAAATTATCCAAAAAGGAGCATTGGGGCCATATATTCAATCAGAAAGAATATCGATTTATCAAAAATACGCTCAAGAATTGATTAAAAATGGCACAGCTTATTATTGCTTTTGTAGCGAGGAAAGACTTGAAGAATTACGCCAAGAGCAAACAACCGCCAAAAGACCTCCTGTGTATGATAGAAAATGCTTAGATTTTACACCCAAAGAAGCTCAGATAAAGATTAAAGCTGGAGAACCATTTGTCATTCGCCAAAAGATAAACAGGGAAGGTCTTACAAGCTATGATGATTTAGTTAGAGGTCGCATTGAATTTAGAAATGAATTATTGGAAGATCAAATTCTAATAAAATCTGATGGCTACCCGACTTATAATTTCGCCAATGTAATAGATGATCATTTGATGGAGATAAGTCATGTTTTTAGAGGCGAAGAGTATGTTTCTAGCACGCCAAAATATATTCAACTTTACCAAAATTTTAATTGGCAAGCTCCTCAGACAGTCCATTTGCCATTACTTCTCAACAGTGATAAGAGCAAGCTTTCCAAAAGGCAGGGCGATGTCTCTGTGGAAGATTATATAAAAAAAGGTTATCTCAAAGAGGCAATTATAAATTTTGTTGTTCTCTTGGGATGGAATTTGGGAGATGGAAGTGTGCAGGAAATTTTTTCTATTCAAGAATTAATAGAAGCTTTTGATGTAAAAAGAATTCACAAAGCTGGCGCTATTTTTGATCTTAAGAAATTGGACTGGATAAACGCTCAATATATCAAGAAATTAACTACCGATGAATTGTACGCTAAATCTTTGCCATTTTTTTTAGAAAAAGATTTTTACAAATCATGGAGCATAGCGCATGAAACATGGAGCAACGCGCGAAAAGAAGAATATTTAAAAAATATTTTAACTGTAGAGCAAGAAAGATTAACTAAATTATCCGAAGTAGGGGAGGAAAATAAATTCTTTTTTATGGATGCGGATAACATTATTTTAAACGCCAACGATCTTCGCTGGAAAGAAAATCCTGACAAAGACACCATAAACAATCTAGAAAAATCTAAAAACATTTTGGAAAAGATTAGTGAAAAAGATTGGAATTTGGAAAATATCGAAAAATCATTGTTGGAAACAGCGGGAGATAAACGCGGGGATTTGCTTTTTCCTTTGCGCGCTACCTTAACGGGAGAAAAAAAATCACCTTCACCATTCCAGGTGTCTTGGGTTTTGGGACAGACGGAATCCTTAAAAAGAATCAACAAAGGAATACTCGCTTGTAAAAAATAGTGCAACATAAAAAGAATTATTAACAATGAAAAAACAAATAAAAAATACAATTTATTTCTGGGGATTGCTAGTAGTTTTTGTTTTTATATTTTCTTTTTTTAAACCAGTTTATGCTCAAACCACCAACACACCAACTTTATCCGCAGAAGAGTTGAACAAAATTGAGAAAAAGAACAAGGAGTTGGAAAACCTCAATGAGAAAGCGGCGACTTACGAAAAAATACTTCTCTTGAAACAGAAACAAAAAACTCTTTTGGGATCGCAATTGAATAGTTTAAACTCTGAAATAGGCGATATGAAGAGCCAAATAAAAGAAGTCTCAGATAAGATGGAAGAACTTAACAAGAGAAATGATGAGCTAAGAAATGATTTAATAAAAAATGATTTTTTGATTCAAATTCAAAAATCTTTTTTGGCCGATATAATAAGAGCTTATCAAGAAAATAACGATGATATGCTCACTAAAATTATTTTTAATATAGAAAATTTTTCTATTGTGACCAAAGAAGGTGATTATTTTGATCAAACTAGTAGTAAAATAATAGAAGCAACGACTGATTTAAAATATCTCCAGGATAAAATAAAAACTAATCAAGATGAAATTTCAAAAAACAAAGAAAATTTGTCCAGCATCGGGTTAACCTTGGAAGAAAAAAATGTAAAATTATTATCAGTTAAAACTCAAAAAAATACTCTTTTAGTCCAAACTAAAGGAGATGAAGCAACCTACCAATCAAAACTTGCTAAAATAGAAAAGCAAAAACAAGAGTTATTGGGGGATATTGATGATTTATACAACGCTAATTTTGCTGAGATAAGTGCTTTTGCTTCTGGGTTAGAAAGGCCAACTTCAGGCTTAGCTGATACAAAATGGTATTATTCACAAAAAGATTCTCGCTGGGGAAATGAGACCATTGGAAATTCCAATTCAAAAATGAAAGATTTGGGATGCGCAGTAACTTCCGTGGCGATGGTTTTTACTTATCATGGAGAGCGTATTAATCCTAAACAATTATCTGATAAACCGATCTTTTTTTGGGATTTAATTAATTGGCCTAGAGGCTGGGAAAACTTAGCCTTGGCTAGCAGTATTGGACACGGCGGAGTAAATTGGAGCACTCTTGATAATGAGTTAAAAAATGAAAATCCTGTTATTATTTTTATTAATGCCAAGAGGGGAGCGGGGCATTATGTAGTGATTCACAACAAAGCGAAAAACGGAAAGTATGTAGTACATGATCCATATTGGGGTGCTAATATATATCTAGACTCAACTATCGAGCTATTGGAAAAACTCTATAAAGTTTCTATTTCACCTCGAGCAGTTAATCAAATGATTCTCTATAAATAATAAATAACTCAAATAATATTATAGGTATTCAAGTAGAATTTAATCCTAACTTAGCTTTGAGAGATATAAAATATTTTAAAAAGAAAGAAAGAAAGAAAGAAAGAAAGGAAGAGGAATGTATTCCTCAAAACCTAGAAGTAGGGAAGCAATATAATTTTTTAAAAAAGGTTAAAGAAATTATTATCTCCTCACTGATGAACCCGTGCCTCTTATTGAAACTAAGGGTAATCAAATTCTTAGTAGACCACTGGCGGCAATTAGAATCATAGAAGTTACTCATTTCAATTTAAAAGGAGAAATATGGACCAAGGGAATATATAAAGTCGTGGCTGTTTATGATATTAATAATCCAAAAATTCACTTCGAAGGATTTTTATTAGTTAAAAAATAACTTTTTTAAGGTACCTCCCCCATGTCGCACAATATATAATTTTGCCAAATAATAAAATTAGTAGGGACAAATAATATTTAAACCACTAAAATAATTTAAACCCAAAGAAGGACAAATCGACTATACTAATATTCATTGGGCACCTGTGATAAAATGCGTTTTAGAATTTTAAGGAATGAAGTTCATGAATATAAATTAATGCCAGGCTTTATGAATGTCGTAAAAGAAATTAAAAAAATATTGTAACTTTTTGATTGTTTTAGATACATAAATGTATCCATTTATAGAATTAAAAATGATTCTGTTTTATTAATTGTATATCTAGCGATGTATTAATCCGGTCTTATAAAAAAAATCAAAAAAATTATATTTAAGGGGTGCATAGATGTATACATCAAGGGGTTAAAAAATGAGCTCTAAAAAAACTTGTTTTTTTGTGAAAATAGTAGGCATAGATGTACCCCCTTATAGCAATAAAAAATGCTTTCCACAGAGTCCTCAATAGACTTTTGAAAAATCCTAAAAAATACTATTTTTTGATACATAGAAGTATACCAAAAATGGATTTAAATAAATTTTTATTTTATATACTTTTATTTATTAGCGTAAATTATTCTGGATATATTTTAATTTGCAAAAAATAGTCGTTTGTACCTGATTATGATTTTTTTTAAAATATGCTAGGGGAGTGGTTTATAAAAAAATAAATCGTAGCTTTAAATGAAATAGTTGCAATATTAGATACATAGATGTATCTAAATTTAATTAAATTTTATCCTGAGTCAATTTTGAGGGTCAAAGGTAGTTATTTTGTAGACCGTTAAAGCAGTTAACTGGATAGATGGAAGTGTAAAGCATTATATAAAATAATTTTCATATAATTTGAATTTATATCAAATCAGTATTAATTTAAGGTGCTTTAGTAGCACAATGACTTAAAAAAAGATAAAACATTTATTATAATTCATAGATATATAAATATTGTTATTGAAGAGTCAAATGGTGCCTTAAACACTGGTTTTTATACTCTGTATGTCGTAAAATCTACATTGTGCGACATATACAATATATGAAGAAACCACTTTCTCGCTATTCATTCCTAAACTCAATTATGAGTATTCAAAAGTGAATGTTTGCAAAAAAGTGGTTTTATGTCAGGCAATAACTGAAATCTTGGTGCCTGATCCCAAGTTAATCTGTTTCCCGGCCGATTCGACCAGGATGTTCATTTGGTTCTGGGAGTTTTTAACCTCCCTAACCAATCCCCCGTGTGCTAGCCCGCTTTTGGTTCGGCGGGTGTAGAAAAGTATTTCCTTTCCCGCCAACTGCTCGGGCGGAAAATTTCTGATGGCGGAAAAATCCATATCTTTATCCTATTTTTTAAAATTGTTTGACCGAATGGTCACTTCTATAAAAAAACTTTCCACATATGCCACACTAAAAAATAGCACAAAATAAGCTTTTTGTCAAATTTTTCACTCAACAAAAAATCCCTCGTCAAGTGACGGTCGTCAAACAATGAGCAATTTTGGAGTATCAAAACAATTCAATAATGTAACAATTTGGCAATATAAATCACAATTTTATCCAAAAAAATCCAGTTTCAGCGATTTGGAAGCCGAGGGATTCATACAGATTTCTGGCGGCGATTCGATTAGGATTACTGGTTAAATTTAAATATTCTAATTTTTCCTGCTTGGCAATTTCAATCAAATCTTCCATTAATTTTCTGCCCAACCCCCCTCCCCTATAAACACTGCTAACTACTACATCTTCTATGCGACCAATCATTCCTTTGGTAGGGACAGGATACATTGTCAAGGAGGCAAATCCTATTATATCTCCTTCGCTCTCCAATACTCGACAATGGATAGCTTTATTATTTACCAATAATTCAGCTTGAAAATTTATAGGCTTATCAGTTAACTCTTTGAAAAGTTCTTTTATTTTTTCCGCATCTTTAATTTCAAATTTTCTGATATTAAACATATTTTTTTAATTAAAATTTATATTTTTTTAATTTATATTTAAATTAAAAAAATGGTTAGCAATAAAATAATTCCACCAGAGGCCATCGTTCCTATAAGTAACAACGGCAATGATTTACTGGCCGAAAAACCAAAAACAAAAGCTGCCACAGCTCCTGTTAAACCGCCAAATAATGGCAAGGGCGTTGCTGCCAAAATAAAAATAGCCCAAGTTCCATATTTCTTTATTTTTTTATTAGTTTTTTTCTTGGTGTGTCTAAATAACCATTTAAAAAAAACATCAAAAAAATTGATATGCTGAGATAAAAATTTAGAAATTGGATCAAGTAAAAAAACTATCAATATCATTGCAAAATATGTGCCGGAAATGGAATAAAGCCATGCCAAAAATGGGTTCAAGTGATAAACTTTGATTGCTAGCGGAATAGAAACCCTTAATTCCGTGACTGGTATCATAGCTATCAGAAATGTAGCCCAATTTTTCGGAAAGCCGACAAACCAATTTATTACGATATCCTGCATAGACAAAATAGTAATTTATTTATTAAGTACATTTTAGCATTATAAATAGTTTTGCGCCACAGTGTTTATTTGCGATGTACGAATTTTATAAAATTATGAATGCTACCTGTTTTATTTGGCATTGCTTCTATAATTTTCAATCGCTTTTTTAATAGCATCAGCAGCTAGATTACTACAGTGCATTTTTATTTGAGGCAGTCCTCCGAGCTCATCAGCTACTTGTTGATTAGTTATTTTATAAGCATCATCTAGAGTTTTACCTTTAACCATTTCAGTAGCCATTGAGCTAGTGGCGATAGCGGCGCCACAGCCAAGAGTTTGAAATTTTACATCTTCGATAATTTCTTCCCCTGATTCATGTTTATTTATTTTTAAATAAATTTTCATAATATCTCCGCATTTGGGGTTTCCCACAGTGGCCTCTCCGTCAGCATTTGGGATTTCTCCCAAGTTGCGAGGTTTCATAAAATAATCTAAAACTTTTTTTGAATATTGCATATTACTCCGAATTACGAATTTGTACGAATTTACGAATAAGCAATTCACTATTAATTTTTATTTAAAATCTTTTAAAACATTGCCGGAAATTTGCCTCAAGCGGGTCACGATTTCTTTTATTTTTTCTATTGTAAAATCAAGCTCTTCTTGGGTGGTACGTTTACCTAAAGTCAGGCGTAAACTGCCGTGAGCTTGTTCGTGCTTGAGTCCTAGCGCTAGTAATACATGCGATGGGGCAAGCGAACCGGAGGAGCAAGCGGAACCAGTAGAAGCGCAAATTCCTTCCATATCCAAAGATAAGAGTAACCCTTCCCCTTCTATATTATCAACTCTAAAATTATCTTTATTAGGAGAACGTTTTTCTCTATCTCCGTTTAAATATGAAGCTGGAATTTCTTTTAAAATTCTTTCAATTAAATAATCCCGCAGTTTTTTAATTTGAGTGGCTTGATTATTTTTTATTTCATCTAGAGCAAGCCCTAAG
>JBBQOS010000036.1:0-8076 GCA_038331135.1 Candidatus Moraniibacteriota bacterium | reverse complement strand
ACTCCCCAAAGTGCTTGTTTGATGACAGTTTTGGCTGATTCCATCATACCACTATTTCCAGCACTGATTATATACATAATTGCTCCAGCTACAATTGCTACAATAGCTACTACCACTAAAATGTTTCTCCCCCAGTTTATGATATTGCTGATTCCCACAATTAAGTCACACAAGGTACATCTATTTTCAAAAACAGAATCTCCAGCACAAGGAACTAACCCTTCCGTATCTTTAGCAGCAAAAACAACTTGCGTAAAACAAAAAACAAAAGCTGAAAACAATAGAGTTAAAAAAATACTTTTTTTAGTTAAATTCATACTGATTTTAATTTTATTTTTGTTTTAAAGTTTTAAATTTAATTTAGAAATTAATTTCTTGGATTTTTGTAATTATTATTCAACATTAACCTGTTTCATCCTATACTCAATAGATCGTAAAGCTTGATCAACTGTGGCATCTCCAGTATTTATAGTATTTACAGCTTCAGCCCAAATACTTTCTATGCTGTTGGAATTTTTCTTGTACCATGATTTAGCTATCAAATTACCATAAGCGAATGCCCCTAAAATAGGATCAGTTTTTTGTTTCTCAACTAAATCCCTTCTGGCTGCTGGACGCTTAGTGTTTTCAATATAAAGAGCCGCTGGGTCAATCTCTACTGCATATTCTTTTTTATTTTTTGTTTTATAATTAATAGCTGTAAACTTTCCATTATTTTTGAATGTTAAAAATTTCAAAAATTGCCAAGCTTCGTGAATTCTAATTTCGTTGGTAACGGGAACTCCTTCTTCTTTTTGCTTAATCTGCTTATTTTTATTAACCACAAAAGACCAATAATTAGAAAAGTTTACTGGATTATCACTTGATATCTGAGGAATGGGAGCTATGGCAAAATCCAACTTAGAATTTTTGCTTCTTATAGTATCCATGTGCCAAGAATAATTCAGCATCATTCCCAAATCACCTTTATAGAAAGCATCTATGGAATAATCCATTCTCTTATTCCAAGTATACGCTGGCGAACTAAACCTAGAAAATTGAGTGTAAAATCCTAAAACATTTTTAGTAATATCATAATTCGGCTTAAATCCAATATTATTTTGACTTGGCATTTGTGCACCATTTTGAAGCATCAACAAATCTATAATATCTGTAGATCTATTTATATTTTCAACTGTTCCCATCGAAATACCAGCTTTTCTTATTTCTCCCAATTCATCAATTTTCGTCATTTTTTTGCTATAGTCCAACAACTCACTCCAGGTAGTAGGCGCTGAAGTTATTCCAGCAGCATTAAATAAATCTTTATTATAATAAAGAGCCAGAGAATCTACGCTAAGAGGCACTCCATATATCTCTCCATTTTTGCCGATAAATTCATTGGACACGACTTCGATAAAATTAGCTCTAAAATCTTTTTCAATAATTACTTCGCTTGGAGCAGGCGCAACTTTATCTTCAAATCTAGGCATCCAAGCATTATTAACTAAAAATATATCCGGACCATTGCCTGCGGCCATAGCATCAATTAATTCTTTTTCGTAGCTATCGATAGGTATTCTTTTATAGACTACTTTGTTGATAAAGGGATTGGCTTTGTTAAGTTTAGCCAATATTTCAGAAAAATCGCTATTATCATCAAAGCTTCCCCAAACCTCAAGATCCAAAGAATATTTATTTGACTTACTTTCTGCGCAACCAGAAATCACTGGCATTACCATAAAAATAATTATCAACAAAGCAACGATTTTTATTTTATATATTTTTTTGTTTTCGAACATAAGCAAATCAAATTTTACTTCTTATTAAAAATTTACATTTTGGAAGCAATCATTACATAATGATAATTTCCTGCATCGGCTTGTTTTTTAAAAATAAAACCTTCATTAAATATAAATTCTGACAATTCTTTTTTTGATATACGCAATTCTTTTTCTGGTCCGATAAAAACATTTTCATTCCATTCCATTATCAAAACACTCCCACCACTTTTCAAAATTCTCTTAGCTTCTTGCAAAATCAAATTCTTATCTTTATTTTGAAACAAAACATCTTTTATTATAATCCAGTCCAGACTATCGCTCTCTAAGCCAGTACCATTTTCTTTTTCTAGATTAACTCTTTTAACAATTATATTGTCAATATTTTTAATCTTGATGTGGCCAGCGATGGCTTCCAGCGCTGAAGGCAAAACGTCAAAGGCATAGACAGTGCCTTCTTCCCCGACAGCTTCAGATGCTGGCAAAGAAAAATAGCCTGGCCCGCATCCGAAATCTGCCACCTTTTGACCTGGCTTGATTTGAGCCATTTCGATTATTTCTTTGGGGTCTACAAAGGTAAGTTTTTTACTATCCATTAACTCCACTGGGAAATTCAATTGTTCATCGTTATTTTGCATAAATATGTATAATTAAAACTTACATACGCTAAGAAATAAAATCGAAAAATAAAAATTAATTTTTTACTAAGTTTAAATTTTGAGAAATAATCTTCTTACTACATTTTACAACAAAACCAATAAAATATCAAATTTCAATTACATTCGGCAATACCATTGGACGTCGCTCTGTTTTTTTAAACAGATACTTTCCAACTTCTTCTCGTATTTCATTATTTATCAGCACCCAATTTATTTTGGACTTATCATCTTTGTTGGTATTTTTAGCTACCACTTTTTTAACTACTTCCTTTGTAGCATTAACTAAGTCAAAGTTTTCTTTGACGTAGATAAATCCTCTTGAAGTTATTTGGATGCCTCCAGAAATTCTCTTAGTCTTACTATCAATAATAACAGTGATTACAAACATTCCATCCTGCGCCAAAACCTGCCTATCGCGCAAAACTACTTGCCCAATATCACCCACTCCCAATCCATCAATAAAGACATAATCCGTCTTAGCTTTTTCCTTAATTATTTCAGCTTTATTTTTATGAAGTTGCAAAATATTTCCATTATCCAAAATAAAAATATTATCTTTTTTAAATCCAATTTCCAAAGCTAATTTAGCAGCTTCTTTTAAGAAATAGTGGTTAGCATAAACTGGTAAATAATAATCTGGCTTTATTTGCTTAATAACCTCTTGAATATCGGAAGCATTACAATGTCCGCTAATGTGAACATCCATCATATCAGTATGAATTACATTATCACATTTTCTATAAAGATTATCTTTTAATCTTTGAATAGTTCTCTCATTGCCCGGAATAACTGACGAAGAAAAGACAATACTGTCATACTTATTTAATTTAATATGTCTATGATTTCCGTTCACAATTCGAGACAGCACAGCATTACCCTCGCCTTGTGCACCAGTACAAATTATTACCAATTTATCCTCCGGATATTTATTAAAATCCTTCATATCAATCAATACGTCTTTGGCTGGCTTGATATATCCCAACTCTTTAGCTATTTCAACATTAGTTTTCATACTATAGCCATCCAGCGCAACTTTTTTTCCAAGTTTATAGCAAATTTCTAGAATCTTACCAATTCTTTCTACTTGTGAAGAAAAAGTAGCGATAATAACCTTGCCCTTGGGTGTACCTATTATTTTTTCTAAGTTTTCATACATCTTGCTTTCGGGCGCGTTGTTTTCGCTTCTATCTGTCGCTCCCAAACTCTCCAACATTAAAACTGTCGGTCGAGGAAGTTTGGAAAGATACTCATAAGAAACCGTTCTTTGACCCTTATCATCTCGTCCAATCGTCCAATCTCCCGGATGAATCACGGTTCCATCTGGAGTTTCCAAGATAACCCCCACTGCATCCATCACTGAATGCTCCACTTTAAAAAAGCTAGCCTTAAAAGCACCTAAACTAATTTTTTGATCAATGTTTTTAATGTTAACAATCTTTAATCTACCTACGGAATCTTTTTCGTAATCTTCCATTTTTCGCTTAATCAAGGCCAAAGTAAAATCACGTCCCAAAATTGTAGGATAGTTAAGTTGCTTAAGAAGAATTGGAGCTGCTCCGATATGATCAAGATGACCATGGCTAAAAATAACCCCCCTAATCCTGTCTTCTTTTCCCCTTAGATAAGACACATCTGGCACGATATAATCTACACCAGGCATATCCTCTTCTGGGAATTGAATGCCCATATCTAAAATGACAATATCATTACCATATTCAAAGACAGTCATATTTCTACCTACCTCTTCTTGCCCACCTAAAGGAATAATTCTCAATCCTTTGATTTTTGAAAAACTCACTTTTTGGGTTTGACTTTTTACAGCATTGAATTGATATCCACTTTTATTGTCTGTTTTTTTTACGTGGTTATGACGCTGATTAATTCTATTTTCTTTTATTTTTTGGCCCAATAATTTTATAGCCAAAGCTTTGTTTACTTCTTGGTTGTTCATATTCTACTAATAAAAATCGTATGCAGTAAAAGAATTCACTATCATACATTTTTGTAATTATACCCATATTAAAACACGGGCTGATTTTGTTAAATTAAAGTAATATTTTTTAATTTGATTATTACTTTTTGTTTATAATTTCTGATAAAAATATTATCTTGCGTATCTTTCTGGTGGCACAAATAAAAAACGAAAAATGCTATTTTTCAAAAACCCTGTACGCTTAGTTTAAATATTTAATGTCAAATACAATTTTACTATTTTATAACATCTGGTATTTACAACTTCAACCAAAGTGTTAATAAATATCGGCTTATACAAAATAGCTTATTGAGATTATTATTAATTCTACAAAGATAAAAAAATTTATTTACTTCGATAGACGTACTTATTCGATAAATAAAAATTAATTTATTTATCTCTAAGTTCTCCTACTAAAAAATAATTTTTTTATTTTATTAGTTCTTTAAACTCTTCCACCATATCAACGGGGGTCGGATCTATCCCGTATTCAAGAGCTAAATAATAAGATGCCCAGTCACCCAAGCAAAGAGATGTAAAAACTTTTTCAAACACATCTTCACCTGTAATTTTTATAATTTCACTCTCCATTCCTTTTTTTGCCATCAAATCTTTCATCACTTTAAAACGTTTTATATTTTGAGGATGATCTTCTTCATCCAACAGCATCACAAAGAAAAATTTTGATTGAGGGTTGGTAAATCCCACCATTTCATTATGATTCAATTCTGGAAAAAATCCCCAAAAGGCCGGAGTCTTAGAATTTTCATTAATTTTTATTTTCCAAATATTAGCGATAGATTTAAAGCGCGTGCCTGAATAAATGATAGGAGTTTTTCCTACTAATTTTTTGGCTAACTTTTTCCCGCTTTCTTCTAGCTCGTCCATTCTTAATCTCAATTTCTCTGAGGCTCCATCTAATTGCGAAACATCAAATTTAATCAGGTTGGAGTTTATTAATAACTTAAACATAGCCAGGACAGAGTATCCAGTTGCCATTCTGGGTTGAAAATTATCAAATGGATAAGGAAGTTCAATGTGAGGAATATTATTTGCCAAACACATTTCCTTTACTTTTCCACCATTAGAAATTCCTACGCAAGGTAAATTATTATCCAAGCATTCCTGAAAGGCTGAGATAGTTTCCTCGGTATTACCCGAATAAGATGAAATTATATTTAAACAGTTACCATAAGCCTCAACTGGCAAATTATAAAATCTGTTTTGGAAAACCTGCAATCTTTTTTCCGTTGAACCTTTATATGTACTATTTATAAAAATTCGCAAAACATTTCCTGGTAAAGCCGATCCTCCCATTCCCGATATCATAATGGACTCAAACTTGTGGTCAAATTTTATATCACCCGCCAAAGCTAACCCATCTTTAATCTGCGTGTATTCTTCTTGAATAACTTTTTTTAAATTGTATTTATCTATATTCATAATTCACAACATTAAATATCTTTTCAATATTTATTTTAAATTAATTTTTATTATCATTAAAATATTAAATCAATTATACAAAATGTTAAAATCCCAATTCCCAATCTCTAAATTTACAGATTTGTATATTTGTATTGAATTCGTAATTAGTAACTCGTAGGTTAGTAGCTATTTATTTTTTAACTCTTTTGGTTTTTATATACCATTTATTAATATTTGAAAAACGAAATTGTGATGAATTTATTTTTTCAATCTCCACTCCCTTAATTTTACTATCCACTACATATAAATAATATGGGGAAAATAAAAATACTGCTGGAACATTCTCTTTGATAATTTCTTGGAATTTATAATACCTATTTACTCGCTCACTTTTATTGGTCTCAGCTCGAGCTTCTTCGATTAATTTATCAGCCACCTCATCATCAAATAGCGCCAAATTTAATCCAGGATCTTTTTTTTGACTAGAGTGCCAAAAAGAATATGGATCAACATTGAAACTTGAATCTTGACCGACTAAAATAGCATCATACTCTCTGGGCTTAATATAATTTTGCTGAATATCCGAAAAATCAAATGACTCGACAATAACACTTGCTCCAACCTTGCTCCATTGCTCTTTTAAAATTTCAGATGTTTTAATTAAATCAGGAGAATCAACAGTTAACAATTTAAATTCCATTTTTACACCATCCTTAGATCTTAGTCCATCGTCTCCTATTACCCATTTAGCATCATCCAAAACCTGTTTAGCTTTTTCTATATTAAAATTATTTCTTTCCAATGCAGTATTAAACTCATCAGTTCCTGTAAAAAATGGTGCATCCAATGGAACTCCCTTTCCTATAAGAACATCGTTAATCAACTGCTGTTTATCGGTAGCCAAGTCCAATGCCAATCTTATTTCTTTGTTAGCTAGTGCCACACTCTTGTTTTTATTAAAAAATACCGAAAAAGACCAAGGTATTTTTATTTCATACAGAGAAGTGTTTTTTCTAAACATATCCAAATTTCCATTTTGTGAAGAAACGCTACCAATTCCACTAATCTTTTTACCATTATAGGCATCTATTAAGTATTGTTCATTGGAATAGAAACTAAAATTAATTTCTTCTACATATGGACTACCCTGAAAATAATTCTTAAAAGAACTAATCTTGTAATCCAAAATATTTCCATCAGAATCTTTGCGATAACTAACATACTTATAGGGGCCACTCCCGATAGGTTCCAAATTATATTTAACTAAATGAAATTTGTCATGATCGACATTCTTCCAAATATGTTCAGGTAATATTCCTAAAGTTAAATTTTCCAAAAATCCAAAATAAGGGTTTTCCAAAACAAACTTTATCGTGTAATCATCTATTTTTTCAACTTTTACACCCTGCCAATCTTGTCTTAGTGAACTTTTAAACAAAGGATCTCTTAATGTATTAATTGTAAATATAATATCGTTAGCTGTCAACTCCAAATCATCATGCCACTTGATTCCTTTTTTGATGTAAAAAGTATATTCCTTACTGTCTTGAGAAATTTCATATCTATCTGCCAAATTATTAATCAATTGACCATCTTTATCATTTTTCAACAACCCACTATAGATGATATTAGAAATAGCAGCGTCCACCTCATTATTTTGAGATAATAACGGATTTATAAAGCTAGGTTGACCAATTATTCCTTCCGAATAAATTCCTCCGAAATCAGGCGCTTCCTTGGTTAAAGATAAAAAAACTTTTCCTGACCAAAAAAATAAAGAGGCCACAGAAATTAGGATTAATGTAAAAATCAAAAACTTTTCTTTAAAGCTTAAAGTTTTTAATATATAAAACCAACTTTTTCCTGAAAAAATACTAAATTTGATACTAATAAGACTTTTGTTAATTATTAAAGATATTCATTATTGCTAAAACAATAAAAAGCACAGACAGCACGGCAGAAAAATAAAGTAAAAATTTTTCAAATCCTCTCTTGGCATAATATCCGCCCGTATCACCACCAAAAACAGCACTTAAGCCAGATCCTTTATTCTGAAGCAGAATTGTTATCATCAAGAGAACTGCTACTATAATTTGTAATACATTCGTAAGCTTCATAATATAACTTTATTATACTTTTGTCAATTAATTATCGCTGAGCAAGTGAGCGGAATCGAACCGCCATCTCATCCTTGGCAAGGACGTGTAATAACCACTATACGACACCTGCGTTGTTCTGCAAAACTTTAAAATATCCCAAC
>JBBQOS010000035.1:0-8388 GCA_038331135.1 Candidatus Moraniibacteriota bacterium | reverse complement strand
TTTCTGGTAAAACTTCTACCAGTGTTTGGAATCTCATCACCGCCGTTGGTAACGTACCAAGTAACGTTACTGGAGCGACCGTAACTTCTATCACTCGCGAATATACTTCTCTTGCCAGCGCTGAAGCTGGAGCGACCGATGCTAATCATCTCAATACTTCCGATCTCGTCACTGGAAATTATCAACTTAATATCCCTTGTTACTATGACACTGGAGCAGATACGACAGCAGTGACAATTGATGGATACACTACTGGAGCCAGTAACTATATTAAAGTTTATACGCCGAATGATACAGCAACGGAAAGTAATATTAGCCAGAGGCATAGTGGGAATATTGGTGGATTATATTATAAACTTTTTAAAGGTGGAAGTTGGGGAACGATGATTGATTCGGTAGGTAATAACATTGAGATTGATGGTCTATATATAGAAATTCTTTTCTTAAACTCAAGTGGAATAACAACCACGGCAAATGCAGAGAACAAAGTAACAATCAAAAATAATTTTCTTATCAATACTAGTGGCTCAGCAAACTCCTATGCTTGTGGAATACAAACAAATTTTTCGGGTGATACAAGTACAAATAAAACTAGCTATGTTTATAATAATATAGTTATCGGATTTGGATATGGGATTCATACAGATAGTCCTTATAATAATTATGGATCCTTGTTTGTCTCCAATAATACAGCTTTAAATAACACAATCTGGGGCATCGGGAATGGTTCAAATGGTGCTCAAGGTAATTTTGTTTACAAAAATAATATCTCTTACAATAACGTTCTCGACTATGATTTTTTTTATGGAGAAGTAGATGCAGGCACGACTAATAATTTATCTAAAGATAATACAGCTCCAAACTTGGGAACCTATTATCGCAATGCTACAGTTAAATTCTTAGATGCAGCCAATAATAATTTCTGTTTAAGTTCAGATGACACTGCCGCCAAGGGGGCGGGATTGAATCTTTCTGCGGATGCTAATTTATCTTTCTTTAATGACATCCGTGGCAAAGCTCGACCTGCTTTGCCCAATCCTTGGTCGATCGGCGCTTGTGAAAACCTCGCATCGCAAAAAATAAAAATGGAAGGCACTCAAATTAAAATGGAAGGAGATATCAAGTTTGAATAAAGCAAACCTTGAGAAAACCTAAAATATAAGTATTATAAAGGGATATATAAATTGCATAAGGAAATAAATCCATGTCCTACTATGGACTGGGGTGAAATCTATGTGGACAATATCCGCGCAAGAGTGGAGATCTGCAACAATTCCAACAAAGCATAGGCTAATCACTGTGAGCCCCAGATCCTACAGACAACTTGGAACTCAACCACTATTGGAGTAAAAGTTAACCAAGGAAGTTTCGCAGATAATTCTCCTCAGTATTTGTATATTCTTGATTCCGCTGAAACAGTAAATGTTTCAGGCTATCCCTTAACTTTCGGTTCAAGTGGAGGAGGTGAAAAATGTCCGCCAAAGGCGGATCAGCCTTTGGCGGAAAAAAATATTTTACACGATTCTATTTGATGACGAGCGTTTTGCCGGTTTTTCCTCGGTGGATTTCGAAACGATGATAGAAGCCTTTTATAAATAAAGGGCTCTAAGAGCCCAAACTCAAAAGGGCTCTTAGAGCCTAGTGAGACTCGAGTTATCTTGATTATATGGGAAAGAGGAAAGGAAAACTTTGCGACAAAGAGATTGCCCTCAAGCCACCTCGCCTGTACTCGGGAGAGGGTTGGGGAGAGGGAAAAGAATATCAAGATTTTATGGATAAAACCGGCGATTATTTTAAAGATAAGAAAGAGATGGCGGGATATTTATTGGAATAATTTAAGATTGAGTCTTAAATTAAGGTGATAGTTTTTTTTAAATTATTTTAATTATGATTGATAAGTAGCATATTACCTGATAATATAATACTTATAAGTGATAAATTATCGGTAAAAATAAAAAAATTTATAATAACTTGGATTATGAACAAGAAAAAAATTCCTGATAACCAAATAGCTTTTTATGAAACGCCAGATGGTTCGGCAAATATTGAAGTGCTTTACGCCGAAGAAAATGTTTGGCTACCACAAAAAAGAATGGCAGAGCTTTTTGACACTACCGTGCCGAATATCAATATGCATTTGAAAAATCTGCTTGAAAAAAGTGAAATAGTGGCAGATTCAGTTATTAAGGATTTCTTAATAACTGCCTCGGACGGAAAAGGATACAAGACAAAGGTTTATTCTCTGGAAGCAATCATCGCGGTCGGTTACAGGGTTAATTCTGAACGTGGCACCCAATTTCGTAAGTGGGCAACTGGAATATTGAAAAGTTATATTCACAAAGGCTACGCCTTGGACAGCGATCGTATGAAATATGGATCAAGATTTAGCGCGAGATATTTTGATGAATTGTATGAAGAAATCAAAGATATCCGTACAAGCGAGCGAATGATTTATCAAAAAATCACGGATATATATGCCACGGCAATCGACTATTCATCCAAAGCCTACGAGAGTAAAGAATTTTTCGCCACCGTGCAAAACAAGCTTCACTTTGCTATTACCAGGAAAACTGCGGCGGAAATAGTTATTGAAAGAGTGAATAACAAAAAGGAGAAAATGGGCCTAACTTCTTGGCGCAAATCTCCAGAAGGCAAAATTATGGCCAGTGATGTGGTTGTTGCTAAAAATTATTTAGACAAAAAAGAGCTGGAACACTTGAATCGCATCGGTAATATGTACCTTGATTATGCCGAGATGCAAGCAGCTAGGAGGCGAGCAATGACTATGAGCGACTGGATTAAGAAATTAAATGCCTTTTTAAAATTCAGTGAATATGAAATCCTATCTAACGCGGGAAAAGTTAGTCACGCCGTGGCGGAAGAGTTGGCCATGGGGGAATATGAAAAATATCGCGTCAAGCAAGATAGAAATTATGTTTCCGATTTTGACAAAGAGGTGAAGAAGCTTTTGGAAAAGAAAAAAAGTTAAACTATGCGTAAAACAATCTTTTTAAAAACTTAGGCTCCAAGAGCCCAAACTCAAAAGGGCTCTTAGAGCCTAGTGAGACTCGAGTTATTTTGATTATATTGGAAAGAGGAAAGGAAAACTTTGCGACAGATAAATTATCCTCAAGCCACCTCGCCTGTACTCGGGAGAGGGTTGGGGAGATAGAAATCGTTTTATAATTTTATTGACAATTTAACGATATGACAATTTTAGCAATTTAAAATAAGGCTAGACGAAAGGTTGACAAAAAAATAACATCTGCTATTATAAGTAGCGACACATAGCATGAGTTAAAATTAAATAGAAAAACGTATCAGAGGCTTTCATTTTTCCCTTTATTCAAGCATTAGGAATGAAATATTAATTAAAAAATTAACTCCTCTATTTTTGTGTTGGTACAAACAATCAAATTATGACTCAAAAAAAAGAATTGATAACAGTCGAGGGAATGGTGATGGAAACTCTTCCAAGCACTACATTTAAAGTTAAACTTGAGAATGGGCATGAAATATTGGCCCATATTTCAGGAAGGATGAGAGTAAACTACATCAAATTGCTTCCCGGAGATAAGGTAATATTAGAAATGAGTCCGTATGATTTGACGAGAGGAAGGATAACAAAGAGACTATAGAAAATTAATTTTAAATTTAGAATTTTAAATTTCGAATGAATTTCAAATGAATTAATCTCAAAATTTAGAAAATTAAGATTTGATTCAAAATTCAAAATTAGAAATTCAAAATTTTTTATAAAATATTATGAAAGTAAGAGCATCAGCCAAAAAAATATGTGCCAACTGTAAAGTTGTAAGACGTCGTGGCAAAGTTTATGTAATTTGCACCAATCCAAAGCACAAACAAAGGCAAGGATAAAATTTAGTTTTCAGCTTGTAGTCTTTAGCTTTTTAGTAAAAGATTAAAGCTAATAAAAAAAGAAGCCAATAACCTACTACTCAATGATCTAAGATACTAAAAAATAAGAAGCTAATAACCTACTAACTAAAAAGCTAAAAAATTATGGAAGAAAAGAAAATTAAAGAACAAGATATTGAAAATAGCACTACAGCCGATGTAGCTGCAGTTAAGGTTGGAACTGAACCAGTACAAGTTGCCAAAAAAGGAAAACGTACAGTTTTTAAAGGACAAGCTCATATTCAATGTACTTATAATAACACTATTGTAACTATTTCCGATATGAATGGGGCGGCATTGGGATGGTCTAGCTCAGGAATGCTTGGTTTTAAAGGAGCCAAAAAATCAACTCCCTTTGCAGCTACTAAAGTAGCAGCGGATGTTTCTGAAAAAGTTAAAAAATTTGGACTACGAGAATTAATGATATTTATTAAAGGAGTAGGAGGCGGACGTGAGTCAGCTGTTAGAGGACTTTCGGGCGCAGGTTTTGATGTAATTTCTATTAAAGACATTACCCCAGCTCCACATAACGGTTGTAGAAGAAGAAAGCCAAGAAGAGTTTAATAATCAGAATTTGTTAGTTAACGAATTAAAAAATCAACAAAATAAGCAACTCGTTAATCCGTTAACTAAATAATAATAAATTAAAATTTTTAAATAAATTAAAAAGTTTAAATAATTACTAGTTACTAATTACTAGTCACTAGCTACAAATATATTATGGCAAGAATAGCAGGAGTAAATATACCAGATAATAAAAGAATAGAGATTGCTCTAACTTATATTTTCGGTATTGGAAAATCCGTTAGTGGAGTTATTTTGGACGGATTAAAAATTGATAAAAATATCAGAGCCAAAGATCTCACTTCTGAGCAAGTAAATGCTTTAAAAAATTATATTGAAGAGAGCTATAAGATTGAGGGAGAATTAAAGCATGAGATAAGAATGAATATTAGACGACTTAAAGAAATTGGTTGTTATAGAGGTGCTAGGCATCAAAAGGGACTTCCAAGTCGAGGTCAAAGAACTAAGACCAATAACCGAACGATTCGAGGAAATGTAAGAAAGACAACCGGAAGCGGAAGAAGAACAGTGGAGAAAACATAAGTAAAATTTCAAATGACAAATTTCCAATTTCAAATGAATTTCAAATGTATTAATTTAAAAATTGTAAATTAATATTTGATTTAAAATTAGAAATTCAAAATTTTTAAGTTGTAAATTAGAATTTTTTAAATAATTACAAACTACTAGCTACTAACTACAAGCTACTAGCTAAAAAGAATATATGGCAAGAGATTTAAGTCCAAAATGTAAAAGATGTCGAAGAGCTGGTGAAAAGCTCTTTCTTAAAGGTGATCGTTGTGCTTCACCCAAATGTGCAGTAGTGAGAAAACCTTATGCTCCCGGAGCTCACGGCAAAAGAATGGGAAGAGGTTTGAGCGAATATGGCAAGCAATTGGCTATGAAACAAAGAATAAAAAGAATTTATGGTGTTTTGGAAAAGCAATTTCGAAAGCATTTCGAAGATATTAGTGGCAAAGAGGGTATTGCTGGAAATTTATTGATGATAAGATTAGAAATGCGATTGGACAATGTGATTTATCGTATGGGACTGGCTAGCTCTAGAAACGCTGCTCGTCAAATTGTTAACCATGGATTAATTAAAGTTAACGGAAAAGGATTGGATGTTCCTTCGGCTTTAGTAAAAATTGGAGATGTAGTAAAGGTTACTGAAACCAAAAAAGAAAAGCAATATTTCAAAAATATCGCAGGCAGTTTGAAAAACAAGAAAGATGTGCCATCTTGGATAAGTATGGACGCTGCTAATTTAGAAGGAAAAATATTGTCCACTCCAGATGTTTCCAGTATTGGAGTAAACGCTGATCCTCAATTGGTGGTTGAGTTTTACTCTCGATAATTAGATTTTTATAATAAATTAATTCATCTTTATCAATATTGCCTCTATAAATAATGAGACAATACAAAATTAAAAATATGCAATCAATAACATTGCCAAAAAAATCAAAATTTATTGAAACTGGAGAAAGTAGTGGAAAATTTATTATTGAAGACTGCTATCCTGGATATGGGACAACTTTAGGTAATTCTTTACGAAGAGTGTTGTTATCTTCATTAAATGGATCGGCAGCTACTGCGATTAAAATTAGCGGTGTTTCCCATGAGTTTTCTACTATCGAAGGAATTTTGGAGGACGTAGTTCAAATAATTTTGAATGTAAAAAAACTTCGTTTTAAATCTTTTAGCGATGAGCCTGTAAGATTGAGCTTGAAATACAGTGGAAAGGGAATAATTACTGGTAAAGATATTAAAAAAACAACTGAAGTAGAGGTTGTAAACGTTGATCAAATTGTGGCTAATTCAACAAATCCAAAAACTAGTTTGGAAATGGAAATAGAAGTCGCCAAGGGAATTGGATATATCCCAGTTGAATTACAAGAAAAAAGAGATGAGATTGGTTGGATTTCTATCGATGCAATTTATACTCCAGTAAAAAGAGTAAACTACACCGTAGAGAATATGCGAGTTGGAAAAAGAACAGATTTTGAAAGAATTGTTTTGGAAATTTTTACAGATGGTAGCGTGACTCCGACAGAGGCTTTTAACAGTGCTGTACAAATTTTAGTAAATCAGTTTTCAGTTTTGTCTGAGGGAGTTGATCAAACAACTTCTAGTCAAAAGAAAAAAATTGAAGATGCTGGTAAACCTGAGAGCTATTCTTCTGTTTTAAATAAAGAAGAAGAAAGTGTAGAAAAGGCAGTAAATGAAAATGAAAATTTAAGCATTGATGAGTTAAGAGGCCTTTCAACTCGAACCCTAAACGCGCTTAAAGATAATAAAATTACCAAAGTTAAAGGGATAATTAAGTTGACAACTGAAGAGCTTGGAGACTTAAGCGGGATGGGAGAAAAGGGTGTTAAAGAAATAAAGAAAGCTATTGGAATTTTGGGATTGATATTGAAGAACAACTAATTAAAACTAAGGGGTGCTAATTTATAAATAAATATGAGACATTTAATAAAAGGAAGAACATTAGGGAGGGAAAAAGCTCAACGTGAAGCTCTGATTCATGGATTGATTGCGAATTTGGTATTGAGCGAAAAAATAGTTACAACTGAGGCTAAAGCTAAAGAAATTAAACCTTTTATGGATAAAATTATCACTAAGCTTAAAAAAGCTAAAGATGATAAGCAAAAGAAAATTTCTGTAGTAAGAGATTTGAGAAAAGATTTAAATGAAGACTGTGTAAAAAAACTGGCGGGTGATTTTTTTAAAAAATTTGACGGAAGAAACAGCGGTTACACAAGAATAATTAAATTATCAGATAGAAAAAGTGATAGTGCCAAAATGGCAGTGATAGAATTTGTATAGTTTAGTTAATAGTTAACAGTTCACGGTTTATGATTTTGTGTGGATAGTTAACTAAATAATAATAAATTAAAGGATTTTAAATAATTACCAGCTACTAACTATTAATAAATTTATGGAACGAAAATATTATCAAATTGATGCTCAGGGAAAAGTTTTGGGAAGACTTGCTACAGAGATAGTAAAATTTCTGAGCGGAAAAAATAAAGTTAGCTTTACGCCCAATGTGGATGGCGGTGATTTTGTGGTGGTACTTAATTCGGATGGTGTAATCGTAACCGGCAATAAAGCTAAAGATAAAAAATATTATAGATTTTCCGGTTATCCAGGCGGAATAAAAGAAATTAGTTTTGAGAAGCAACTTGAAAAAGATTCCAGAAAACTGATAGAAATGGCAGTCAAGGGGATGCTTCCTAAAAATAAATTAAGTAGCGCTATGTTGACTCGACTTTTGATATATAAAGATCAAGAGCATGATCACAATGTAGATTTTAAAATTTAGGAATTACTTTGAATTACGAAGCTGCCCCATCTGATTTTCCTTACTAAAGAGGGGATTGATGGGAGGGGGCTGAAGATTTATTTCGTAATTTATTAAGTGAATTAATGAAAATTATTTATGAATAAAGAAAAAATAACCGTAAAAGAAGCTCCAGCCAAGAAAGAAGTTGTTGTAAAAAAAGCTTCTGTAAAAAAGGAGGTTGTCGCAAAAAAAGCAACTGAGAAAAAAAATGCGAAAGTTTCAAAAGTTGAGAAATACTTTTATGCAGTCGGAAGAAGAAAGACTTCTGTCGCGCAAGTTCGAATTTTTCCTAGCGACAGCGTAACTGAAGAAGATTACATAGTTAACAAGCGCGATATGAAAGAATATTTCCCTGGCACAATTATGCAAGCTACTTTTGTGTCTCCCTTTAAAGAAACTGGAACAGCTGATAAATTTAAAGTTTCTGTGGTAGTGAGAGGTGGTGGGATTAGTAGTCAGGTTGAAGCAATTAGACTCGGAATTGCCAGAGCTTTAATAAAATTTGATATAACTTTCAGAGCTGTTTTAAAAGCTAATGGATTTCTAACTCGAGATTC
>JBBQOS010000034.1:0-9874 GCA_038331135.1 Candidatus Moraniibacteriota bacterium | reverse complement strand
GGCAAGATTGCCGTTACTGAAATCACGGGAGGAACTGAAGGGAGTCCTGAAATATATGAAAAAATGGCCAATGCCGGAGTGGGAACAATTATTGCTATGCATCAAAGTGAAAAGCACAGGGAGGCTGCTCAAAAGGCCCATATAAATGTGGTGATTGCCGGACATATTTCTTCGGATAATATCGGAATGAATTTATTTTTAGATGAGCTTGAGAAAAAAGGAATAGAAATAATGACTTGCTCTGGAATAATGAGGGTATCAAGGGTAAGAAAATAAATATAAAAAATAATTTTTAATTTTATGGAAAATAAAAATAACAATAAGGATGTTCTGGAATTAATGAGAAGCTACGAGTTGATGTTAAAAGATTTGTATCAACTTTTTTCTGATAAAATCCCAGCGGAAAAAGAATTTTGGCTAAAATTATCTGAGGAAGAAAATAAGCACGCATACTGGCTGGAAGTTCTTGGGATGAATATAAAAAAGAAGAACATCTCTCTAAATGATGACAGTCGTTTTAATTTACCACTTATAAAAATTAGCATTTCTCATGTCAAGGAAGCGCTGGAGGATTTTGGTAAGATGGAATTAAGTTTTTTTGATGCCTTGACTTTTGCTAGGGATGTGGAAAACTCAATGATTGAAAAAAAGTTTTTTGAAGTTTTTTATGGTATCGATGATGATTTTGACAGGGTGATGAAACTTTTAAAAGAAGAAACAATAAAGCACAACGAGAGAATTGAAGAGAAATTAAACGGGGGAGCCTGTTAAGTTGTCACATTGTTATATTGTTGTAATATTAGTGTTTTCATTTTTTTTATCAGACAGGAGTAAAAATATATATATGCTTTCTTAAGCGCTATTGGATTTTGGCGTCCTTGAAATCATTTTGTAATTTTATTAATAATTTAGAGAATTTGACTTTTTTCATTAATCTGCTATAATAATTAGGCTTTTAAAAAAGGATACAGTTTTTATCCAAACACTAAAAGACCACGGGTTATGCTCGTGGAATATTATTTTTTTAGTGTAGTTCTAGCGTTAAATATAAATTTAAAATTAATGAGGTTAAGTTAGCTTCATTTTTGAAAAGGAAAAACAATTATGGATATACGAAATATTGCTATTATCGCTCATGTGGATCATGGAAAGACAACTATCACTGACGCGATAATGAAACAAACGGGGGCAGCAGGACAAGATGATAGTATGGATAGTAACGCTCTGGAAAAAGAAAGAGGAATTACAATTTATGCCAAAAACACCTCTATAATTTATAAAGACACTAAAATAAATATTGTGGATACTCCTGGGCATGCCGATTTTGGCAGTGAAGTGGAGCGAGTGTTGCGAGCTATTGATAGTGTGGTTTTGGTTGTGGATGCCCAAGAGGGACCAATGCCACAAACTCGTTTTGTGCTAAAAAAATCATTGGAACTTGGACATAAACCGATGGTAGTGATAAATAAAATTGATAAACCGGCTGCTCGACTAGGAGAAGTGGAAGATGAAATTTTTGAATTATTTTTGGAACTTGGAGCAACTGATGAGCAATTGGAATTTCCAATTGTGTATAGCATCGGAAAGCAAGGAATTGCGAAAAATAAACCAGAAGATGAATCAGATAGTATGACACCTATGCTGGACAAAATTTTGGAACATGTGCCAGCCGCTAAAAACGATATGATGGTGCCTCTTCGCTTGCAACCATTTTCTTTGGCCTACGATGATTATTTAGGAAGATTGGCAGTGGCGAGAATTTTTGAGGGGGTTTTAAAGTTGGAGTCAGTTTTTATTAAATCAATTGATAAGGAAATTCGAAAAGGAAAAATTATTAAAATGTTTTCTTTTGAGGGCATAAAAAGAAAAGAAGTTCAAGAAGCGGTTGCAGGAGATATCGTGATGATTGCTGGAATAGAAAATATTGATATCGGAGAAACAATTTGCGCTAAAGAAGATGCCGAAATTTTACCAGCTATTACTGTGGATGAGCCTACTATTGCTTTGGAATTTTTAGTAAACAGTTCTCCATTTGCGGGTAAGGAAGGAGAATTTGTAACCAGAGAACAAATCCGAGAAAGACTTAAAAAAGAATTAGAAATAAATGTGGGACTTCGTGTGGATTTTACTGGAGATAATTTTACCGTGTATGGTCGAGGAGAATTGCACGTGGCGGTGTTATTGGAAAATATGCGTCGAGAAGGATTTGAGGTGCAAGTTTCTCAACCAAGAGTAATTATCAAAGAAGTAGATGGTCAAAAAATGGAACCATTTGAAGAATTGACTATAACAACTCCGCCTGAATTTGCAGGGACAATCATTGAAAAATTAGGCAAAAGAAAAGGAATCATGATTGATATGAAACAAGCTACAGATGGAACTAGAATGTTATTTGAAATTCCCACTCGAGGAGCTTTGGGTTTTAGAAGTGAATTTATCGTGGATACGCGAGGAGAGGGAATCCTAGCTAGTCGTTTTTTGGAATTTCGGGCTTATGTTGGAGAGATTAAAAAACGCGCTGTGGGTTCTATGATTTCTGGAGAAACTGGTAAAGCGCTTGGATTTTCATTATTTAACTTGCAACAAAGAGGTTCTCTATATGTAATGGCGAGTCAAGAAGTATACGAGGGACAAGTTATCGGCAATACTTCCAAAGGAGATGAAATGACAGTTAACCCAATTAAAGGAAAACAACTGACTAATATGCGAGCCAGCGGAAGTGACGACGCTATTAAGCTCGTGCCACCAATTGAAATTACGATTGAAAAAGGTTTGGAAGTAATGGCCAATGATGAATATCTGGAAATTACTCCCAAGAGTGTGAGACTTCGAAAACAATTTTTATCAGAAGGTGATAGGGTGAGGGCGAGTAGGAAGAGTAAATAACCATGATACGAATGGTGCCAATTTTATACGAATGACGCAAATATGCGAATGGGGATAGAATGGCAGAGAATTTGAGAATTTAGGAATAGGACAACTTAAGGTTTGTAAATTATAAAAATATCCGTCTTTGGGCGGATATTTTTATTTTGGGTGGTTTTATTTCTGAGGAGATGTTGTCGTACTTAATGGCAGAGAGGGTTTTGCAGATATGTTACACTGCTAGTTTTAGAAGTTCATCTCTTTTTTCTTCCATTAATTTTTGAGAAGCAGCTTCGACATTTAAGCGAATTAGTGGTTCAGTGTTAGATCCTCGGAAATTAAATCTCCAGTCACTAAAATCAATAGAAATTCCATCAGTTTCATCGATTTTAATTGCGTCTGGGGAATAAATTTCCTTGGCCTTGCCAATAATATTTTGAACATTAGAAACTTGAGTATTAATTTCTCCGCTAACGAAATATTTCTGCCAAAACATTTCATGCATAATTTGGGAAAGAGTTTTGTCTTGAGTAGAAAGAAATTCCAACATCATAACCAGTGGAATCATTCCATTATCACAAAAATAATAGTCTCGAAAGTAGTAATGAGCACTCATTTCTCCACCAAAAATAGTATTTTCTTTGCGCATTCTTTCTTTGATAAAAGAGTGTCCCGCCTTGGTAGCGATATCGATGCCACCATATTCCTTGACCACATCTTCAATAGCCCAAGTGAGACGAGTGTCATGGATAATGTTCTCCCCTGGTTGTTTCTCTAAAAATATTTTAGCCAAAAGAGCGGTAATAAAATAACCTTCGATAAATTCTCCTTTTTCGGTAAAGAAAAAACATCTATCAGCATCAGCATCCCAAGCTACGCCAAAGTCAGCCTTTGTATCAATTACTAATTGAGAAAGTTCAGCGCGGTTTTCGGGGATGAGCGGATCGGGTCGGCCTTTGGGAAAGTTTCCATCCGGTTCATAATTTAATTTTTCTACAGAAATATTAGTTCCTAATAATAATTTATCCAAAGCGCTACCAGCAACACCGAAATTGGGATTGGCACAGATTTTAAATGGTTTGAATTTAGAAAAATCAGCAAAGGTTTTTATTTTAGTTACATAGTCATCTAAAATATCTTTTTTCTCAACTAAAGTTTCTTTTATTTCTCCTTCTAAAACACTTTCGGCCAGATCCATTTTTAAAGCCATGTCCCTAATTTCAAAGAGTCCAGTGTCCGAAGAAATTGGTCTAGATTCTTCGCGCACGCATTTCATGCCGTTATATTCCTTGGGATTGTGTGAGGCAGTCAAAGAAAAACCGCCGGCGTAATTGTAATGAGCCACAGAAAAATAAAGCATGTCGGTTGAGATTTCTCCTACATCAATTACTTTTATGCCCAAATCAGTTACGGCCTTGATAGCGGTTCTTTTCAGAGATGGAGAGGATAATCTCACATCAGCTCCGATCACTACTTCGCTGGGTTTTACAAATTGGCAAAAAGCTTGAGAGATTTTATAAACATCCAGTTCATTTATTTCAGTAGGATAAATTCCCCGGATGTCGTAGGCCTTAAAAATTTGTTCTTGCATAGATTTAGTTTTAATTATTAGTGGCTTTATTATAGCATAAATTAGGGTCTAGATTGAAGGTTCTTAGTATTTAGTATAGGTTATTGATTATTATTTAGTTAACGAATCAGCGAATTTGCATGATTAGGTTTAATATTTATGATTGATGATTTAAAAATAGAATATTAAAAAAATTTTCATAAATCATAAATCTTAAATCATAAATACCTATTCTAATGACTTTTGACTGATGACCGATGACATGCATCGTGTTGTTTTGTTAAAATGATAAATTGCGGTATTGTTTTAAAAATGCTTTCCTTTATTTTAGAGATGGGACGATTCAGATTTAAACTTAAGAATTCAACTTTGACCGCAGGGATTTTCAATAGTACAATGGAATCATTGGATAAATGAAATAATCTTAATAAAAAATAAAAAAGAAACTATGCCATTAAATAATAAATATTTTTTAACCACAGTATTCGTTTTAACGGCATCTTTCTTATTTGCAGCCGGTTTTTTTATTGGTAAAAAAATAAATTCTAAGCCGGTAGAAAATAGCGACGGCCAGGCTAGAGAAATTCGCCAATCCGGGTATAAATTTATCAATCCGCTTTTAGAGTGTGAAGTAGATAATAGCTCCTCAATTCTTAAATCAGCAGAATTAAAAATAAAAAAAACTATCCAAGATGATATTATCGATAAAAATCCTGACGCGGAAGTTGCATTGTATTACCGTGATCTTAAAAATGGACCAGCTTTTGGAATAAACGAACAATCTCAGTATTCCCCAGCCAGTTTGCTGAAAGTTCCATTGATGATTGCTTATTATAAATATTCAGAAAGTGAACCAGATATTTTTAAAAAGGAAATATTATTTGATGAGGCATCTCCAGAATTTTTTCAGAATTTTAAACCCGGAAAAAATATTGAATTGGGTAAGAGCTACACTGTCGAGCAACTGATTGAGTCAATGATAAGATATTCAGACAATGAAGCAACTAATCTTTTATTTCAAAATATAAATTCTAATAATTTAAATTCCATTTTTAGCGATCTGGGAATAAGCGCTCCGGATATGTATAACCCGGATAATTCAATTTCTGTTAAAGATTATGCTTCTTTTTTTAGAATTCTATATAACGCCTCTTATTTGGACAGAATAGCTTCAGAACAAACATTGAATCTTTTATCTATGGTTGAATACAAAGATGGCTTGGCGGCAGGCGTTCCGGCGGAAATGATGATTGCACATAAATTTGGAGAAAGAGAATCACGTGCAGAGAATGGTCAAATTATTAGGCAGCTTCATGATTGTGGAATAGTTTATCATCCTAGCCGTCCATATCTGCTTTGTGTTATGACTAGAGGTAAAAATTTCGATAATTTAACTAATATTGTATCCGGCGTATCTAATATTATTTATCAAGAGATTAATAATAAATAAAAAAAATGATTAAAAAATAAATATGAAAAAAAATTTAGCAGAACTTTTTAATCCAGCGACAGTGGCGATTGTAGGAGCTTCAGATAAAAAAGGGAGTGTGGGAAATGCGATTACAAACAATCTTTCCAATTTGGGTTATGGGGGAGAGGTTTTTTTGGTGAATCCAAAATATCAAGAATTATTGGGACAAAAATGTTACGGAAAGTTAAGTGAGATAGAAAAAGAAATTGATCTGGCGATTATCGTGATCCCAGCGGCTTTTGTAAATGACACTATTGATGAGGCGAAAAATGTAAAAAACTTTATCGTTATTTCCGCCGGCTTTTCGGAAGTTGGAAAAGATGGGCGAATAAGAGAATTGGAGTTAAAAAATATTACCGAAAAAAATGAAGTAAATATATTGGGGCCTAATTGTTTGGGAATTATTAATCCTAAAATAAATTTGAATGCTTCTTTTGCGGGAGGGATGCCTGCGGGTGGAGGAGTGTCATTGATTTCTCAATCAGGGGCTCTAGTGGTGGCCATGATGGATATGGCCGCCAAAAAACAAATTAGATTTTCCAAAATTATTTCCGTAGGCAATAAGATGCAATTAGACGAGGTTTCTTTGCTTGAATATTTGGACAATGATGAGGATACTAAAGTTATCGCTCTTTATTTGGAAGGCATCGATGACGGGCAAAAATTTATTGAAATAGCAAAAAGAGTTTCAGTAAAAAAACCTATTGTCATACTTAAAGCGGGACGAAGCGAAAAATCGAAAAAAGCGATTGCCTCGCACACTGGATCTCTGGCGGGAAGCGATAAGATAATGGGTATCGCTTTTAAAAAAGCAGGGATTACGAGAGCGGATAATTTGGAGGAGTTTTTTACTTTGATAACATTGATGTCTAATTTTAAAAATTCCGTTAATAATGATTGCGTAATTATCACAAATGCTGGCGGTCCGGGGGTTTTGGCTACGGATGCTTTTGAAAATAAAAATATTAAATTAAAAGATTTATCTATCGGGATTAAGGAAAAATTAAAAAATATTTTGCCCATTGAATCTTCGTTGGAAAATCCCGTTGACCTTTTGGGAGATGCGGGAGTGGAAAGATATCAAAAAACATTGGAAACTTTGGAGGATAGCGAGGCGGATAACATAATTTGTATCATGACCGCCCAAGACCAAACTCCAACTGTAGAAATTACCCAAGTCTTAATAGAATGTTCTAAAAAATCAGAAAAAAATATCTTGCCGGTTTTTATCGGGGGAGAAAAAATGAAAGATGCTATCAAATTGCTTAATGAAAATAATATTGCTAACTTTGATTTTCCTAGCCAAGCTATTGATGCTTTGGATAAAATGATTGGAGAAAAAATGGAAGTTGAAATGGCAAATGAAGAAAATAAAATCGGCGCGAAAAAAGAATCTATTTTTAAAAAAATATTTGTTAAAAATAAAGAAGATCTAGTAAAAAAAGCTGTCAAGGAGAAGAGAAAAGCACTTCTCTTTGGTGAAGCGGGAAACTTGATGCAAAGTTATAATATACCGGTAGTGGATTATCTAAATTTGGCTCCCAGTGATGAATTGGCAGATGTAAAGTTTGATTTTCCGGTGGTTTTAAAAGTAGATAGTGAAAACGTGTTGCATAAAACCGAAAAAAGAGGATTAATTTTGGGGATAAAAAATGCGGAAGAATTAAAAAATGGCGCGATTGAGATGAGAAATAATTTTCCTGGAGAGAATTTAATCATCCAACCAATGATAACGCATGAAATAGAATTAATTTTGGGATTAAAAAGGGATTCTGTTTTTGGACCAGTTATCGTGTTTGGTTTAGGGGGGATTTATACAGAAGTTTTTAAAATGGTGGATTTTTTAATTTTACCACTTAGCAGAGGAGAGATTAAAAAAGGAATTGAAGAAAGTAAAATATCATTTTTATTTAAGGAAACTCGAGGGAAAAAAATGGCTGATATTGAAGAAATGACAGATTTGATAGCTAACTTTGTCAGTTTGATTATGAGCAATGAAGAAATAAAAGAAATCGACATCAATCCTCTTTTGATAACAAAAGAAGGCGAGCTAAAGGCGGTGGATGTGAAAGTTATATTATAGATCAAAGATTTAAGATTTATGATTTTAAGATACAGTTGAAACAAGTATAAAATATAAAATAAATTAAGATACGATGGGGTTATCTTTTGGAAGAAATTCATGATGCCTATGAAAAAATGGTCGTCAGTTTAGACGATGTTTCCTTGGGATTAAAAAATGGCATCAAGCGAATCTGTGCTTGGGAAATATAAAATCATTTTCCGTATTGCTAAAATGCTTTATTTAAAATAAAAAGCAGCAGGGAACTTTTTAAAAATCAACTCGTTAATAGAAAATAAATAATTTTAATTAAACTATGATTTGGAAATTGAAAGAAAATGAGGAAAATATTTTTGAACATGATTTGTCTGATGATGAGTCGTTGTCTTTGCATCCGCAAGTATTAAAATTATTAATCCAAAGAGGCCTAAAAAACAAAGAGGACATTAAGAAGTTTATGTTTCCCAATTATAATGAGGATGTCCAAGATCCATTTCTTTTTAAAGATATGAAAAAAGCGATGGAGAGATTGAAACTGGCCAAGGAAAACAAAGAAAAGATTTTAATTTTTGGGGATTATGATGCGGATGGAATAACTTCATCATTAATTTTAAGAATTACTTTAGCAGAAATCGGACTGGAGGTAGCCGTTTATATCCCCAATAAGGAGGATGGTTATGGCTTAAACGATGAAGCTCTTAAAAATTTTTCCGAGAAAGGTTTTACCTTGGTGATTACGACAGACTGTGGGATCGCCAACAAAAATGAAGTGGCTGGCGCCAAAAAAATCGGAATGGATGTGATAATTACTGACCACCATCATATTCCGCCAGAAATTCCTCTTGCGGTGGCTATAATAAATCCCAAAATTAAAAACTGTGGATATCCAGAGGATAATTTGGCCGGAGTAGGCGTGGCTTTTAAATTTGCGCAAGCGATTTACGAAACATTTTTGCCAGAAAAAAAAGAAGCGACAAAATGGATGTTGGATCTAGTAGCGATTGGAACAATTGCAGATATGGTTCCACTTACTGGTGAAAATAGAACGATGGTTAAATTTGGACTCTTGGTGCTGTCTAAGACGCGTCGAGTAGGTTTGCAGGAAATGTTTAAGGTAGGCAGAATTTTAATTGATGAAAATAATTTTCCTGATGCGAGAAAAATTTCTTTTCAAATTGCACCCAGAATTAATGCGGCGAGTCGAATGACACATGCCGAGAAAGCTTTTTCGCTTTTGGCGGAAACTGATAGAATACTAGCTCGGGATATGGCGCTGGATATCGAAACTCAAAATAGCCGTCGGCAAAAAGAAACTGCTCAAATAGTAAGTGAAGCAGAAAAGATAGCCAAGAATTCTTTTAAAGATAAAAATTTTATTTTGGTGGCTAATGAGAATTTTCCGGTAGGCATCCTCGGCTTAGTAGCGGGAAAAATGACCGATAAATTTAAACGGCCAGTGGCTATTTTAAAAAAGGGAGATATCGAAAGTAAGGGATCTTTTCGCAGTATTCCGAAAATTGATATTATAGAATCCATTGAAGAATGCCGGGAGCTTTTGGTTAAATACGGAGGGCATGCTCAAGCGGCAGGAATTACGATAAAAAATGAAAATTTAGAAAAGTTTTATGATAAAATGGCTGGGATTATCGATAAAAAATTGGAGGGCGAAGATTTATCGCCGGAAATAAAAGTCGACATAGAGTTAACTCCTGAGGATATCGGATTAGATTTGGTGGAAGATTTAGAAAAAATGGAACCATTTGGACAGGGAAATGCTTTACCGGTTTTTTTGATGAACAATTTAATTGTGCAAGATCTAAAATGGGTGGGTAACGGTGAAAAACATTTAAAATTATTTGTGCGTCCCAAAAATGGCAGTCCGAAAATATTTGAAGCTATCGGTTTT
>JBBQOS010000033.1:0-10735 GCA_038331135.1 Candidatus Moraniibacteriota bacterium | reverse complement strand
GGTGTCACTTTGGATAATTTATTTTTTTCAACTATTTTTAAAAAAATGGTATAATTCTTTTCTTCTCCAATATCCAGTAGAGTAACTTTTACAGCTGAATCTTTAATAGTTTTCAAAAAAGCTTCCTCTCTAGCACAAGCACTGCAACCTTCCCGGACAAACACAAAAACATACTTATCAAAGTTGCCTTCTTGCGCGTTTGCCAGAGAAGTTAAAAAAACAAAAACAGTTAAACCTGAAATTAAAAATATTCCTGTATTGAGGCTTATTTTTTTTATTAAACTATTTATTTTAAACATTGTTTATTTTATAAAATTTAGATTGTTACTCGATTAATTTTTTATTGATTATGCCCCCTATCATATCTTAGAATAAACCCACATAAACCCCCAACATAATACATTATACAAAATAAAAACACCTTTGTACACAGCTATTTTTACCAGTTCTTTAGTAGTCTTTGGAAACTGGGTTATTTTCTGTGGCTGTATGTTTTTAAACTTGAATATTTTGCAATTCACTTAATTTTTTATACACCCCACCACGATTCATAAGCTCTCGATGGTCACCAGATTCTACTATTTCCCCTTTTTCAATTACCAAGATTAAATCGGCTTTAGCAATAGTGCTTAAGCGATGAGCAATTACAAAAGTAGTTCTATTTTTCATAACTTTTTCTAAAGCGTCTTGAACTAATTTTTCCGACTCGCTATCCAATGCACTAGTAGCTTCATCCAAAATTAAAACCTTTGGATTTCGAAGAATTGCCCTGGCAATGGCCACGCGTTGCTTTTGTCCAGTTGAAAGTCGCACACCTTTTTCTCCCACTATCTGCTCATATTTTTTAGGAAATTTATCGATAAATTCATGACAATTAGCCCATTGAGAGGCTTCTGTAATTTCTTCTTTTGTAGCGCCCAATTTTGCATAAGCAATATTATTCCTGATACTATCGTTAAACAAATCTATTTCCTGAGGAACGATAGCGATATTATCGCGTAAATCTTTTAACTTTATTTCCCGAGTATCAATACCATCAAATAAAATTTTTCCTTTTTGGGGGATATTGTAAAGCGAGATTAAATCTACTAAAGTTGATTTTCCTTCGCCACTTTTGCCCACAATAGCGACCATTTTTCCCGCTGGTATTTTAAAATTTATACCATCCAAAATCACTTCATCCTCATAGGAAAAACTAACATTTTTAAATTCAATATCTCCCCTAGGATTTTTTAGCCTAATTGGATTATTGACTTCATAGTGCTCAGGAATTTCATTAAATATTTTTTCGGACCTCTTAACAGTAGCTATTCCTTCTTGTAACTTTTTATAGTGGCCACCCAACATGTTAATAGCATTAGATGCAAAATTAATGTAAGCAATTAACATCACAAATTGCCCCAATGTAATCTTATTGATACTCACTAGATAGATTCCCGATGCAAATAAAGAAATAACTGAGATTGTTGAAATCAGATTCTGCCAAAAATATAAGTTCATCCAAGCAATAACTTGTCGCTGGCTAAGCGCTAATCCATTTTGCATAGTTTCAAAATTTTTATTAATCTCGAAATCTTCTTGAGAATTAGATTTAATATTGATGATATTTGGAGTACGATCAAAAACATTCCCATAATATTTTTCAAAAAACTTATTTATTTTTCTTTGAAAAATAATTATAGGATTAGTTCGTTTGATTGTTACAACTACAAACAATGAAATAAAAACTATAAAGATAAGCGCTAGTAACCAGTTTATCCAAATGATAACGACAAAAGCCAAAAAAGAAGTAATTAGATATGGGATAATGCCAAACAAGGCATAATCCACTAAACTATAAAGATACCCATCTGCTCGAGAAAATTTCTGAATTATTTCTCCGATTTTCTTCTTCTTATGAAAAGTCATCGGTAATTTAATCAAATGCGAAATTGAAGTGTTGATCAAATCTGCCGAAACTCTATACCCTAATTTATTAGATAAAATAGTTCGCACTCGCATTAGCAGACCGCCGCCAATTTGTAAAATCGCCCATAGTATAAGCAACCAATAAACTGATTTTTCAAAAAATCCTCCGCTGGTGGCTATGTCCACTATACGACTATAAACCAATGGCAGTACCAAATAAGTACTATTTTCCAAAATTACAAAAATTACCGCTATATAGAAATCTTTTTTATAGGGCTTTAGATACTTTATCAGTGGTGCAAAATCATTTTTTCTAAACATACTTTACAAAAATTATCATTTTAACTTTTTGATTCTAACATAAAAAAAAGGGGTTGACGAATTCTCGTCGAACCCCCGTCGTACAGTACCAATAAACCAAATTTAAGAAAGTTACTAGGCTCTCTTGATGATCACCACAGTAACAACCCTTCTGCCGATGTTGATAGCTTGCGCAAGCGCAAGCTCTCCAGTTCCAGTAAATACATCAATTCGTTTTCCTTTGATATCACCACCGATGTCTTCTGCGACTGCGTATAATTCCAATTCAGGAATGTATACTTCTGTTCCGGTGGGAATAACTTTTGGATCAGTCGCGATCATGCCTTCTTCGGGAGTTTCTCCCGAGCTAGTTTTTCCGCCACCATTCATTTTCATGTCACCACGAAAACTTTTAGTAGCGTAGTTTTTCTGACCCTTAACTGGCGTGTAATAAGCCGTGGCCAGAACCCTGATTGCATTTGAGCGAGCAATCTTTTTCTTTGGTGGGGTATTCTTTTTATCCTTGGAAATATTGAAACTTTCCGAAGAGCTGTTACTTTTTTTAGCATAAGCTAAACCCATGGAACTGCCAAATAACAGAAAGAATACTGTCAAAAAAATTGATACTTTTTTCAAAACAACTTCTCCTCTTTGGTTTACGGACATAAAAAAACGTCCTTATTCAGGGGGCGGTTTTTTATTGGTACTTTAATCATCATAACATAAAAAAACAAATACGTCTTTTATATACGAAAAAAAATAATTTTATTTTAAAAAAATATTAGATTACTTTTTCTTGGTTATATTTAAAAACTCAAAAGATTTGTGATTATTAAATTTTTTATTCCACTAATGAAGCTTACTACAAACAGCAAAATCCTTAGACTACTGATTGTGTGCTATATTAATCCTACTGTTAGCTCTGATCGGGCACCAATATATTTCCGCAGGAGCAACAAATGGATTAGGTTAATCTCACATTACTTTACCAACAAGCAAACGACAAGAAATATCACTAGACTCAGTGAACCTAATCTGATAGTGAACTTCTTCCCGTCTATTGGATTGTTCTTTTCGACAATAAAAAATCTCCTAACTCCACAAAATATGTAACCTAAAAATAAAAATAAAATTATAGCAAAAATTTTCATTTCTACAAGAAGCATTTAAATCCTCCCATTAACAATAAATTTAAAATTAGTTACCCCGAGGAACTTTTAAAAGATTAACACTTCAGTATGCATCAGTCAAATAAAAATTAATTTGAAATTATAAATTATAATTTTGATATTGCCAAATATTTACTCACCCTCGCTTTCCAGCGCTTTTTTAACATCTTCAAATTCATTGGCTACTTCCTTTAATCTATTTCGGCTAGCTTTAATCAAGATTACCCCTTCCTTTACTTTTTCTAATCCCTTTTCTACATCAACTTCCTGCTGACTGTCAAACCATGTCGTTATTGCCTCTAATTTTTTTAAAGACTCTGATAAATTTATTTTTTCCATATTGCTTAAATTTAGTTTGTTTATTATTAAAAATTATTTTACCTCCGATTCTATGCTTCCATCTCCAAACTTGCTTGATAATAAATCGCCTCGCTTTACCTGCGTTATTGATCTTACTACTTTTTCCCTTAGTGTGACGATGCTATAGCCCAATTTTAATTGGCGCTCGGGATTATTTTGATTGATTACTTTTTCAAAATTATCCAGTTCCATTTCCGCTCTTCGCTTAAGGCTTCTAAATCCAGCATTGATTAATTCCCCAATTTTTTTAATTTTATATTTCTCGTGTCTGATAATTTGATTCATATTTGAAATATTATTTTTAATTTCTTTGCTATAGCCATCAAACCTTTCAAAAATAAATTGATAAAAATTAATCAAACTTGCTGATAAATTATTTAAACTGTAGTTAGTATCCTTTAAACAGTTTTCATATTTTAAAATGATTGTTTTTTCATAAAGATTTGCTCTTTCCAAAGCTTGCTCCCAAGATTTATTTAACGTTTGTGCTACGGCCGTAGGCGTAGAAACTGACTTATCTGCGACATACGAGAGCAAGGGCACATCTTTATCATGTCCTATCCCACAAATCACAGGAAATTTTAATTCAGCTATTTTACGAACTAACATTTCGTTGTTAAAAGCTTGCAAGCTCTCTAGACTACCTCCTCCACGGATTATTACCAGTACATCAATATCTTTATTGGAAAAATATTTTACAGCTTTCAGCAAATCGTTAGTTGCCCCAATTCCTTCGACTCTTGAATCCATAAATGAAATATTGTAGCCGAATCTTCCGACATTACTCATAAAATCATTAATTACCGCTCCATCCCTAGATGTGATAAGTCCGATTTTATTGGGAAATTGCGGAATAGCTCTTTTTTTAGATTCGTCAAAGAGTCCATCTGCTTCCAATTTTTCTTTTAATTTATCATAGGCTTTTTTAAGTGCTCCCTCACCTACTAATTGAATTGTTCCTACTTTAAAAGTTAATTTTCCATAAGGTTTATAAACTTCAGCCACTCCACAAATAATCACTTCCATACCTTCCACTACTTCTATACCACACATTTGGTAAACATTATTCCACATTATGCAATTAAGCAAACTTCCATCTTCTTTATCTTTAATTGAAAAATAAATTTGTCCTTTAATCGAAACGCTTGAAATTTCGCCCCTAATAGTAAAAATTTCTCTGGAGATATTTGCATTTAAAAAATCCAGATACCCGCTCACACTATAAACTTGATATTTATCACGAACTTTTTTAGGATCTCCTTTTTTCATTTCAGGGCTAGTAGATTCATTTATAATGGCCAAGACCGTTTGCCCATATTTTTCAAATTTTTTTTCGCGAATTCCCTTAATGGCTAGCAAGTCTTCTTTTGATGTTGGTTTTAGTCTGGCGATATCTTCTAAAACTTTATTGGGGAAAACACGGTAAGGAACCGCTCCCTCAAGTTGAGCTACTTCGCTTCGCCAATTTCGTAGTTTTTGCAAGATTGGTTGATTCATAAAAATCACTTTAAAAATTATTTCCGACCTAATATTTGTTGGACTTTTACCTTACTTCTATAAATTAATTTCCTAATTTCTTCGGTTATAACTATTGAAGAAGCCACTGTAATAATAGCAAACCACTCTTTTCCATTTAACGCAGTGGTTTGCAAAACCTTTTGCAAAAATGGGTTATAAATGGCTAACATCTGTAATACTACCACAACCAAAGTCGCTCCAATTAAGTATTTATTGGAAAATGGATTCATCTGAAAAATTGATTTTTCCTCTGAACGACAATTCCAAGCATTGAACCATTGAAAAACTGCCAGAGTTGTCAGTGAAATTGTCCAAGCCTTTACAATGTCTGTTTGGTAAATTTGGCTAAAAAGATAGAGCGTCCCAATAGCCATCGGCAACGCCATAAAAATCATGCGTTGCAACATTAAATTGTCTACGATAAAACTTTTTTTATAAAAAATATTTTTTATTTTTTCTCTTGGTTCCATGGCTAGAGACACATCCAAAAATCCATCGGTTACCAAGTTGAGCCACAAAATTTGAGCAGCTAAAATCGGCAAAGGAAATCCCAGCAAAAGTGCCCCACAAATGAGGCAAACTTCTCCTAAGCCCGTAGAAAAAAGATATAGCACTACTTTTTTAATTGTGTTGAAAATATTTCGTCCCTCTTCTACGCCGTGAGTTATATTGGCAAAATTGTCATCTAATAAAATAATGTCTGCGGCTTCTTTGGCGACCTCTGTGCCAATTTTTCCCATCCCGATACCAATATCGGCCGCCGTAAGTGAAAGAGCATCATTAACTCCATCCCCAGTCATGGCAATTACTATGCCATTGAGTTGGTAGGCCTTGACTATTTTAAGTTTTTGATCTGGCGTAATTCTAGCAAAAACCGAAACGTCTTTAATTTTCAGCGCCAATTCTTCCTCAGTAATATTTTTTATTTCTTCTCCGCTTAAAATTTTATCTTTGATTTTGTATATGCCAGCATCTTTAGCAATTGATTTGGCGGTAATTTCATGATCGCCCGTAATCATTACTACTTTAATTCCAGAGGCAGATACTTGCTTGACTGCTTCTCTTACCTCGGCACGCAAAGCATCTTTAATTCCAAAAAATCCTCCAAAAATAAGCTTGGGAATATTTTCTTTATCCAATTTATGATCATTAGTCTCACAAAAAGCAAAACCGATAACGCGAAGTCCATCGCGAAACATATTTTGCATTACTAACTGCAGCACTTTGCGATTTTCGGGTGTAATTGTTTTTGAATCATTTAAATTCCATTGTTTTTCGGATAATTTTAAAATAACCTCTGGTGATCCGGTCAGCGTTAACAAATTATTTTTCTTTTGTTTATGCAAAGAGGCGTGAAATTTAAGTTCATAATCAAAAGGGATTTCATCCAATAGCGGTTCTTCAAAAAGTAAATCATCACGATGAAAGCCAATTTTTTTGGCAAACACAGTCAATGATCCTTCAGTGGGATCGCCCGCCAATCTCCAATTTCTTTTTCTTTTTTCAAAAATTAAATTTGCACTGCTATTAATAGCTGCTAGTTTTCCAGCCAATAATAATTCCGGATGATTAAGCGGATCGACTTGTTTTCCTTCCAAAATTACTCCACCTGTCGGATTGTAGCCATCGCCTTCAATTTCAAATGAATTTCCGCCAATATAAATATTTTTAACTAACAATTCATTTTTAGTAACTGTGCCAGTTTTATCAACAGCTAAAATTTTTGTTTCACCCAATACCTCAACGGCTTGAAGCTTTTTTACTAAAACATTTTTCTTTCCCATTCTCCATACTCCACTAGCCAAAACCAAGGTGATAACAATTGGCAATCCTTCGGGAATAATAGAAACTGATATGGCTACCATAGTTTTAAAAATATCTTTTAGGGCCAAACCGTTAGATAAGCCCATCACAAAAATAAATACGCAGACTATCGCTACAAAAATAATTACCAGGCGTGAAAGTTTACGAATATCATTTTTGAGCGGGAACTCAGAATTTATATCCAATGTTTCCTTGGCAATTCCTCCCAAAAAAGTGTTCATCCCTGTGGCGACAACAATAGCCTTACCGTTTCCTGAAACTACTATTGTTCCATTATAAACCATATTGTCGCGATTCATAACGGACGTATCTTTTTGATTACTGACTTCTATTGTTTTAAATTTAGGCACCGATTCTCCTGTGAGTGCAGCTTCGTTTATTTTAAGAGAATTAGCATTTATAATTCTTGCATCAGCTGGAACTTTTTCTCCTTCACGCAAAACAATTACATCGCCCACTACGATCTCTCGGTCTGAAATAATTGCTTCTTCATTGCTCCTAAGTACAGTCGCCTTGCCTTTGATAAATTTTTTGAGCGCCAAAAATGTGTTTTGAGCTCTTCCTTCTTGGACTGTTCCAATGGTTGCATTAAAAAACAAAACAAATAAAATAACCAGCGAATCCGTCAGTTCACCCATCAAAAAAACAATGATGCCCGCCACTAGTAAAATATATATGAGTGGACTCTTGAATTGGCTTAAAAACAAAACTATATAACTATCTCTCTTGGCTTCAGGTAGTTCGTTATAACCATTTTCCAAAAGTCTCTTTTTGGCCTCAGCATCAGAGAGTCCATGTTGACTAGATTGAAGTTTGGTTATCACGGTATCTGCATCTTCTAAATAATATTCTTTGTTTTTAGTCATTATTCTTTATTTTTATTCATTAATTTTCTTTAAAATTATAACATTTTTATCAAAAAGCCACAAAATAAAAAAAGCTTGATAAAAAAGCGATATTAATGAATTCTTATTTAGTTATCTCCAATTTACTCTAACCTCATTATTATTCCTAAGTAATAAAATCCTACGGCCGTAGGATTATGACACACTTATTTTTTACACGTACATACATATGTATGTACTTCTATTTTTATTTCTCATATCTCCTCTAGAAATCTCTTTAATTTCTCAAAAGGCTTTGCTATTAAATATGTTTTTTTATCATCCACTATCTATTTAAACACTTATTATCTATAAAAACAAATAATTTCACTTAATTACATAAATAAAAACAGCCCCCCTATGAGAGACTGCTTTATTTCAAGTTATTATTCTGTTGTCACTCCATCAAATTCTTCATCATTAGCTTCAGCCTCTTCCTTGGTTGCTCTGACAATACCATCTTTATGATGCGCAGGAGAGTAAATAGTATACATCTTTAAATCTTCTGTTTCGGAAGTATTGATAATATTATGCTCAGCTCCGGCTGGAACAATAATAGCTACTCCATCGGCTAGTGAGTATTCATTGCCATCGATAATACATTTCCCCTCTCCTTTTTCAAAGCGAAAAAATTGATCATTTTCTTCGTGAATTTCCATCCCAATATCTTCTTTTGGACGAAGACTCATTAGCACCAACTGGCTGTTTTTTCCAGTATAAAGTACTTTACGAAAATTATCATTTTCTATTGTTTCTTTTTCAATGTTTGTATTAAATCCTTTCATATATTTTTTTATTAATTATTAACTACAGGGAGCTGTTACTATAACTCACCTATATATATTATAACTTTTTAAAAAACTTTAATCAAGTTTAAAAATCGAAAGACTGCTATTGTGATTAGAACAATCTTTGGTAAATATCAAAAAAACAACAAAGAGCACTCTACTATATCAAATTAAAATAATTTTAATTTCCAGAATTATTCGTATTAATTATAGCTTCAATTTTGTCTCCTGGAATAATTTTATTAAGTATTGGCACATCCCCAACGGTTTTTATAGTTTTTGATAAAATACCAATTAATAAAGCTGCGATAATACTCGCTCCAATGGCAGTCCCTGCGCCCATAGCTAAGCCACGCAAAAGGACAAACCAAAACGAATTTGATCTCTCTATTTTAGCAGTTAAATCTTTTATGTTTTTATTTAATTTTTCAGTTTCTTGATTTTTTTTATTTTTCATATTTTCAATGTATTTCTATTTTATAGCATAAGTATAAAGATAGAAATTATTATCTAATAAAAATTATCTATTTTTATTTTAACTCAATTATTAAATTTAACAAAATAAAAAAGCTCTCGCGCAAGGAGAGCTTTTTCGAAGGTATTGAATTATAAATAATTTAATACCTAGCCTGTTATCACAAGACCTTTCTACCTTGAATAAGACGAACAACTATCACGATGACTGCTATAACTAGCAGAATATGAAGTAACCCACCAAAGGTGTAAGAAGTGATAAGGCCCAAAAGCCATAAAACTAATAATATTGCAACTAATGTCCACATATTTTTATTCTTTAATAATTAATTATATATAAATTTGTTTATTTTCTTTAATATCTAGGTCTATCACGAGGAAAAATCTGCATAAGGAAGTATCCGACCAAGCTATAAATAATAATTGCTATAAAAGTAGGAAAATCAATCACAAAGCCAACGATTTTCCAGTTAGGAATAATTCCAACGAATGGTGCCACCAATTGGGCTGTTGTGTTGTAGATCCAAGCCACAAAAGAGGCTCCTGAATTTACCGATAGAAATTTAAATACAAACCTAATAAGAAGCAGTGCTTCAATGATTCCAAATACAATATTAATTAGGGTTTGTATGATCCTAAACATAAATTTATTTTAAACTTTATTTATATTATTGATCTTGTCTATCTAATTTTTCAGATGCTTCATCTTTTGAGATTGGCTTACCAATGATAAGAAGTTTGATAATTGCCCAAGCAATTAACCAATAAACTCCCATTGCCAAAAGAGTCGTCCATTCAAAAATACTTCCTTCAACTCGACTAATTCTAAAAACAGCTAAGAAAGGTGCCACGAAAAGAGCTGTTGCTCCATAAATGAATTCGGTAAATCCAGCTCCGGGGTTGGCCACTAAAAGTTTGAGCAAGAATCGAAAGGCCAAAAGTGCCTCCAATATCATTAATAAGAACCAGACGATGCGTGTACCTCGATAGAGTGGCTTGACGCTCGCGCTACTTTCAGTTTGTGGTGATTGATTATAATTTTCCATATATTTGTACCAACTCTGCAATAAACTTAACGTTTCTTTAAAAACAGAATAGGAATAAACTTTCTACCTCCAATCATAATCATAGTTATGAGCCAACAACAATATATATTCCCCATTAGGCTCTATTTTTTGTCTCACTCACAACAGTTATTATATTTAAATTATACCATAATTGAAAGATTATTGCAATCTCAAAAATTTAATCGATAATTTAATCGATAATGATATCTAATATGTACATAGGATACGTACTTCTAATTTACGCCAAAATTATTAATCTAGCAAAATCGATTAAAGTCTCTATTTTAAATTAATTTTATATTTTTCGACTATCATAAGCCCAATGCAAAAGTGCCTGTCTCTGTCTCGGTCGGCAACTAAAATCACCCCTATGGCAATTATTTTTAACTGCCCCCAAGTGCCTCTTAAATGCTCTCCATCTTCTTATTTGCCTTTCATCATCC
>JBBQOS010000032.1:0-10998 GCA_038331135.1 Candidatus Moraniibacteriota bacterium | reverse complement strand
TGCTCAATGAAATGAGATATGCCCATTTCGTTGTCATTTTCATATCTCGAACCCACCCCCACCATCACCATTACCGTCGCTGTTTGAGTATCTTTCATGGGAGCGGTAATTATTCTTAATCCATTTCTTAAGGTTGTTTTTTTGTAATTCATAAAATTTTAAATTTAATAATTAGGCTCCTCTGCTGCGACAAAATAGCTATCTTAATAGTAGCTCATCATGGATAAAAACTCAAATTATCAAAAATCTAACGCAAGGAATTTAGAAAATCATAAGTCAACGAAAGAAATACTATATTTTGTATCATTATCAATGGAATACCAATTACGAAAGTGATTTTTCTGGTTTTGTGATGAAAAATAAACATTCCCAAATAAACACCAACGCTTCCGAAAGCGGATGCCATAAAAAATAAAGTTCCTTCAGCGATTCTTTGAGCCTGCTTTTTTCTTGATTTAGACTTATCCATCATCATCACCAAAAAAGCTATCATATTCATGCTTAAGTAGAAAATTGACACTATCCAAAAATTTATATCCATATTTTTTACCGCCTATTTCTGCCCACTGGCGAATGACGGGTGATTAATTACTTAACTATACTAGTTTACGCTAAATACAGCTAAAATCAAGAAAAATATTTTGTATTTACTAAATATTTTGCTAAACTACAATTAGTCATTAAATCCTATAAACAAAAAATGGAATCATTTAATTTTGGTAAAGTGCCTATTCCTGTAGATAATAATTATTCAGAAATAAAAAAAGCCCAAAAGACAGAAGACGAACCTTTATCGCAAAAACTTACGATAAGTTTGATTAACTGTTTATCTTCTTTTTACAAAGAAAAAAACATAATCTCTTTGGAAAATAAACAAAAAATAAATAACATATTTATCGGCCTAGCTGTCACCGCTCTTTCAGCTAATATTTACGGACATTTCTTGAAAAAAGAATCCGTTCTTAATCCTACTCTCGATACCAATCACTCTCTCAAGATGGAGACCAATATCTCCGAAAGTACAAAATTAGAAATAACAACAACTCCCACAAAAGAAAAGTCCACTCACAAGACGGCCAAAATTATTCCAGACTCCATAAAAAACAAATCCTCTGAACAAGCCTCGGTATTAGAAAAAGAGGATATCTCAATGGAAAAAATGCAAAATATAGTTGAGGAAATACATTTGCTTTCAGAAATTTTATCTAGAAATGAAGAACTCTTTCCTTCAAGATTATTTTCCAAAAAATTTTTAACTGCTATAAAAATAACAGAATCGGGGCTGAGGCCTGATGCTCAGTCTGAAAAAGGTGCTATGGGTACAATGCAAATAATGCCCACCACCATAAGGGAAGTTATCCGTTATCTAAATAAACTACAAAGACTGGGCATTCTAGAGTCAAGCTTGCCGCAAGAAGATAAACTCACCAAAGAAAATATTGAAAAAATATCCACTCTCATAAAAAGTAACGCATTGTATGGTGATGCTTTCGGAGAAATTTATCTGATGGATCTTTTTAGTAATTTCCAAATCGGACAAGCGGAATACAATGTGGGAGAGATAACCAAGGCTCGCAAAAAAATTCTAGTTACCTACAACTGGAGTCCTGATTATTTTAAAAAAAATGAAAGCAACGAAGAAAAGTGGCCCAACGAAAGCAAGGCTTATTACAAAAAAATATTCCACTATATGGACATAATAAGCAACATTAAAATTCAGATGGAAAAAATGCAAATGCTCACTGATGTTTTTGATTTATCGCCAATTTTAGCTTTGGAATTAAAAAAATACGAACGAGAACTTAACGAAAAAAGTCCTAAGTTTGATGAAATAATTAAAAAAGTAATACAAGATTATTTGATTACCATCCAAGAAATGGAAAAAATAAAAGAAAAACCCTTGACTCCCGAAGAAGTAAAAAGATTGATAAAAAATTTCAACTCTGAGGTTTTCAGAAATCATAAAAATTTTATTGCTCAGAAATAATTAAAAAATTAACCTGCAATTAACGGCGCATCAATTTAAATAAAAGACTAAATCTCTTTTGGGAGGTTTAGTCTTTTTACTTTTCATATCTCAATCTTAATTTATTTATAATCTTGAAATTGACGACTGGGTAAATATTTCTTTATAAAGTTATCTGAATCAAAGACATTTGCTTCAGCCTTAATGTCGACATTAGCGACTGATTCACTAAATTTATAAGGCCAAATCAATTTAAAATCTCGCTCCTCTTGTGATTTAATTGTTCTCATTTCGTTTTTTCCAAGTGCAACTGGCTTTCCGTTTGAATCTCTTAAAACTATCATTAACTCAATTGAATTAAAGTCAAAGTAACTTTCATTTCTCAACAAGCCTGATGTTATATTTTTCTCAAATTCTTCGTAATAATTTTTTTGATAAATACTCAGCTTCGGCTCGGCATATTCTAAAAATTCATCCCATTTTACATCTTTTATTTCGAAATTTATTTTATAGGGATTGATCGCTGAATATAAATTTAATTCCATAATATATTTGCTTTCATCTGGTAAAATAAAACTACTTCCATTTCTTTTTTCCAAGACACTCCCTGCCTGATCAAGTAATTGGAATTCATAATTAAAACTAATTGCTCCGTACTTATCGTTAGGGTTGGTTATGGAGGCCATCACATCAAATTGATTTTTGTTACCATAAACAAAGTACTTTTCATCTATTTTTATTTCCTCAGCATTAATTATTTTTTCACAAGTAGCGCATGGACCGCCACAGTCTATCCCATTTTCGGATTGATTTTGCACTCCATCATTGCAAGTCGGTGCAGGCTCAAAAATATAATAGAGCAATGCGCCCACAACTCCAAAAAAAACCACATATACAATAGCTATAAATAACCTTTTTGTTTTTCTATTTATCATTTTGATTCAATAATTTAAGACTTATTTCCACAAATTTATTATACTGTTAAAAGCGATAAATGCCAATAACAAAGACCCTACTAACATATCATCACTTTAACGTATTAACGTTCTAACAAATCAAATGAATAATTTTTATTGTGCTAATATGTTACTATACCAACATGCTGAAGTGATTTAAGTTGCTTTATCTTATTTATTAATCTAATCTATAAATAACCATAATATAAATATTTAACTACAAATTTATGCCTCGTTACTTGGGACAACATTTTTTAAACAATCCGGATATCGTAGCACAAATAATCAAATCTTCTCATACAGAAAAAACCGAAACTATTTTGGAAATCGGTCCTGGCGAGGGTGTTTTGACTGAGGAGCTCTGTGGGGCAGCTAAACAAGTTATCGCTATTGAGCTGGATACCAAGCTTCGGGATGCTCTGGAGGAAAGATTCAAAGATCAAAAAAATATCGACTTAATATTTGAGGACATTTTAAAAATAAACTTGCCAGAATTGCTAACTGAAAGAAAAGTCAGCCATTACAAAATAATAGCCAATATCCCTTATTACATAACTTCCAAAATCATTAGATTATTCCTAGAAACTACTCACCAACCAGATGAGCTAATTTTAATGATTCAAAAAGAAGTCGCCCAAAGAATTGTGGCTCCCAAGGGAAAAATGAGCATATTATCAGTTTCTGTTCAATATTATGCCGAAGTTGAAATTCTTTTTGATGTAGCTAAAGATAACTTTAATCCCCCACCCAAGGTAGATAGCAGTGTAATTAAAATTTACAACATCAAAAAAAGTAATTTAGCCCAAGACAAGAAATTTTTTAAAATTGTCCGCGCCGGTTTTTGTGCACGCCGCAAAACTTTAATTAACAATTTATCTAACAGTTTTCATATCGACAAAAAAGATGTCGAAAAAATCCTTCTTCAAATTAATTTAACTTCCAATGTCAGAGCCCAAGAACTCTCCATTGACGATTGGGGGAAACTTTCCGATTTGCTTAAATGAACCGCTAACGACATTGATAATTTTTACCTTATCCAAAATCAAATACATAATAAACACACATCAAATACAGTCCCACACTTTACGGCTGAAATAAAACCTACCGGCAGGCAGGTAAATCAACTTGAAGGGAGCGTTAAAAAACTTTGTTACGTAGCAAATGCGAAGTCTGAAGTTTTAGCGAGTGAAAGTTAGATTTATTTATATTTTAGGAGTATGTGCGGCAGTTTTTTTGTAATCTTTTTTTGCTGTCAAAAAAAGTTAGTGAAAAATTACTGTTGGCAAAAATTTGCACTATGAACACACGAAGGCTAAAAAATATTATTTTTCTAATTAAAAAATAGCAAACTTCGTCAAAATTAACGCATACGCAATAACCAAAGCCATAATAAACCAAATTAAATTATGGTTATTTATTTTTTTACCATCTCCACTATAAGTTACCACCCAAAAAGATGCTCCCCCGATGATAATTGCCCAAAATAATAATCTCGGTTCATTTAATAAAACAACGCTTAAAAAATAAGACAAAAAAACTCCGCTTCCAATAACCATTTTCCCCCAATATTCTCCAAACACAACTGGCACAGTAAAAACTCCATCCAATTTATCTCCAGCGATATCTTTTAAATCCTTAATTGGCAAAGATAGCGTTAAAGCAATTAAAATTAACCAAAAAATTCTTTTGGGAAATTCGGTAGTGTCTTGAAGGGGACTAACCAAAACAAATCCCGCAAAAACTACCAACATTGAAGCCATGGCGCTAATAAAAGACGCCAAAAAAATAAACCTCTTTAGTCTAAAAGGCCAAGCTGAATAAAGCCACGCCAAGGCCTGATACGCCACTAACATCAAGGCCACTTTGGGATTTATCATTCCGGCATACAAAATAGAAAAAGCGAAAAGCACCAAACCGATGGTTATGTAATCGCCTTGCTTAAAGTCTTTAACTATTAACGGTCGCTGGCTATTAGTAACTGAATCTATTTTTTTATCAAAAACATCATTAAATACCACCGAAGCTAACCAAGCCAACGAAACCGCAATAATTATATTTAAAAAACTAAAAAAATTAAAAAAATTAAAATCCCAGCTTGGACTGGTAAATAAAATTCCCAACCCCGCTCCTACCAACAATAATCCGACATGGTAAATCAATTGAACTGGACGAGAATTTTTTAAAAAAGATAAGAATTTATCTCTATAATAAAAAAACAGTCCTAGAATAATTATGCCAACTAACAAAACCGAATAAACAATAGACACTTTTATACTAAGCGCATTAGTATAAGAGCCGGTTTCTCTGGAAAACAATTTAGCTGAAGTAAAAAACAACTGCACTATTTCAATATCACTCACCCGAATAAACCCCTTAAAAACACTTTGATATATTATAGTCACCCATGAAGGAAAAGTCGCCAATACAAACAAGACCACATAAATTTGCAAACCTAGCCACAAAGATTTTATTTTACTTCTTGTTTTTAGATATCCATAGAGGCTCAAAAAAATCACTGCTAACGCAATTTCAATACGAACTCCATAGGTTACCCCAAAATCAGGATTATCTCCAAAAAAAGTAAAAAATCTTTTGGGCATCTCAGCCAAACCGTAAATTCCATAAAAACTTAAATACACCTTTTCTCTAAATAAAATAAAATCAATTAGTGGAGGAAAGATAATAATCGGATAGCCCCAAAGCATAACATTGGAAGCCCTTCTTATGTCAATCTTTAAATTTTTTACCAACAACCACACAAATATTAAATAATTTAAAAGGAAAAAAACAAAAGTATAGGAAGCGTGATGAAAAAAATAATCTCCAGTTCTATTTATCATCCCATCCAGCCAGTTTTCCATCAAGATTCTACCAAAAATAATACCCAAAAATGAAAACGTCCACAAGTAAAAAGAGGTTGGACTATTTTCTATTTTTTCCATTAAATTTTTGGGACGAAAAATCATATGCATGAAAAATACTAGCATGTTAACATTTTAGCATACTAACATTAGAACAATTTAAAATTAAAATAAAGTAACGATTTAGCATGAAAACAATATGACAATTTATTTTAGCGTCATCAGTCAAAAGTCATCGAATAACTGTCGTAATAAAGGAATTAAGAGAAATATTTCTGGATTCCCGACTCAATCATACACCTTTTTTCTTAATTCATTTATATGATGATTTGGATTCGTATATTCGTACAAACTAGTAATTCGTATAGACACAAAAAGGATACCATTAAAAGCATTGCCAAATCAAGTATTTTTATGCTATAATTTTTTTAGAAGATTTTACTTAATTTAAAATAAAAAAATAAAATAGAAGTATGTATCTGATAGAAGTAAAAAAAATAAAAGTAACTTTGTTGGTCTTTTTCTTGCTATTATTTTTCGGCTATTCTTTTTCAATTATTGCTATAGAAAATTCCAACAACGGAAGTATTTTTACTGATTCTGACTCAGATGGTCTTAGCGATGAAGATGAATCAAAATATGGCACTGATCCGAAAAACCCAGATACTGATAGTGACGGATACCAAGATGGTGCTGAAGTTAATAGTGGATATAACCCTCTAATACCATCCCCTGGAGATAAATTAACCACCTCTACTGAAAATAAAAATATCAACATAGATGCTGATTCTGAAAATTTAACCACTGAATTTTCTAATAGAATTGCTGAAATGGTGGCCGCTGGAGGATCTGATGGTGGCGGAATTGATATGAATAGTATTAATAATCTAATAACAGAACAAATTTCTAGCAATATTTCCTTTAGCGATCTTCCACCGATAGATGAATCTTCTATAAAAGTATTAGCTCAAAACTACTCCGGTTTCGGCAAAGAAAAAAAAGCTCGAAAAATGGAAGAAGACAACAAGGAATATCTTTCCTCTGTCTTTTATGTAATGACCAATAATCTTCCTCATTCCATTGATTCCAAGGAAGCTATTGGAGAATTTTCCAGAGAAATAATGTCGAAAATTCCAGCTGTGGTTTCCGCTACTAATGGTGGAGGACTTGATTATTTTACAGACTTAGCTGCCAAAGGTAGCGCCATACTGACAAAAATGAATGATTTGGAAGTTCCCAAAGAAATGTTTGATATCCACAAAAAAGGTCTCCAGTTAGCTAACTACGCAATTTCACTTGAGGATAAAGTAAAAGTTGACACCAACGATCCCATTGCTTCCCTAATTAGTTTTTCAGAGGTTGAAAATATTATGATTCTCGCCAATGATTACCTAAGTGAAACTGAAGCCAAATTAGAAGAACTGGGATTAATTAATTTTCTTATGGAACAAGACATTCCAAGTCAATATTTATGAATAAAAAAATTATATTTAGCGCAATTATTTTGATATTTGTTTCTTTGACCGCCCCTATCCACAGCGCAAAAGCTTACGCAGCTTGGCCAGATATTGGAAACGCTTTCTTTAGGACCATGCTTGACAACATTGGAATCCAAATTCGAGCCGCCATAGTTGGAGCACTCAAAAAAGCTGCTATTGAAACCCTCAGTGAAACTGTTAACAATTTAGTTTCTGGCACTTCGCAAGCTGGCTCATTATTCATCACTGATTGGGAGGACTATTTATTTAAAAGTCCCACTGGAAAAACCACAAGCTACATGAATGATTTTTTTACAGTTACTACTAGAGGCAAATCATCTGGTTCATATTCATCTTCTTCATGCGGGGGGGCATCTTTTACTGAGTGGCGCACAGCCAGAGCCAAAAATTTTGTTTTAGAAATTGACTACACAGATTTACAAGATACCTTCCAAGAATATGCCTGCGACGCGAAAAGTATGTTTGAAGACGGCAGTTGGGCAGCTTTTGACGCATTTATGCAACCAAATAACAACCCCCTGGCTTATGCGCTGATAACTGAAGGTGTTTATAATAAAAAATTAGAGGAAGAGAAAGAACAAGCAGCTGCCCAAGCTGGAGCTTACGGAGGATTTATCGCCCAAAAAAGCGCTGATGGAGTTGTAATCACCCCAGGATCCATTATTGAGGGCGTTACTTTAGCGGCTAATACTATGGATAACGATGCACTGGCTAATGCCGAGAATATTGGAGAAGTAGCAGGGATAGTGGTTGGAAAAATTGCCACTGGCATCATTAAACAAGGGATTGGCAATGCTCGAAAAAATGTTCAAGATAAAATTAATAACAACATTTGTGATATGTCTCAAGATATGAGAGATACACTAAAGGGCTTTACTCCCAACGGAAGCTTATCTAATGGAGGATCTGGGTTGAGCACGATAGGGGGTTCAAAATCCAGCAAGTGTAAAGTAGAATAAAAAAATAGACAAAAAAAACCATCCCACTAAGGATGGTTTTTAAATTTTATACAGTTATACCTGACTCCGCCTCTCTGTTTAAATTTATATTTTTTTCTCTTTCAAGTAGATTATTTGGATCTTCTTTTTTATTAGCTATTTCGTAAAAAAACAATACCCAGATAGATTCAAAAAATACATTCAAAATTGACCTAACAAAAACTATCAACCCCACAAAAAACAAAGTCGCCATTATTATAAATACAATTGCTGTTAATTCCCCCATTGTTGTATAGGCAATAACTCCCAATATGCCACCGGGAACAAATAATCCCAATGTAATTAAAGTTAGTATAATTCCTATTATTATATTAAGTGCTATTAAAATTAAACTCACGATAAAACTTTCTTTTATATTTTTTTCAAATAATTTATAAGCTAATTTTATTGAATTTAAAACACTCAAATCACTACTAATTAAATACAATTCTGCGTATCTTTTGAGATAAAAAAATAAAATAAAAATAGAAACCAATAGCACCACCGCCACCAAGCCCAATGATGATGCAATCAAATAACTTTTAAAAATAAATAATCTAATTACTGGGAAAGCCAAAATAAATATTAAAATCAAAAAAGCTAAAGAAAAAAATAAATTTATCAAAAACAATCTACCTAAAAAATGAATGCCCCGCTTAATTCCTGACGAAAAAGAAAAAGTTTCATCTTTTATTATTTTGAAGATAGAATCAATTAAGGCTCCTCGCCCAATTAATCCCAAGACAAAAAAACCGATTAATACAACTATCAAAAATATTATCCCAAGAATTATCCACTCTCTATAAGATTCCCAACAAAACGAAATCTTTCGCATCATATTCATAAATTCCATTTCATCCATTTTCTTTTCTGATGAATTACTGGGAAATGTATAATTGAAAGAAAGGTAGGAGCCGCTAAAAATAGCTAGAAATCCAAACCACCACAAAATTTTGTTGCTTACGGTTATGTTTATAGCTTTTTTTACTATAGATCGATAATCAATTTTATTTTGCATATTTTATTTGCCCCACCAGTCTAGACTCTCGCTATTTAAGACTGGCTAACTTTAATATTTATTAAAACTTATTATAATAGAAACCCACATCAGCAATCCATTTGGCTACACTTTCGGGATTATGAGCCTCACAGCTATATCCGCATTTCCAAACAACCATCTTCTCTGGCGTATCAATTCCATTATCTATTAATTCTTTTATTCTCAAAGCTATAGAATGAACTGCTTCTTTTTGACTATCAAAGCAAGTGTGTCCGCCACTACCCATCCTTTCTCTTTTTTGACGAAATCCCCAATAATTATTGCATTCTTGTCCATCTAGTTTGGGCGTTCTTTTTCCCCAATTGCTTTCTTTTTTAGCAATCGCCACTATAAAGGCTGCAACTTGTTCGTCTTCTCTGGCTATGTAACGAGTCATATTTTCAATTGGAAAACCGGCAGTTACCTTTCTGATTTTTTTCTCTAATTCTATATTTCTTGGAATCGATATGACAGGCTTTATTTCTATGGCTTGAGTTTTGATATTATTCATTGATTCTAGTGAAAAATAAGTAAAAACCGATAAAAAAACTACAGCCGTAAATAGCATAAAATTTTTCAAATAATCTCTCTCAATATCAATTATACCATTTAATTTTTTATTACAAAAAACAAAAAAATCCATTTCCCCTTTGGCTATTTTTTTCTTTATCTTATTGTATTTTTGTCTTATTTTGTCCATATTTAGTATAAAATATAAAAAACGGGAATTTACACCCGTTTATTTACCTACAAGCATTATACACCATTTTTAACTAAAAAGCAAGAGGATTGAATAGTTTCAAAGATTAGAACAGTTTTATGTAATAAAATAAAATAATCAATTAAAGTTAATGTTTTAAAATATGCATATTTTAAAAATATAATCTTAATAGAAAAAATAGGTTCCAAAATCTTTACAACTAAAGACACAATTAATTTCTAGAAAATTATTTTAAATAAAAAATAAGTTATCACACTTAAAGAAAAACATACTTGTAAAAAAATTGCCACCACGCTTCCTGCAACTACTCCGATAGCGACTTTCATCGCTTCCGAAAATTCTTTGCCATGATATATTTCTCCGATAATTGCCCCTGCTAAAGCTCCCACAAAAATACCCAGTGGCGGAAAAAATGCTATGCCCAAGAGAGCACCGATAACAGCTCCCCACTGTCCACTTTTTGAAGCACCTACAAATTTTACCCCCAAAAGTGGTAATAAATAATCAGCAATAACTAAAAATAGCATCCCTAGACCAAAAAATAATACCGGGCCTAGGGTTAAAACTTCATTTTCTTGGAAAACATAATATACCACCAATCCCGCAAAACTCAAAATTGGTCCGGGTATAATTGGTAAAATACTTCCCACGATACCCCCTATCATCAACAATAGCGCTACTAAGAAAATTATATCCATAATATTTATTTTATTCTTTACTTAAAGCAATAATATCACAAAACAAAAAATTATCACAATTAAAAAACACCCTTCAAAAATAGGTGTTCTTCAATTTATTTAGTAGCCCTAAGGGGAATCGAACCCCTGTTTACAGGATGAAAACCTGCTGTCCTAACCACTAGACGATAGGGCCATAATTTATTGCTCCAATCTTTCGAGTAATTCTTTCTTTTTAAAACTGTTATTCTTTAATTCTATTTCTCTTTTACGCGCCAATGTTTTTATACCATAAGCTTCAT
>JBBQOS010000031.1:0-11148 GCA_038331135.1 Candidatus Moraniibacteriota bacterium | reverse complement strand
TAATGACGCTTGTAGTTCTTTGGCTGTATGTTTCTTTTCGAGCTCTCCCAAAATGTCTTGACCACTAGGGATATAATTAAACAGGTCGTCGGCTACATTAGTTGAGACGGATTGGGGCCGAACTTTAATTTTTCGCCAAGCACTGATTGTTTTATTATGTGCGATTCGATAAATCCAGGATGAAAATTTTAAACTATTATCAAACTCATTTAGATTTTTGTAGACACTAATAAAAACCTCTTGCAAAATATCTTCTGCATCTTCTTTGGATAGAGAGGAAATTCTCAAAATATAATATAAGATTACTTTTTCATAACGGGAAATTATACAATAAAAATATTCCTGATTTTTCAAAGATAGCTTCACAAGCGCGCTATCTTCTTTTTTTTCACATTCCTCTAAATTAATCATTTCGCCTTATATTACGCAACTAAAGATAACTTCTTTCAAGTTTATTTATAGGTGGGCGTATCTGGACTTGAACCAGAGACCCCTTGCATGTCATGCAAGTGCTCTAACCAGCTGAGCTATACGCCCTACTCCGTTGGAGAATATCCAATAGTCAATATTTAGACAACAAATATTTATCGATTCTTACCATTCCTGACAGTCGTCAAATATTTTATTTAATCTGTTAACGCGTTAATTCGTTAACTAAATAATTAAATCTACCAGTTATTAAATTCTAACTTTTAAATTCAAAATCGTCAATTTATTTTAATCTTTAAAAACGTTTACTCCCAATTCTTTTAAGGCTAGATAAATTTTACCGATAGGAAAACCCACAATTGAATAAAAATCACCGCTTACTGATTCAAATAAAACCACACCTCTTTTCATTATTCCAAATGATCCGGCCAAATTTAAGGATTCTCCCGTTGCCACATAATCATCAATTTCTTCATCACTTAAATCTCTAAATTTAACCACGCCTTCATTTACGTCATTTATAACCTTTCCTGTTTTTGTATCAATTATCGCATATCCAGAAACAGCTGTCACCTCTTTGCCCGAAAACATTCTGAGCGTTTTTTTGGCATCCTCGCTATCCTTGGGCTTGCCGATAAATTTATTTTCAAAAACTACAAAAGTATCCCCCGAAAGAATAATGGCATCTTTAAATTTCTCTGCTACGGCCTCCCCTTTTTTCAAAGCCAGAAATTTAGCCAATTCTCTTGGGTCATCTAGGGCTGACATATCCTCTTCGTAATCACTTTCTATTATTTCGAAATTCTTAAGTCCAATTTGCTCAAGCAATATTTTTCTCCAATAAGATTTAGAGGCTAAAATTATTTTTCTTTTCATTATTTTTGTAAATTTAAAATTTATCTATTAAACAAAACTCTAACTGGAAATATTATCGTGGCTTTAATGATTCTCTTAATTCTCTTAGGTTGTTTACCAAATCGCCAAACCCATTCAAAACCCAAGAATCTCATAATTTTAGGAGCGCGTTTTATTTTACCCGCAATGAATTCAAAACTTCCCCCCACCCCGACGGCCAATCTGGTCCAACTGCTCCAACGATTTAAACTAGCAATAAATTTTTCTTGATATGGAGCTCCAAAATTACAAAATAATACATCAAAATTGGTGTGACCCTCTTTTATATTTAAATTTGAAAGCTCCGTGCTTCTATCAAAATGCCCCGCCGATGGATCGATGCATACTCCACTGATTTTAATGCCTGGATGCACTGTTAAAATCGCATCACGTGTCTCCTGCCAAGTGGTTAGACCATTTTTACTGGCTACGAGTAGCACCGTCAGTTGTTTTTCATTGGCTATCTCTAAAATTTTCCACATCAAATCGATGCCTGTCATTCTGGTTTGTAAATGATGACCAAATCTCCAAAAGGCAAATCGAATTCCCACTCCATCCGCCAAACATAAATCTGCCTTATTTAAAACATTAAAAAGCACCTCATCTTCCTTAGCTTTGAGAATAATTTCCGGATTAACCGTCGCTATTTGATGAAGTTTATCTTCACTTAAAAAATTATCCACTTTGACAATAATTTCTTTTTTAGAAAGATTATCTATTTTTACTCCCAATATTTTAAATTGATTCATTTTAAATTTTAGATACCTAGACTCTTTAAGTGATTTATCAAATCGTCTTTTACATCTTCCCGATCAAGTGCATAGGCCATTATAGCTTTTAGATAATTAAGTGGATCTCCAGTAGTTAGCCATTGTCCATCTATTAGCTCTTTGGCCAAAAAAATTCCACCTTGGCTCACATATTGCTTTATAGCATCAGTAATCCAAAGCTCATTTCCTTTTCCTAAAGATGTTTCTCTGAGAATATTAATAAACTCTTGGTTTAAAATCATTCTTCCGAAATCAGCTAATTGCGAAGGTGCTTCTTCAATAGATGGTTTTTCTATAATATCTTCAATCTCATTAGTCCCCTCTCTTAACTTAACAATACCATATCTATTAACCACATCTTTAGAAACTTCCTGCACGCCAATCATCAAATGTTCATTCTTTTCATAATCTTCTATCATTTGCTTCGTAAAGGAAATTTCAGATTTTACCAAATCATCTCCCCAAACAAAAACAAAAGGCTCATCATCAACTAAACTAGCGGCTGACAAAACGGGGGTTCCGTTGCCATAAGGACCTTTTTGACGAACATAAATAAAATTAGCCATTTCTGCGATATCAGAAATACTTTTGGCAAGATCATCTTTGCCATTTTTTATCAAATCAGCTTCAAGCGCGATACTATGATCAAAATGATCTTCGAGGGGTTTTTTGTCCCATCTGGTTACGAAAATTATATCTTCAATCCCTGCTTCCACCAACTCCTCAACTACCAACTGAATTATGGGCTTATCCACAATGGGTAACATTTCCTTGGGCATAGATTTGGTTCCAGGCAAAAGCCTCGTCCCTGATCCCGCTACTGCTATAATAGCTTTTTTTATTTTCGACATATTTTATATTTTAAATTATTTAATTAATGAGTTAATGCATCAACGAATTTAATTAACAATTTTATTCCAATTACAACAGTTAGAACATTTTGAACAACTTCAACATTATTGAAGTCTTTTTTTCGATCTAATCTTCAATTCTTCATTAAATTCATCAATCGCTTTTTCTAAAATCGGATGAAAATTTTTGGAAATTCCTTTCTCCTTTACAATTCTGCTGGCTTCCAACAATGAATCCGGAGTACCAGCATCCAACCATTCTCCATCAAATAAAGTTACTTCCAATTCTCTCTTTTTCAAATAGGCTCTGTTAACATCAGTAATTTCAATTTCCCCCCTTTCAGAGGGCTTCATTTTTTTGGCCATTTCTACGCATTTATTATCATAAAGATAAAGTCCCGTCACGGCATAATTACTAATCCACTCCTTGGGTTTTTCGACAATCTCCACCGCTCGATTATTCTTGTTAAACTTCACTACTCCAAATCTTTCCGGGTCGTTCACTTTTTTAGCAAAGACATGCCCCCCAGATTTAAATGCTTTAATCTGAGCAGAGAAATCATCTTGAAATATATTATCTCCCAAAATCAAAGCTACATTATCATCGCCGATATGATTTTCTCCCAATATCAATGACTCCGCTAAACCTCGGGGCACCGACTGCACCTCAAAGGAAATATGGATATCATATTTTCGGAAAAGCGAACCTAATAAATTTAAAAACTGACCGCTATGCTCTGGCGCTACAATAATTAAAATATCTTTTATTCCAGCAGTAATCAAAGTGTTAAGCGGATAAAAAATCATCTGTCTATCATAAACTGGCAAGAGTTGTTTGCTGGTTGTGGCTGTCATTGGAAATAATCTCGTGGCTGTCCCACCGGCTAAAATTATTCCTTTCATTTTGTTTTTTCTATTACTCATAATTTTAAATTATTTATTAACTGTCTTTGCGAAATTATTTTGTACTCAAAATAGGTGTGGCAATCTTAAAATATAATTTAATAATGTTCGTACGAGATTGCCGCGTCGGGGTACCTCCTCGCAAAGACAAGGTTTTCGCTTTCATTATTTCAATTGATATTATCCATTTTGTCGGGATGCCGAGAATCGAACTCGGACTACAAGACCCCCAGCCTTGCGTACTACCACTATACTACATCCCGTCTTGTATAGACGCATTGCACAATGCGTCTATACTGAAAATCAAAATAATTTTTCCGCTGATCCCTCCTCAATCCTCCCCTTAGGAAGAAGAGGAGGCTCTGTTTGATAAATTATTTATTTAAAGGAAATTTTTTGCAAAGCTTAACTACTTCTTTGCGAATAATATTTAAAACTTTTTTATCAGTATGATTTTCAATGGCAGCATTTATCCAGTTAGCAATTTTCTTTACTTCCGCTTCCTTCATTCCTCGTGTAGTAATCGCAGGAGTTCCAATGCGTACGCCACTTGGATCCATTGGACTTCTAGGGTCATCGGGAATCATATTTTTATTAATAGTGATACCAATTTTATCCAACGCTACTTCAGCTTCTTTACCGGTCACTCCTTTACTACCAAAAACATCTACTAGCACCATATGGTTATCAGTCCCTCCAAACATCATCTTAAATCCATATTGTTTTAATTCTTTTTCAAGAACTTTTGCATTTATAATTATTTGCTTGGCATATTTTTTAAATTCCGGTTTTAGCGCTTCACCAAAAGCCACTGCTTTGGCAGCAATGTTATTCATATGCGGTCCGCCCTGAAATCCTGGAAAAGCAGACTTGTCAATCGCAGTTACATATTTAGCTTTACACATTATCATTCCACCGCGAGGCCCACGCAAAGTTTTATGAGTAGTGGTAGTTATAATATCAAAATACGGCACTGGATTTGGAATTGCTTTGCCAGCAATTAATCCTGCGATGTGCGCGATATCAATCATTAAAATTGCTCCTACTTTATCAGCAATTTGTCTAAATCTTTTATAATTCAAATTTCGAGTATAAGCTGAAAATCCAGCCAATATCATTTGTGGCTTTTCTTTTATCGCCAATTTTTCTAGCTTATCATAATCAATTTTTCCGTTGGCTTCGGTTTTATAACCGATAAATTTATAAATCTTGGCTGAAAGAGTTACAGGATGACCATGAGTGAGATGACCGCCATGAGACAAATCCATTCCCAAAATTTTATCTCCAGGTTTGAGAACCGCACTATAGGCAATCATGTTGGCTGGCGCGCCTGAGTGAGGTTGGACATTTATATGATCTGCACCAAAAAGTTTTTTGGCTCGATTGATAGCAATATTTTCTACGATATCGGTATATTCTTGACCACCATAATATCGCTTACCTGGGTAACCTTCAGAGTACTTATTTGTGAAAACTGTTCCGAGTGCTTCTAAGACTGCGCGGGAAACATAATTTTCACTGGCAATCATTTCTAATCCTTCAGCTTGTCTTTTTATTTCACCATTCAAAGCTGAATAAACTTCTTTGTCAACTTTTTTTAGATTTTTCATAATTTATTTTTATTACTTATTAGACCTCTCCCTCTTGTACTCAAAGGGGAGATGCCGATAGGCAGAGGGGGTTTACTCCCTGAGGCTAGCCATGCTAAAACTCTTCTCTTAAAATCCTTTATATTATAGCATCCCCACGCCAAAAAAATCAAATTAAAACAAAAGACACTTTTGGGAAGCTTCCTCAAAAGTGTCTCATTAAACCATGAACATTACCGCACGCTATCTCCTGACAAGACCTCCGCAAGCAATATCAATTTTGCGCTGTTGACGTATTTGTCTCTTTTTTATTTTTGGTTTTTTCTCTGGAGACGTCCGAAAAACATCCAAAATACTTCCGCAAATATAACAGTGAGTGTGTCCGTTACTGACAGTCTGTCTTTTCTTGCAAGCACGACATTCCTTCAATACTGACTTTGCCATAAAAACCTCCCTAGAATGAACTAAGATTTGCTTACTTCTCCTAAAAATAACCACCTCCCTGGCGGTTAATGTTTATTTACTAAAAAATAACAAACAAATACTAACCTTCAACAAAAAGGCACCACAGGCACTAAGAACCTTATGGAGCTCTTAGTGCCTGAACTTAAAAATGCTAAAAGATTTACTATTTCCTCAACTTCACTCCCAACTCTTCCTCCAATTTCGCGCTAATTTCAACAATTTTTTCATCTACTTCTTGGGCGGTTAAAGTTCTCTCTAGGTCAGAAAAAATCAAATGAAAAGCCATAGATCTTTCGCTTGTTGCTGGGTTTATAAATGTATCAAACAATGTGACATCTTGCAAGAGATTTCCACCAAAAAATACTATTACCTCAGCCACCTTAGAAGTTAGCATTTTTTTATCTACTACTATAGAAATATCTCTATTTACCGATGGAAACTTAGCCAACTGGGTATAAATTTTTTCTCCAGATATTTCTCCGAGAAGTGCGCCCACATTTAATTCAAATATAGCAGCGCGCATTTTTTTAATTCCAAAATATTTATGCGCGCTTTTAGTTATTTCTCCAATTACTCCCAATGTTTCTCCTTCACTAGTTTTTATCACTGCTTTTCTTCCAGGATGAAAAGATAGAGCATCTTCCTTGTTCTCATCAAATTCAGCCAAAAACTTAACATCGGATATTTTAATTTTAGACAGTAGACTTTCTAGTACACCTTTAAGTGCAAAAAATTGCTCTCCCTTATCGCCCTTTTCAATAATTAAAGCCGACAAAATCAAATTTTCTTCGGGCAAAGAATTATTTTTTGGAGCATAAATTTTTCCCATATCAAAAATATTTACACTTTCATAATAACTCAAACTTTTTTTACCAGCGCGCAAAAGTCCGCTTGCTAAAGTTCGACGAATTAATTCTTGATCCGGATTCATAGGATTAAGTAATGAGGTATGATTTTCGTCGTTTAATCCAAGAGCTCTAGCATCCTCTCGAGAATAAAAAGAATATCCCTTTATCTCATCAAATCCAAGGTGGGTTATGATGTTTTTCAAACTTCTCTCCAACTCTCTTTCTTTATTTTTTAATGGCACTTGAACTTTTCCGTTAAGCGGTTTGGTCGGAATTTTATAATATCCAAAAACTCTTCCAATTTCCTCAATTAAATCTTCTTGATTTCTTAAATCAATTCGGCGAGTAGGAATTTCACAAATTACAATATTATTTTCTGGGACAACTTTAATTCCTAAATTTTGTAAAATATTAATCACATCCTCTTTCCCAATTTTGATTCCCAAAAGTCTATCTACTCTTTCAAGTTCAAGTTTAATTTCCCAGTTTTTAATCTCCACCGGATAATTATCAGAAATAGTTTCAACTTTTCCGCCTGCAATTTCAGTTATAAGAATCAAGGCTTTTATCATCGCTCTCTCGGTAAAATTAACATCAATATCTCTTTCATAACGATAAGCTGCATCTGACTGGATATTATAGACAGATTTAGTCCGACGAATAGTCGAAGCATTGAAATTTGCTCCCTCTAAAATAATTTCAGTCGTATCCTCTTTGATCCCGCTTTCCAATCCTCCCATTACTCCAGCCAGAGCAATTGGATTTTTTCCATCAGTAATTACAATATCCGCATTTCTCAAATTAATTTCTTCTCCATTTAGAATTATTAATTTTTCAGCATTTTTTGCTATACGCACTCCAATTTCATCAATTCCATTAGCATCAAAAGCATGCAGCGGTTGCCCAATTTCCAACATTATATAGTTGGTAATGTCCACTATATTATTAATCGGTTTTATATCAGAAGCCTTCAAGCGATTTTTAAGCCAAATGGGTGATTCTTCAATTCTCACTCCGCTAACTTTGGCACCGATATAACGAGGACATTTATCAGTTTCAATTTCTATCTTTAAACTATTGTCCACCTTAAATTTTCCTACTAATTTTTCATCGTTATCCAGAACAATTCTTTTTTCCAGCATAGCTATTTCTCTCGCCATTCCCTCATAGCTCATTGAATCATGAGCACGATTAGGCAAAACATCAATTTCTAAAATGCTATCATTCAAATTCATATACTTGGCAAATTTTTCTCCCACTGGCGCATCCTCAGGTAACACCATAATCCCAGCATGATCTTCCCCAATTCCCAACTCATCTTGGGCACAAATCATTCCGCATGATTCTACGCCACGAATCTTAACTTGTTTGATTTCAATCATATTCCCTCCCACCTCTCTGAGGGGGGAGTTGGAGGGGGGTGTCGGGTTTAAAACCGCTCCCACCAAAGCTACGGGAACTTTTTGCCCTTCTTTTAAATTTGGTGCTCCGCAAACAATTTGCAAAATACCCTCTCTCCCTGGGAGAGCCTGCCTACTGGCAGGCAGGGGTTGAAGTGAAGGCTCTACATTCACTTGGGCCACATTTAATTTATCAGCATCCGGATGCTTGGTCACTTTTAAAACTTCCCCAATTACCACCATCTCCAAATTTTTCCCCAGATCTTCTATTTTTTCTACTTCAAAACTATGTAAAGTCAAAACTTCTTTTAATTCTTGGGGTGCTTTTGTTGTCTCGCTCAATTCCTTGAGCCAATTGTAACTAAATCTCATTTATTTTTTAATAACTAGTAGCTGATAACCAGTAATTTTAATTATTATTTGTAATTTTAATATACGCTTGTATCTATTTTTACGCTTTTCAAATTTACACCATTGGAATATTTTTTATTTGATGAATTATTTTCATCAATAGATTTTACTTCTATTTTTTGTCCATCTATGGAGATAATTTGCCCATTCAACATTTCATAATCTGAATTTTTATTAATTTTAATTCCATTTTCCTCAGCTACTTTTTCTACTTTTTTCCAATTTTCTACTCTGTTTAGAAAAGTATCTCTTTTTCTAAGAATTGAGCTTGACCATCTTTTGTGAGCTTCTTCTTCCGTTAAATTAAACTTTCCTTTAAATTCTTCAACTGAGCATTGGCATTTTATCCATAAAAATTTAAATTTAATATTTTTTAAAAATCTCAAAAAGATTGCCTAGAATTGCCGAGTAAACCTCACATCTCCCCCATGAAAATGTCTGATATTATCAATCTTGTATTTCATCATCGCCAACCTCTCTAAACCAAATCCCCAGGCAAAGCCTTGATATTTTCCTTTTTCGTATCCGGCAGATTCAAACACATTTTGATGCACCATTCCCGCTCCCCCTACTTCAAGCCAGCCGGTTTGTTTACATGAGCTACAACCTTTGCCTTCACAGTTAGTACAACTAATATCAAATTCAAAACCAGGCTCCACAAAAGGGAAATAACTTGGTCGCAGTCTTACATTTAATTTTTTTCCGAAAAATTGAGAAAAAAATGTCTCAGAGATATAAAGGAAGTTGGCCACGTTAACTTTTTCTCCTACTACCAATGCTTCAAATTGATGAAAAGTATGCTCGTGACTAGCGTCAGTAGCTTCTTGACGAAAAACTCTTCCGGGAATAATTATTCGGAAAGGCGGTTCGTGCGTTTGCATATAACGAACTTGAACTGAGGAAGTTTGCGTGCGCAAAACCGTGCCTGTTCCTTTTTCTCGGCCTTCTTCTTTACTGATCCAAAAAGTATCTTGCATATCTCGACCAGGATGATCTTCTGGCACATTTACTGCATCAAAATTATAAAACTCACTTTCCACTTCTGGTCCATCAGCAATTTCAAACCCCATAGAAGTAAAAATATCTTCGATGTCGCGTTGCACAATAGTAATTGGATGGAGATGGCCTCTTTTTATTTTTTTACCAGGCGCGGTCACATCAACCCATTCCTTTTCCATATCGATCAAATCCTCCAACTCTTGCGCCTTACCTTCCAAAGCGGTTTGAATTTCTTCTTTGGCAACATTCGCCTCAGGCCCCACCATTTTCTTTTCTTCAGCAGAGAGATCCCTGAGTCCTTTTAAAATTTGATTAAATTCACTTTTTTTACCCAAATAATTTATTCTCAAATTTTCCAGTTCTTCCGTCGATTTAACTTCCGCTATTTCCTGCAATGCTTCGTTTTTTATTTTTTTTATTTTTTCCAACATAATAAATAATTTACATCAAAAAGATAATTTAAATATCATCCTCTCCTCCCTGAGGGGGAGAATTAAAGAGGGGGTGTATATTTTTTTAAATTATCCTTATTTGTCAAAGTTATTAATGAATAAAGTGCGCTTCTCAATAAAATTATTATAGCACCGTAATAAAATAAAGCAAAGAAACACGAAAACTCTATGAATTACCAATCTATACAAATAGATTGGGAGTTTAGGAATTTAAGGAATTATCAATCTGGGGATTTGGGACTGCTAATTGCTAAATTGCCATATTGTTTCAATGCTTTCATGTTTTAATGTTTGTTTTTTTATTTCTTCTTCTCCCTCTCTAGCCCCCTTTCATGAGAGAAAACAAACAGATTAAAAAAACAAAATTATTAGTCAAATGGACGCACGTGCAATATTTGACCAATCTCTGAAATGATAAATAAAAAGGTATATACCTAGGCATATACCCTATAAATACAGCAACAGAAATAGATTATTTTAGTTTTTTCTTTCTAAGACTAATAGCTTTCCATATAATTACCCCAACGCTTAAGATCAGAAACAGCCCCGATAACAATATTGCAATAATTTCTTTATCAAAACCAACAAAGCCACCACTTATGTCGGGGAAAAATAAAATAATTATAAAAGATAATATTAAGAATATTCCAGTATATTTTATCCAAAATAAAAATACACGCTCTTTAAAAAATAATAATAAAAAGGAAACTACTACAACAACTGCGGAGAAAAATCCAATAAATGTTCCCGTGGGACTAAACATACTATTAATAAAGACAACACCTGCTATAAGTGCAGATGTTACTAGCAACACCAAGGGGTTTTTCATACAACTCATATTTTTTATTTTTATTTAATTAAATTTAAACATATTGTTTCTATTATTTTTATTAAACTTTCCGCCTCGCTTCTGGATATCTTAAGCTTCTTAATCATTCTCCTGTCACTAAACATTTCTATTTGCCTTTCTAATATTTCTAAAATTTTTCCAGCATTTTTTTTAGATTCTCCAATACAAAAAGTTGTCACTTTAGACGCACGTGCAATATTTTGACAACACTATAAAATATAAGCTATAGAGCATATGTCTTAGCACATATTTTACAAACATAAAGATAAAGGATTTAAACTATTATA
>JBBQOS010000030.1:0-11457 GCA_038331135.1 Candidatus Moraniibacteriota bacterium | reverse complement strand
TCTGTTTTATAAAGTCTTAATTTAAAGGTACTTTAGTCTCTAATATTAGGGACTGAAGTTCTTCTAAATTTCTTTAGAAGAATTATCACTCACTAATAGTTATTAGTGTTTCTCTTTTTTTAGTCTTTTTAAGTTGGATTTAGTCTTAACCCTCTCTCCTTGGTTAGGACTTTTATCACTCTAACTTTTTAGACTTAGTTTAGAGAAATTTTTGAACTTGATTGTAATGTGCTTTTCCTCTCTTAGCCGTTTCTTATCGTAACAGTGTAGTATAGCATAGGTTAATAGAATTGTCAATAGTTACATAACAATAATATCTATTTATTTTAATTTTTCCTTATTTATTGATAAATTATCTCTATTTTAAGCCATATTTTTGTCATAAATTAATTGACAAATATATTAATAAATGCTATACTAGTTATATAATCTATTATTGAGCCTATGGAAAATACAATCTTAAAACAACTTGGTCTCAACGCCAATCAAATTCTCGTCTATGAATATCTCTTAGCGCATGGTGCGCAAAAGGCTATTCAAATTGCTAAAAACACCCCCTTACAAAGAGGTGTCGTTTATAAAACATTGGAAGAATTAATTGAACTCGAACTACTAGTAAAAAAAGATGAGGATGGAGCTGTGTCTATTTTTACCCCTCTCCACCCTAGTGCCCTAAAGGGACTAGCAGAAAGCCAAGTCCGCAAAGCCCAAAACGTACAAAACCACCTTGATGATGAGGTGGGTTCATTGGTTTCTATGTATAATCTGGCCAATAATAAGCCGGGGATTGAATTTTATGAGGGAATTTCCGGAGTAAAAAAGATTTTGGGTGATTCTCTCACTGCCAGAGAAGCCATCTATTCCTATGCGGACTTTGAAGCGATTGAAGAGAATATTAGTAAAATCAATGCTGAATATCGCAAAAAAAGAAACAATGAATTTATTACAAAAAAAGGTATTGCCCTCGATACCCCATTTTCCCGTGAATTCCTTAAGGATTATCCCAAAATTGATCGGGATAATGTGCGCCTAATTCCCAAAATCGACATTCCCTTTTCTTCAATAATGCAGATTTATGATAAAAAAATAACTTATATTTCTTTTAATACCGATAAAACCATTACTTCTATTATAATTACTGACCCCAATCTTTACGCTATGCATCGCTATCTCTTTGAGTCATTGTGGAATGTTTCTAAGTCACTCAATCAAATTGTTTCGAATACAACGATAACAGAATCTTCATAATCGAAATATCTTGTCAGAGCAAATCCATTTTTCAATTCAGAAAAAGAATCTCCGGGTTCTTTTTTTCTTATCACTAAATTATCTGATTTTTCTCCAATCTTAGCTACAATCTCATCGGTAGAAAAGTTTTTGGATGGATATTGCCTTAGCTTATCCATCGTGATAGAAAAACTAGCTACGCCCGAAACATCTATAACGTTAGCTGCTGTAAAACCACTTTCGATGTATGTTTTGGAAATATTTTCCTCTGGGTTACAGTGAGCATCTATTGGGGTTTCACCTTGACCATATTTTTTCATTATTTCTTCAAAAAAAGCACGTCCAATCTCGGCACCTTGAAAAATATCATTGTTAATATTAAAATTTCCGAAATAGAGACGACCATTAGGCATTTGTTGCATAGTCAAAAAAGTCATCAATTCTCGCTCACTTTTTTCTCCTTTCTGTAAGCCACTTTCTTTATAGGTAGCTATTTCAAAATTAACACTTGAATCACCTATCTTTTTAGCAAAAGAAGTTTGAAGCATATTTTGAAAATCTTTTGGATAACTAGCATAATTTTTAGCTATAATTTCTTTCATTTTTTCATTTATTCCTGGACTAGCTGCTAACTCTTGACCAAAAAAAGAGTTAACTCTAATATCTTTCATTTTTTCCAAAGGCATTTCAATTCCGTTTTCTCGCATATTTTTAAAAGTTGCCTTAAAGGTTTCCGTATCCTTTCTAACTGCTTCAATTTTATTTAACACCCTCTGTAAAGATTCTGGGGAAAGTTGTGTGCTATCAGCTACTATTTCTAAAAGTTTCTTCCCTCTTATGAGGAGATCTTGAGCCACTTCATTTGCCTGACTCTTGTTTTCATTTCCAAATTGTTCAGTGATATATGTTTCTACTTCTGAAGATGCCTCTACTAATTGGGCATATTTTTCAAAAACCATATCTGCTTGTGATTTTTCTAATTTTTCTCCGATACTTAATATTTTTTCTCCCATTTCTTGTCCACCGTGTTCCAGCGAAAGGAAAGATTTTAAGCCGCTGTCTCCATGGTTGATTATGAAGCTATTAATTTTTTCTTTTTTTAAGATACTTACACTATTCAACATGCGAGCAATCATTAATTGTTCTTTAGGCGAAAATTTTTCTAGATTTATACCCAACTCGTCACGCAAATATTTTTCTGATTGCAAAACATACTCGAAAGATTCCATTTTCTCAACTCGCTCCTTGTATTGTTCTAATGTTTCATCTTCTTTTTTATTTCTAAATGTTTGCCAGTCGAATGCCTCGGGATTGGCTTGTTTTATAGGAGCAATTTTGTATCCTTGCGAAGTCGATGTTTGTGCGTTTTCTTTAGAAATGATATTAAAAAGAGCTATTATTTCCTTTTTTTGTTTAGTGGTGTTATTGGATTCTTTGATGACAGCCCCTAAATTATCGTCTAATTTGTATGCGATATCATTCTCATATTTGGCACCCAAAGTATGTCTAACATTATCAAACATCGCCACTCCTCGCCGTCCTATTTTTTTACTATTAATTTCAGTTTTTTCTCCTCGTCCCATCGTCATCTGAAAATCATTGAGTTTAATCAACCCTTTTTCTAACAGATGAGGTGTGACTTTTCTGAGAAATCTTCGCCCGCTATAAATTCCTGTCCCAGATACGTTATCCCTAAGCGCACCATGCTTTCTATAAAGATACTCCGAAGAAAATTTTTGATATTCTGTCTTGTTTTTTCTCACCATCAATTTACCTGTTTTTTCATCGCGTTCTCCATCTCCATATTGAGGATGATAGATAAGAACTGGGAGAAGGACTTCGCGATAATCCAAATCAGTAATATCACCATAATTTAATTTATCATAAGAAACATTGGAAACAATATCTTTTAATGTTAGATAAAACTGACTTTCTTTTATTTTTTCAATATCTAGGGCGTCTTCAGCATTTTTTGGAAGGTAGAGGAGATCCTTTGGTTCTACCACTCCTTTCGCATAATCTTCTGTAGAGATAACTTTATAATCTGACAATAATTTACATAAAGTTGGTGCCACCTTTCTTTCTCCATACTTGATAAAAAAAGATGATAATTCCTTATTGGCTAAAATAAAACTTTTAGAGATTTCTTTTTTAAATCTTTCCGTGTCAAAAATTGTTTCTCCGCTTTCTTTTTGAATAAAACCTAAATTTTATAGTTCTGTAAAAACTTTTTCTCGTTGTTCTCTTTCTGGCGCCTCGCTCTTATTTTCAAACGATTCACCTGCAAAATCAACAACTCTACTAGTGTCTTTGTTTAAATTTTGCTCTCCTATCGCAAAACTATCCTCAAATCTTTTCATAAAAATTCCTTTAAAATTTACCTAACCCCAGTATACCAAATAATAAATGTTTTGTATTTAAGAAGCAATTCTTTATCTTTATTATACTCCAACTCATTAAAATCAAAAAATTATTTTTTTATACTCGCTTAGTACTGATTATATTTTATGGATAAAATAAAAGCGCAAAAATTTGCGCCTCTATAATGAAAAATTTTTTTATCTTTAAAAACTTACAGAAACGCTGTCTGAGGCACTGGCTTCATTGCCATTATCATCTTTTAATTTAACTTCTATTTTGATATTGGAATTATTTTTATCACTAGGAACCTCGTAAGTCGCACTTGAAGAACTACTGTCGCTAGAATTAATTTCATTCCCTTCGACATAAATTATAACGCTTTCAATTCCAATTGGGGCATCTGCATTCGCTGATATTTTTAATTTATTTCCACTCTTATCAATACTCATCTTGACACTAGGCATGTATTTATCAAAATCATTTTCATCACAATCTCCCGCTACATCCTCGTCAGAGATGTATTTTTTATCCTTGCTCTTTTTATACCAATTCTTCACCCCATCTTCCCATCTGACAAATTGAGGATCATTTTCCGGCTTATCGGGATATTCTCCTTGCGGATTATCCTTATCCACATACCATAAAATATTATGCGCCTCTGTGATAGTTTTAGTTTTTTTCTCTTTGCTGGGGCAATATTTGTTGGCCTTGCACCATTTATTATCTTTACCAGGAATTTCACATACTTCCAGCTTCTTTTCGGTGTCTAGTTTTCCAGTTAAGACACCTTTTTTAATATCCTTCATTACTTCTTCACTATTAAACTCTGGAAATTTTTCTCTATTATAATTTCCAGAAACCTGATCTAAGAAGTTTCTCCAAATTGGAGCCGCCACATTTACTCCATCCGCACCAACTGTCATTGGAGAATTATCGTTATTTCCCGCCCACACGCCTACCGCAATTGAAGAAGTATATCCCATTGTCCACCCATCTCGAAATTCGTTAGTGGTTCCGGTCTTAGCTGAGACATATCCATCATCAAATTTTAATGGACTATTTTCTCCAAACACTGGTGCTCGATATTTATTATTGGAGATGATTGAATTTAACATAGCGATATATTCCTCTTTTACCACCTTATCGCCAGCGCTATCTTTAAATTCTTCCAATATTTCTCCTTTCTTATCTTCTATTCTTAAGATAGCAGTTTTATCATGCTTTACTCCGTTATTAGCCAAAGTAGCATAAGCATTGGTGTGATCCAAAAGTTGAACCTCTCCTCCACCTAAAACCAGCGACAATCCATAACGACTCGGCTCGTTAAGTCCCTTAATGCCTAAATTTTTTGCCATTTCAATGCTATTCTTAACTCCAGCCAGATATAATGTTTTTACTGCCGGCACGTTTAGTGACATTCCCAGAGCCTCTTTCATTTTTAAAGGACCACGAAATTGTCCATCATAATTTTGAGGAATGTAATTATCATCACTTCCTTTGTTAAAATCGGTTTCCACATCATATACAATTGTATCTGGAAAATATCCCCTACTAAAAGCAGTTAGATACACATATGGCTTAAAAGAAGAACCCGGTTGCCTATCGCGGATAGCTACATTTACATTGGGCTCAAAAGAACAATTTTTTCCGGGCATACACCCTTTGGGATAGCTTTCTCCAAAATAATCCTTTGAACCTACCATAGCTAAAATTTGACCAGTCTTGGGATCTATAGCCACCAATGCGGCGTTAGCTGCATTCCATCTATCTTGGTTACTTTCCACACCTTCTTTCAATGCTTTTTCTGCTATTTGCTGTTTATCCCAATCCAGTGTTGTAAAAATTTTCATTCCGCCCTCTTCCATTTCTCTAACGCCATACTTATTATCTAAATATTCTTTTACATACATTACAAAATGAGGAGCATTTATGTTTTCTCTTTTTATTACTACCTTACCCAGTACATCTTCTTTCTTATATTTTTCTATCTCTTCTTTATTTATATAACCCAAATTTGCCATTTTATCCAAAACAGCCTCTTGATTGACTTTTAATCTATCAGTATGAGATCCAAAAGGAGAAAAAAATGTTGTCGCTCTTGGCAACACAGCGATAAGCGCAGCTTCATCATATGACAACTCTTTAGCATTTTTACCAAAAAAAGTTTGGGCGGCCGATTCTATTCCATAAGCGTTAGATCCATAAGGAATTTCATTGAGATACATTCTTAAAATTTCATCTTTGGAAAATTTTTGTTCTATTTCCAAAGATAAGATAACTTCTTTAATTTTTCGAGTAAATGTTTTCTCTGAAGTTAAAATAGAATTTTTTACAAATTGTTGAGTAATAGTAGAGCCACCTTGGGAAGCTCTTCTATTCAATATGTCTTTAAGAACCGCTCTGGCGATAGAAGAGAACTTAATTCCATAGTGTGAATAGAAATCTTGGTCTTCTGAAGCAATAGTGGCCCAACGGATGCTTTGAGGCATTTCGTCAAAGGAAATTAGGGTTCTTCTTTCCTCACCATGAATTTCATACAAAACATGTTGACCAGTTCTATCATAAATTTTAGTAGACTCCGCTACCACTCTTTTATTTATTTTATTTGGATCTGGTAGGTCTTTGGCAAAGTAAGCAAAAACACCTATTACAACAACAATACTTGTAATAATTCCAAATACAACAAGCATTAGAAACGCTTTCCACCAGGATATTTTTCCCTGCTCATTTTTTATTTTTCTCGCAACGAATGTTTTCATTTTTTATCTAAAAATTATATTTTAATACCACACTCTATTTTAACAGATATTTTACACATTATGCAATATTTTTAAACTTATATCAAGACATTGCTCAACCTAATATCTTCAATTTAATATTAATTACCTAAAACATCTCTATAAATAGAACTTTTTACCATTTTTTAACTCGATCTAAAAATATTTATTTAATTATCTAGAGAATTCTTGGGCTATTTTCTTCGCCACATTAATTCCCGTAGCACCTTCAAATCCTTTAAATTGAGCAGATGTGTTTATTTCCAAGGCTACATATTGATTATTTTTTTTAATAAAATCAATTCCTCCGTAAAATAATTTTCCAGCTTTAATAACTTTTTTAGCTAAATTTTTTAATTCTTTGTCCATCTCAAATTTTTCTGCCTTTCCACCCAAAGAAACATTGGCTTTAAATCCTCCATCTTGAGCAGTTCTTTTCATTGCACCTATTATTTTGCCACCCAAAACTAAAACTCGAAAATCAGTTCCAGTTGATTCTTTTACAAATTCTTGTAAAATAAAACCTATTCTGCTAGCGTGATTGTCTTTTTTTTCAAGTCGCTGATGGACTTCTTTTATAAAATCTAAAATTTCTTGGTTATTTTTAACTATTCTCACATCTCTACCCACACTGCCTACATTTTTTTTCATAACTAGTGGGTAGCCTCCTAAAAAATTGACTAATTCACTTAATTCTTCTTTGGTAGTAAATCTTAAAAGAGTGGTTTTGGGAGTAGCAATGTTATTTTTTTCAAAAAATACTGAAGTCAAAAATTTATCTGCAAAATTAAGCGCCTCACGAGAAGGCCATATATTTTTAATTCCATAAGATGAAATTTTTTCAATAGCAAAAAAATTCATAGTAGCGTTGGACAAAATCCAAAATTTATCTCTTCTGTTAAATTCTATTTTTTTATTATTTAAAAATACCCCCCCTGAAGTTAATATCAAATCATAGGAACTACAAAAAATAAGCTCCACTTTTTTATTTTGCTTTTTCATCTCTTCTGATATCCGATCATAGCGATAATCATTTCTTGAGTCCGCGATAATATATACTTTTTTCATTTTACTTATTGTTGTTATATTTATTTATACTATATCCTATTATTTCCTCAGCTGGATTTATTCCTACTACTTTTTTAAATGCCATCCACTGAGGGGCATTATTAACTTCTAAAATATATTCTTTATTTTCATGGATAATTACATCCACTCCTGCCACTTCATATTCGTAAGCTTTTGCTGCCGAAACAGCTATTTTTTCCAAGGCATCTGTAAGTTCTATTTTTTCCACTTCTGATCCAAGTGAAGCATTGGAACGAAAATCATCTTTGCCCACAATTCTCTTCATAGCTCCCAATGCCTTATTTCCTACTACAAAAACTCTTATATCATAGGATATAGGAATATACTCTTGAAATAAAAATTTATCAGTATCTTCTATTATCTTAAACTTTTCCAAATCCTCTTGATTTTCTATTTTTTGCACTCCTCTTCCTTTGCTTCCTATGATAGGTTTAGCAACAATAGGAAATTTTATTTTTTCTATAATTTCTTTTTTATTTTCATCTAAAAATATTTGCATCGTGAGTGGACTATTGATTCCTGCTTGACTCAATAAATAAGATTCATACATTTTTCCAGCGATATATTTTTCTCCCACTACCGCATCAATAACAGTTTTATTATTTTTTAACAAAAAATTGGCTATCATGCACATTTCGTTTTTCAAAGATCGAAAAGCGCTTCTTAAAATAAAAATGTCAAAAGCTAAAATAGATTTATTATTATATAAAACGTCAAAACTACCCCGAGAACTGATTATCACTAATTCTTTTATATTAATATGCGTGGCCTCATTGCCATTTTTATTAATTTCTTTAATTAAATCATCAATGTGCTCCCCTTGTTTTCCACCAATTATAGCAAAAGATATCTTTTTATTCTCCATTTTTATTTATTAACATCAATTAAAAATCTTCCTAAATTTCTTTTTCCGACAATAATGGGATATTTGAGATGCGCTCTGTCTATAACAGTTACTTTTGAATAAATAATTTTTCTATCCATTACCATTTTAATTTTTACCATTGGTCGATAAGTTGTACCGTGCGAAGAATGCACCGCTACTGTTGATTCTATAAATGGAATGTTTTTAAAAATATTCCATCTTTCTTTTTTGGGCAAATCTTTTATATCCTCATATTTTATATTTAATTTTTCATATTCAGCAATTGTTTTTTCAAAGCCCAATTGTCTAGCCAATTCATTATCTATAGAAGACCATCCAGCTCCCGTATCAATTTTGGCATCCACTTCAATTTCTCGATTAAATCTTCCAATAAGTTTAACTCTTTCTATACTACCTATTACCCTTTGGCCAGAAATATCCTCCACTTCTTCTTCAATTTCTCCTCCAAACAAATCCATGCCCACGTTTACCCCTCGCTTAATAGTTTTTATTTTTATTCCTTCCACCCTTTCCATTCTTTCTTGAAGTCCTGCTTGATTGGCTACTTGAATAGAAAGTCCCGCTCGCGCATTTACTTCTAAAAAAACTGGCCCACGTTCTTTATCGATGGCCACATCCGCTCCCAAGAATCCCAAGCCTGAAATTTCTTGCGTTTTCACAGCCAATTCCAAAATTTCTCTCCAAAATGGAATTCTTAAACCAGAAACACTCAGTCTTGAGTTGGGAATTGTATCAATAACGGTTGATTTTTTTCCCTGTACCGCTGTAGTTGTTACCCCACTAGCCAAATCTATCCCCACGCCTACTGCACCTTGCTGAAGATTAGCTTTTCCACCTGATTCTCTAGTAGGAAGTCGAAGCATCGCCATTACTGGAACTTTGTTATAAACGATTACTCTTATGTCTGGAATTCCCTTAAAGGAATATGGTTTAAATAATTTTAACAAACGTAATCTTTCTTCAAAAAAAGCAGTGTCCGGGACACCCGAAAGAGAAAAACTTCCATCTAAAATATTATGAATATGATTTTTAAAATCTTCAATGGTAATAATTGAACCGTCGGCTTTTATCCACGCATCAGGACGATTCTTTTTCTTTCCATAGACAACCATAATTCCTTCACCACCAAAACCCCTAGTTGGTTTCAGTGCAAAACTTTCAGGTAAATTATTCCAATTGAAATTATCCAACTCTTCGTAATTTCTAATTTTAGCAATTAATTTAGGCACGGGAATACCACCTTTTTTAAGAATTTTTTTACTTACCAGTTTATCATCCGCAATTCTTATAGCTTTTTTGGGATTATTGGGACGAATAAATCTTAAATTTCTAGCATTCATTCCTAGAAGTTTATTTCTATTTTTTAAAATTCTAAACATAATTAAAGTTTTTAAATTTAGGAATTTACATTTTTCTCAAAACATCTCTAAATCTCCAATATTCCGTTATTCTTAATCCCGTCCATTTTCCTAAGAAAATATTAAAAGGAATTGTTAGTAACACTGTCCAGGGATATTCCAAAATAACGCTGGTTAAAAACCTAGAGCTAATAATAGAATAAGTAATAAGAGATATAAAAAGAGTTTCAATTGCTAAGATAAAAGCTGTTTTGTTGCCTTTTTCTATTTGAGCCGCCACAAACTTCTCAACAATAGTTATCATTATTAGAAGTGGAAAAATTGAAACTGAAGCTAATCCAGTTCTTTGAAAATATCCGCCCACCACCAAAATGGCCAAGATAACAAAAGCTACTACACTTAAGGTTATCGCCACTCTAGGCAGATAAAGCATTCTTAATTTCTTTAAAATATAACGGGTACCCATTCCAGCCAAAATAACACTAATAAATATCGCAATTCCATATTTTATGCCTTTTGAGCCAGCCTCTTGAGCAATAGCATAAAAAGCAAAGGTGATAATCGAAGGAGTATAAATACCAAAAGCTTTAATTCCCACTACCTGACGAAAAAAAGCCACCAAAGTTGCAACAATAGGAAGCATTAAGATTAATAAAATGCTTTCTTGCGGGACACCTTGAGAAACAAAATAGTCGATTAAATTATTAGCATTCATATTTTATTATTATTAAGACTTTCCTTTCCCCCTCTCCCCTTCCTTGAGGGGGAGATGCCGATAGGCAGAGGGGGGTGAAAAACTAATTGTTTGTTTTTCAAACAATATTACAAAAGTGTAAGTCCTATTATATTATCAATTTAAATTTAAAAATCTTTTCATTTGCAAACTAATTATAGCATCAAAAAAAGATTTATTATAATAACCCACATTATATTCAGTGTCAATACATTAAGCCAACCTTAAACTATTTTTATTTTTGCATTATGCTACAAACAAATTAAAAAATGTGCAATCAATCTAATTTTTGATAAATTGTTACTTGAGTTTTATGTGGAAATTGTTTCTTGTATCCTTGGAAATTACCATACTCCCAAAAACTAATTATTTTTATTTTAACAGATAACTTCTTATTTTACGCTTTCTTCCTTAGCTATGCTAAAATTTCTACTTTGCATATGACAAATTGCAATGGCCAAGGCATCGGCCGTATCGTCCGGCTTAGGAATTTCATTGAGTTTTAAAATATTTTTTACCATTAACTGTACTTGTTTCTTTTCCGCTCTTCCATAACCCGTTACTGCTTGCTTGACTTGCAAGGGAGTATATTCAAATACTTTTAAATTGGCTTTAATTAGTGTCAGCATTATTGCCCCCCTAGATTGACTCACTTTCATGGCGGTTTTTATATTCTTAAAGAAAAACAAATCTTCTACTGCGCTCTCTGTAGGGTTGTATTTCTTAATAATTTCTTCAATGTCCCGAGCCACTTCTTTTAGCCTTTGGCAAGTAGAGTCTTTGGGCGATGTGCTGATGTGACCATAGGCAACTGGCACTAATCCTTTTTTATGCTGCTCCAAAATCGCCCACCCCGTAGTAGCTGTCCCCGGGTCAATCCCTAGTATTCTTACAATATCTAAATTTTCTTTTATTTTTTTCATTATTTTTTATATTTAGGATTCACACCATTGACTGTCTTTGCGAGGGAGTTTTGTAATCAAAACAACCATGGCAATCTCGTTCAAAACTACTCTAATTTATATT
>JBBQOS010000029.1:0-11466 GCA_038331135.1 Candidatus Moraniibacteriota bacterium | reverse complement strand
GTGTACTGTTTTCTGGTCTTTTTTAGCATAGTTTTTTTGATTACTGTACCCGTATTCTAGACCAAATCCCAATTTTTGCAAAGCGCAGGTCTCTTAGGTGTGAGTTCAGTATAGCTAGGATTGGTCAAACGTTGTTTTTCCACTTAATGTTCCGCCTGTCAATACGATTATATTCATTACAAGCCCTCCTTATTTTTCAATCAGAACTTTATTTAACAAAACTCGAAAATTATCAAATAATTGTAACTTTTCTATCTCCTGCATATCAAAAAAACCAATACCATCTGATTCATCCTTATTATATTTCAAATTACAAGTCCTCTTTATTTTGCACTTATAGATAAGATCATTATGATAATGGTCACCAACTAATTCACATAAAAACGCATAGGGCAAGTGCAATGATGATACATTTTGTTTTTGATTGGAGAGCGAATCATCCCTATTGCTGATAATTTCAATCTCAAGCCCTGTTTCTTCCATCACTTCCCTTAACAATGTTTCGTCTGGATTTTCATTTTCCTCGATATGTCCTCCGGGATAAAGCCAAACATTCAATTTTTTATGGTAAATTAGCAGCACCTTATTATTATCGATTATTAGAGCGGATGCAGTAAAATGTTTTTTCTTATTATCCATACAAATTTAAAATTTATTTATTATGTCAATCATATAGTCAAGATCCTTTTTGGTTAAGCCGGGGTGAATTGGTATTGTTGTTATACTGCGTGAAAGCTTTTCTGAGTTGATACATTTTCTTGAATACTTTTTGAATAAAGGATAATTGTAAAGCACTTTATAATTATATCTTTTTATGTCAGAAGGTATGCCATTTTTCTCAAGATAATCAATGAATTTGTCACAATTATCATTATTAACTTCTAATAAAAGCGCATAATAATTCGGAGATCCTTTTTTGATAATTTTAAATTCATTTATTTTTTTATTATCAATTTTATCTAAAATGTATTTTGCATTTTTTGTTCTTTTTTCAATCTGTGTGGATATTTGATCTATCCTATTGATTCCCAATCCTGCTTGCATCGAGCCTAGTTTAAAATTTAGACCAAAATCTACACCATTCATGTTTCCAAATTTAATATAACTTTGCATTTTCTTATAGTAGCTTTGACTGCTTGTTAGGCAAAATCCTCCTTCGCCTGTTGGCAAAATTTTTCTATCATGAGTACTAAAACAAGAGATATCGCCAAAATGTGACAAATATTTTTCATTTAACTTTGTCCCGTGTGCCTGAGCTAAATCAAGAATAAGCGGGACATTGTGTTTTTTTAAGATTTTTTTTAACCCCGCCACATCCGTTGGGTACCCCCACATAGGAACTTCAACAACAGCTTTAGTTTTATAAGAAATAATTCTGTTTAAATCTTCAAAATCTAAACCAAAATTATCCTCATAAGTGTCACAAAAAATTAGTTTTGCGCCAAGTTCTATAATTGACACAATTGACATAGAAGGACACACGGAGGAAACAATTACCTCATCTCCAGGCTTTACACCTATGGCGTATAGGGCAACCTGAATTGCAGAGGTACCCGATGAAACAGCAACTGAATATCTTGATTCAAAAAAAGAGGCTAATTTATTTTCATATTCAGAAACAACTTGACTAGTCCCAGATAGTTTTTTAGCTTTAATAATTTTATTTACAATTTTCATGTCGCCTTTATTATAAAAAGCATACTTATCTGATATTTTCATAAATAATATTTCTTAGTATTTTTTAACAATTTTTCCACCATTTTTTTTCCAATAACAACTTATCAATTGACCATGGCAATTTACAGTAAACACTTTTTTTTGATCAGTACATTTTTTGGCTTCGCAATATTTGCAAAATCCAACCAATACAACATTTTTGTCTAGCAGATGCTTGTTTTTAAAATCTTTTATTTTGGCCTGATAATCATTCACAATTTTATCATTAAAGCCAAGTTTTTCATAGTAAATTGAACCAACAACAATTTCACAATTAAACTGATTGCAAAAATCGATTATTTTTTCAATGTGATCAATATTATCTTGATGCAAAGCAATATGAATAGACAGATTTTTTTTGTTTTTCAACAAAAGCCCGACAAAACTCAATGTATCTTTTAACGCCCCCTGCCTCCCTCTGAATTCATCATGATTTTCCTCCAAGTAAGAATCAACACTGATTGTATATGTGTCGAATCCCATATCAATAATTTCCTTTTTTAATTTATCACTTTTTATGACTCCATTGGTACAAAGCGTAACTTTTGGTATTCTTTTTTTGGCATACAAGGCAATTTCAATAAAATCAGGATGAATTGTCGGCTCACCACCAGTTAATACTAATTTATCTATGCCATACTTTTTAAATTTCTCAACCAACCTAAATGCCTCTTCTTTTTCTATAAAGCTATTAGAAATAAACTCATTGCTATTTTGATAAAAACAATGCTTGCATTTTAAATTGCAAGCGGTTGTTAGTTCTAAGACGACTTTTTTTGTTGAATCTTTAATATTCATTTTGCAGTCTCTGTACATGTTTTTTCTATTAGTGATAGCTAACCATACTAACATTATTATCTAGGTATTGTCAAACACACACAATCTGAGTTCAAGAATTAATTGCAACACTCATATACAATAAGATTAGGAAACTAATTTTAATAAAATATATGGGAAATAGAGAAAAGAAAAATTCACCACTTAATTTAAGCGAAAGAACTGTAATTGAAGTAAGATATAGAGATGGTTTCAGTATGCGAGATATTGCTAAAGAATTAGCTAGAAGTCCCGGAACTATTTCTCGTGAAATAGATGGAAGACCCCCTAGAGGAAGTGGTAAGTATATTGCTGATATTGCTCACAGAAAAGCTTTGGAGCGTGTTGGAAAAAGAGGTAACATTTCTAAGATGGATAAGAATAAAAAGTTAAAAGATTATGTAATAGAAAGATTAGTCTTAGGCTGGTCTCCTGAACAAATTGAGATTAGATTACCCATTGATTATCCAAGAGATAAATCTATGCGTATATCCTATGAAGCTATCTATCAATATGTTTATGCTCAGGTAAACAGAGGTGGGAATGGAACAGTTAAAAAAGGATGCCAAGATCTGAGAATATATCTAGCTAGAAAACGGAAAAGAAGAATGAAAAAAGGCTTTAGGAGAGCTCAAAAGCTAGAAAGAAGAGATTCTCTACCATCAATTGATGATAGACCCAGGGTAGTTGAAAAAAGAAAGAGAATTGGTGATTGGGAAGATGATTATCTGGTATCAAAAGAATCTAAGGTATGTATTAAAAGTGTTAATGAGAGAAGGAGTGGGATTGTATTTTTTGGTAAAACTAAAGATAGAACGGCTAAGTCTGGTGATGAGGTATTATTTGAAAAGTTAAGTAGAATACCTAATGATTATTTAAAAACCCTTACTCGAGATAATGGAGGTGAAAACAAAGATTATGAGACTGTAGAGAAGAAACTAAAACTACAGGTATATTTTGCTCATCCCTATAGTTCTTGTGAAAGAGGAAGCAATGAAAATTGTAATGGACTTCTAAGAAGATATTTCCCCAAAGGAACTAATTGGAGTAAAGTAAAAGATAAAGAAATTGAGCTAGCTGAATATTTAATTAATACACGTCCTCGGAAACGTTTTGGCGGACTTACTCCTGCTGAAGTGTTTTATGAGGAAACGGGTGTTGCATTATTTTGTTGAATGTAGGTAAACTAACCACAAAGAGCTTACCGCTATATAGGTTCGAACTCCACTTTATGGTAACAAAAAATAAGGCTTGTTTAAGCCTTATTTTCATTTGGCTCCCTCTGTTGGATATGTTCAGAACTTATAACAAATAAAATTTATTAACTCTCTTTTTAGAAAAAAATATGCTATAATTAGTAAAATTAAAAAATAGTTATTTATTAACGCTAAACTTATGATCAAGATAAAAACAATAAAAAGAAGAGACTTTGATGAATTCAAAGATGATATTCTCAATTTCTACTCAACAAAATATAAATTTCCAATTACTGATATTACCGTAGATAATTCAACTATTATCTGCTTAGCCTATGATGACAACCATGTCATAGGAGCTATCCGGGCCATTTCTGATTTATCTAGGCACGGAATAATTGTTGATCTTTTTGTTAATGAAGACTCTAGAAAAAAAGGTGTTGGAAAATTATTATTAATATCCATCAAGGATGAATTAAAAAATAACAATGTTAAAAATATTGGTTTAGCCACCGAACCGGGAATCGATTGGCTAGTAGATTTTTATAAAGATAACGGATTTGTGGAAATTAAAGATAGCATCTGCATGGAACTTGAAAATTAAATGGCGCCAGATAATAAAATCTGACGCCAGTTGAAGCTACTACTTTGCAACTGAACCGCTACTTTACACAATCACCCTTTGTGACGCGAGTTCGGTCAACCCTGCCATCCTTGCCGATAGTTTGAACAGAAACGTCTTTCAAACTTTTGCCTATGGCAATTGGCTTAATCTTAATTTTGGACATTTTTATCACCTCCCCTTAAGTCCTGTTATTGTTGATGGTGAGAAATATATTTCAAGATTCTAGAAACTAAAATATATTCCTGCCTCTTTTCTCTTGGACAAATAGTTTGTCCTCTTGATTGATTTTTATAAGCACAGGAGTTGCCAAAACAATTCAGAACAAAAAAACAGTTTCTGCATTTTTTATTCACAAAAAGATTGTCAACAACCCATTTCTGCCAATTTTCATTCCTTATCAGCTGACCATCTGAATCAATAAATCCAACATTGTTGTTTTTTCTATTAACTTCAAGCGTGCATTTCTGGATAGGCAGTCTCCCATACTCATCAAGAGGATAAATAACCATATCATTGGGTTTACTTGCATAACAGAAATGGGATTCTGGACCACACAGTAAAACCATACTCAATGTTTCCAGTCCTATGTTTTCTGCGTCCATTTGAAACTGCTCGCGCAAGGCGTTCGCAACTAAAAAACTACTATGCATTTCATCTTTATGTTTTTCTCCATCCTTCCATTTGCCGATTGGCTCGGGCATCAAAACAAATCTTTTATCACCCTTAAAATCAGCTTTGATTTTTTCCAGAAATTCCATTCTTTTTTCTTTCGAGCCATCTCTTGGTGTGAAATTGGTTCGTAGCGTTAAAGAAAAGTTCCTTTCTGTGCTTGCGATATCAAGAAGATTTTTATAGATAACATCGTATGTGCCCTGACCATTTGTAAGCGGGCGATACTTGTCATGATTTTCTCGATCACCATCAACAGTTACCTGAAAAGACGTAATTCTTAAATCATGTAGACTCAAAAAATTATCTTTTGTCAAATAATATCCGTTTGTAGTCATCGAAGATGGGGTTATTAAAAATCCCCTCTCCTCTCCTAATGCAATCATACTATCATTACACTTCTTAATAAAATTCATATTTAATAATGGCTCACCACCAAAATAATCAATGCGTAAGGATGATATATCCTGTCTCTCTATGAATTTTTGAAATACAGCCAAGTCAGCATCACCCATGAAGCCAACTTTATTATGGTCCTCATAACAATAACGACACCTACAATTACAGGCTTGATTAACTGGCATCATTGTGACGCTAATATTTTTGCTATCAATAATTTCCAAATATTGAGATCTAACAACATTTCTTATGACTTCCTGATTTTCCACAAAAAAATGATTGTCCCTCAAATATTCAAAATCATCATAAAGCCCATTAACTTCAAAGGGTTTGATTTTTTTCTTCCCAGCTTCAAGCATCTGATAGAGGGGATGATTAGGATCTTCTATGGAAATATTCTGTGTATTTAACCAATTAAAAAGAATCCAGATATTTCCAATTTTTATCTTCGAAACTGTAAAGGAAAAGTAATAATTCATAGCTACACCTCTTTTTTGAATTTTTTAACTGCAGTGAAAAAGAACTGTGATAATGAAGCTTATTATAATTACGCCAATATGTAAACTATAAAAATATTTCAAAAAATAAGTTGCATTTGAGCCTTATTTTCATTTGGCTCGCTTGGATGGACAGCTTTCGAACTTTTGAATGGTTGGAAGAGTTAGCTGATCCAGCCACTATCATAAAACAAACAAGACAATTATTAGCTTTAGCATAACTTTAATGCTACAGTGGCAGATTTGGTTAATAAACTAAATATCACAACACATTAAAGGACTTTAAAACTATTTTTATCAATAAAATGGCATAATTACTCCACGGTGCTATTTACTATTTCTTTTTTCAAAAATAGTTTCAGCAATTTTGGTAATATCATCAACTTTCATAACCTTCCCCTTCCATTTATCTGGTATTTCATCAAATCCATAGTAGCATCCAGTTATCGCACCCGTAACTGCTCCAAAAGTATCGGTATCATTACCAAGCATTACTACTTTTCTTATACTTTCTTCAAAATTTTCTGATGTTTGCCAACTCCAAAGAGCAATTCCCAGTGTATCTAGAGAATACCCACTTATTGGCAACAAATATTTATCTCCGAGAGATTTATAATCAAAAGTTAAACATCTAATTATTTCTACTGGCATTTCTTCTTCAAAGTATTCTAAAATAAAACTTAGAATTTCATCCTTTTTCTTCCCATCAATAATAAGAGAAATTATAGAATTCAAAACCACACAAGTCCATCCTGCAACCAAACTATTATGAGTGATGTAGCTAGATAGTAAGCTTTTTTCTTTTATTTTATCCAAATTACCTTGGTAGTATAATCCAATTGGAGCACACCGCATTAAGCTTCCATTTCCTCCTTCATTTTCACTAGAACCATCCAATAAATTGTCCGTTCTTAAATCTCTATTCAAAGCTCTGAAAGTTTGCTGACCAACACCATAAGCAACTCCTAGCGGAGTCATATACCCCTCATTAAGCCATTTGCAATATCTCTCAAACTGATCACTCAAAGAAAAACCTTTTTCAATTAGACTGCTTGCCAGGCATAGAGCAAGGGATGTATCATCAGTATAAAATCCAATTGGATATTTTATATCTCCTCGCTGAGAAGTGCTCATCTCCAGCTCATTTTTTTCAAGATATTCAACAACTTTTTTATCTAACCAAAATTCAAAAGGAGAGCCAATGGCATCCCCAGTAGCCAAACCCACTAAGCAACCCTTAAACCTGTCTCTCAACTCCATATTCTTGAAAATTATTTACAAAAATGCCTATTTTAGTATATTATAACAAAATTAATCTCTTACTTGCCATAGCACCAAATCAAGCATTTTAACTTTTGTTAACCTTACATTTGGGTATTCCTTGATAAATTGATCAGTTAGGTATTTATATTCATCTGTTGCAAAAAATTGTATAAATTCCTCAATTAAATTGTGGTATAACTTATCGATTGTCAGCTCTCTATTTTTTGCCTTTGTATAAGGTAATTTTAAACCTAAATTTTTAAAAACCAATTGATCAATTATTGGCATTTCTGGATTTATTGTCGCAATAAGCTTACTTACAAATGATGCTTCTATATTTCCTGTTTTTTCAAATAATGCGATAAGAACATCTTTGAATATTGGTTTTTTGTTTTTATTGGTCTCCAATAACTCAAAAAAGCATTTCTGCCATACTGAATTTCTACGAACCCTATAAAAACCGTTGAACTTTTTTTGATATTCTCTATCTTCAGCAACATTGCGCTTCATTAGCTCAGCTTGAAGCCATAGATATTTTTCAAGTCCTACGCGAACAAGTGGAATAGCTCTTTTAATTTGTTCTTTCCTTAAATTTATCATTGCGATTTAAAAAATTTATTATTTTTTTATTGAGAATGGCTTTTTTAATTTTTTTTCGGTCACATAAAATCCCTGCGCTCGAGTTGGCGTTTCAACTTCTGGATATACCAACAACAAATCACCATTCCCCTGCAATTTTTCTGCACCCTCCACTCCGAGGATGGTTTTTGAATCCTCTATCGTAGCAGTAAGAAAAGCAATCCGATATTGAAAAGAATCAACTAATTCTTGCGTGTAAATATCTTTTGATGATGGTCGTGATGTTCCAATCATAATATTCACGCCAATCAATTTGCCTTGTGTGACAATACGCAAAATTGATTTTTCAAAAAACTCATGGTCACTTACCAACAAGTCAGAACATTCATCAATAATAACCAAGATTTTAGGTAATTTATTTTCAGATTTTTTATTATATTCATCTAGTGATATAATTTCGTCTTCCGAAAATAGAACAAACCTACGATCAATTTCCTGCATACACCAATCCATGGCACATCTAGCACTCTCACTGTTGGTGATAACTGGATAAAGCAAATTAGGCAAGTCCTTATACATTAACAATTCGGCTTGCTTAGGGTCAATCAATATAAGTTTAAATTCTTTTGGATTGGTATTTTTCAATAGACTTGCTATGGCACAATGAAAAAAAGTGCTCTTGCCGGATCCACTCACTCCGCCAAGCAAAAGATTAAATCCATTGTCTAAATTTCCCAAAAGATTGTGAGTTTCTGTTTCAGCCCCAATTGGAATAATAGGCTTTCCTTTAAAATCTTTCCAATCCTCGTCCTTAAATAATTTTTCTAACATCACAAGTGCTTGCTTTTGATTTTTTTTCATATGTCTTTAAAAACAAATTAGCTTCGTGTTGTGAATGTAATAATTTAAGAAAAATTTTTATTTTAAAAAAGATGACTGACTTATATTTTTTTGGTCAGTTAGATTCTTTCCACTTAATTTTCCATAAATTCTTTGTCGCTTTTATTATTTATAAACTTAATAATAATAAATGTATATTGTAAACTTACTTATCTTTTAATGTAGTTTTTGAAGTTGAATTCCTGAAAATTGCCGTAACTTTTGAAAAAATCTCTATCGGGTGATTGTTATTTTGATCAAAAGAAACTTTTTCGTTTTTTGGATCTATAAATAGCTGTGCCTTGTCTTTATCTTTTCTACTTCCAGCTAAGACCATAAGTTGAACTTCACCTTTTTTATTTTTTGAAATTTTTACGTCTGCCCAATAATCACTATCAACGGCCTGCTCCCGTTGAACCTTAATCAACTCACCATCAATATTAACAATCTCTGCATCTTTATATTTTTGTGATTCTACAATATCTAAAATATCATTCGCTTTTTCTTCAATCGGCTTACTCAGCGTAACTTTAAAATCACATCTAGAACAATAATACTTATACTCTCCCATGGAATAACTTTCTTTAGATTTTTTTAATTTACAATTACATTTTTGCTTCGGACAAAGTGGAATTTGAGAATAAGGGTTCCCGTTAATATCATAATCAATATCCCAATGTAATCCTTCCCATAAATATAATCTTATTTTCTGGTTACTCATATTTATTATCCTATATATTTTTTTGGCCCCACACCATCCCTTTTCTCAATCAATCCATCTTCCTCCAAATGATCCACTAAGCGTGCAGATCGAATATAGCCAATTTTAAAATTTCTCTGAAGAGATGCTCTCGATATCTTTCCCTTTTCTTTTGCAAATTTTTTTACTTCTTCATATAAAATATCAAACCAGTCTTCGTTCTCTTCTTCAAATTCTTTTTCATTAAATTGAATATTATTTTCCAGTAAAATTTTCTTTGCCAGCTCATGCAATAAATCAGCTGACTGCTCATCTTTTGGTAAAATTTCTAAATATCTTTTCATAGTTGTTTTTCATGTAAGTAATAGATTACGTACATTTTATTTTAAAAAATATAAATATGTTTTTTCTTCAACGGATTTTTCGTCAACTAAAAATACTTTGAGTTTTAAAAGTTTCCAACCAAATTCCATCTTTTTAATTTTATTTTTAAAAGTATTTTCCCAGCTTGCTGGTATAGCAATTGCATAAATTCTACCTCGATTAGGTTTATTTCCATCGATGTCCATCCTAGAAAGTATCTGCCCTAAAATAGTATTAAATCCATTGTGTTTTGTTGGATGCTCATTTTTCCCCTTTCCATCACCCTTTACTTCAACTAATAAAATTTTTCTCCATTTTGGATGCCAAGCCGTTATATCACATCCGTGAATACCAACTGATTTTGGAAGATTAGTTAACCTCCATCCTCGATTTCCTAAATGGGTTCTTAATATTTTTTCTACTTTTTCTTCTTTAAGCATTTAATTAAAAATTTATTTTTTACTAGAATTTTCTACAATTTTAATTTCCTCCGGCTTGAGGTCGTAGAGTTTATAAACAAGCTGATCAATTTGCGCTTCAAGATTTTTGGTGTCAGCGTCTTTGTTTTGTTTTTTGAGAGCTAGGATTTGGTCTACTAGAGATATCAGTGGTTTTTGTTTATCATCAGAAATCATAATTACAGGTAAGCGCTCAATTACAAATTTTTTCCATTGGACAGTATCCATACCCGAGCTATTGCAAATTAAATTAAAATAAAAAAGGCTTTTTTAAAATAATTAAGACAAAAAGTCAGCTAAAAATTAAATGTTTTATGTTTTAGCACTATATTAATCATTTTATACAAGTATTAATTTAATTAAAGAATAACTCATTTTTATCAAAAAAACAAGCTTTTTTGATTGATTTTTAGGTCTATTTTAAATAAAATAAGATAAATAATAAATGCATATCAATTCACAAAGAACAGCGGGATACAGATACCCCTTTATCTCCTCTTCCAATCCTTAATCAATATCCCCCCATTCACTCGTTCGACAGTTAATTTTTGACGTTCTCTCCAACCGAGGTCATCCAAAAATTCCTTGGGCAAAATTACGTATCGACTGCCTCGTCCAGTCTTAGTTAATTTTCTTACTATTTTTTCTTTTTTCATATTACTTGCTTAATAATTAATTTTTAGTAACGTACCTTGGTACGTTACTATATATTATCAAAAATTATTTAAATAGTTTTTAAGTTGTTTTTTAAGATACGTCCGACCAGAACCGCCTTTAAGAAATTTCTCCCTGCCTAACGCATCAGCTTTATTTACATATGCCTCATAATATACAAGCCTCCAATCTTTCTTCATCGAGGTCGTCCGGCATCCTCTTTTGTTTTGATGATCTTTTAAACGAGTTTTTAAATCTTTAGTATATCCGATATACCAAGAATTATCTTCCTGACATTCCAATAGATAAACATAAAACATAGTAATTTTTTTTGGGTTATGTTTTTATTATACAATATCCGGCAACGCTGTCACGCAAAATTCGCTACGCTCATCGCGCGACCACGAAAAACTATAAAAAAAGTTGACGACACAGAGTTTCGTGTGATTTGGCGGTGCCACGAGACGAAAAAAAGACTATCCTGATAAGGTAGTCTTTTTTGAGTTTTTCGTGGCTCCGCGAGAGGGATTCGAACCCCCGACCAATTGATTAACAGTCAACTGCTCTACCACTGAGCTATCGCGGAATGCTTGGCCCGTTAAATTTGTATTCTATTTAACTGGGCTAAGTTTTCAATGTTTGATTAACAATA
>JBBQOS010000028.1:0-11661 GCA_038331135.1 Candidatus Moraniibacteriota bacterium | reverse complement strand
CGGAACAAGAGATGGAATTCCTACGATAATAAATCTAATAATTCCATCAGCAAAGTCTTGAATATTAACCATTAATTCTTTGACTGATTGTTTAACTACTTGCCAAGGTCTCCAACCTTCATTTACTGGCACCACATTTATATCCTCAGTCAAATTAACTGTAATAGTGGACATATCAGTTTGACTATCCATAAATCTAACTCTTCCTTCTAGTCTTTCGATTTCACCTCTTACTCTCGCCACCTCTCGAGTAGCAGCCAGCACATCATCGATTTTTCCAGCTGTACCGAGAATTTTTACAAAACTTTCCTCTTCAGCCTTCTTATTCTTTAATTGAGCTTGCAGATCAGTGTATTCTTCAGTTACGTCCTGACCGGTAGTTGATTCACTTAATACTTGAGTGGCTATTTTTTTAATATCCGAAATTGCTTCATCAAATTTTGCCACTGGCACCCGAACTGTCAAGAAACCGCTCTTCTGACCTTTTACCATCTCATAAAAGTTAGTTGAAAAAACTTCTCCTCCCTTTTGTTTAACGATATTGGCAATTTCATTAGCAGCCCAATCAGCACTTCCAACTTTCAAGCTCAAATCTCCGTTTTTAATTATGTTTTTATCAATAATTGATAAGTCTACTAGATTGTCATCCATCACTGCCTCACCGCTAGAACTCCCTATTGATTCCATCATTGGACTGGCCATACTGTCAGAGGAAACGCTCTGAGGAGTAACTACTCTATTGTTACTGCCAGAACTTTGTGTTGTCATTTTATCATTTTTATTACTCATCATTCCACCATAACCCAAGCCATCGGGAAGCACATTGGGACTCACATTGATACTACTTTTTGAAGAAATGCCCCCCATAAAAAAATTAAACAATCCATACACCAATATCAATCCCAAAACTATAAGACCAATTTTCGTCCATTTTTTAAATTTTTCTTCTTGATAAATCATAAATTATTATTTACTATTTAATACTATACAAACATTATAGCACAAAATAATTATAATATAAAAAAGAGACACCCCACCAGTGGTTTAAATTAATTTTAAAATACCTTGAATACACTACCACACGCTATGACTAAAATAAAATAAATCAGCTCGAAAGGAGCGTTAAGAAACTGACATTCATTAAGGGATGTCATCTTGAGCGAAACGAATGTGAAGTCGAAAGATCTCATCTTTAAAATAAAACGAGATTTCTCCACAAAGTCGAAATGACATGTTCGTTCGAAATTTTTACCTACCATTAGGCAGATTTGTAATTTATTTTTGCTCGCCTCGCTAAAGCTTGTCGAAGCGGGCTGTCAAAAAAAGTTAGTAAAAAATTCATTAATTACTAAAGAAACTCTTGAAATCATAAATAAAAATGACAAGACTATTTTTTAGGTCAATAAAAAACCTCGACATAACTATCGAGGTTTTAAAATACTTATATGTTTTCTATTTATGTTCCACTATTTTTTCCATCGCTGGTTGTCCTCCTTCAAATATTTTATCATTTTTTTGATCAGCGGTTGGAGCTCCTAAATAATCATGGAAAAGAAGAATTGCAAATGTCGCCACCACGCAAGTTACAATCATAGAAGATGTTCCAGATTTAAACCAACTCTTAAAGGTTATTGGATGATCAGTTTGCTCTGATTTAGATACTACAATTACATTAGCAGTTGACCCAATTGGAGAACCATTCCCCCCAAATCCTACTCCAAAGACCAGCGCCCACCACAAAAGATTAACATCCAAGCCCTGAGACTGCAAATGAGCAATCATTGGAATCATTGCAATTGTGAAAGGAATATTATCTACCAAGGCTGACATAATCGCACTCGCCCATAAAACAATAATAGCTGTTAAAACAATATTTTCAGTTCCCCCACTTACTAAAAAATTAGCTAAATATTCCAAAACTCCCGCATGTTCCAGTCCTCCCACGATTACAAAAAGGGCTGCGAAAAAAACCAACACTGACAATTCAAGTTTAGCAAAAATTTTCTGAGGATCTTTTTTGGGTGCCACCAATAAAAGAGCTAAGGCTGCTCCAATAAGCGCTACTGTCGATGGAGCGATGTGTAGTGCACTATGTATAAAGAAAAGTCCCACCACTAATCCCAAGATAGCCAGAATTATCTTTAGCGTAGTAGGATCAGTAATGGCTTCCTTTTCATTCATTTTCATTAACTCGTCAATGTTTTGTGGTTTTTGTTTTAATTCTTTATTAAAAACTAATTTTAGTACCAGTAATGTCGCTAACCAAGCAAAAAATACTACTGGTAATGAATGAGTTAGGAAAATATTGAAACTAAAATCAGCGGCTGATCCAATCATAATATTTGGTGGATCTCCCACTAATGTAGCCACTCCTCCCGTATCAGATAAAAGAGCCTCTGCCATTAAAACCGGCATCGGATTTATTTTCAATATCTTAGTTATAATTATGGTAACTGGGACAATCAAAATAATTGTTGTTACATTGTCTAAAATAAAAGAAAGTAATGTCGTTAGGGTTCCCAGCGCTATCACCAGCAACCACGGATTTCCCTTGGTTTTTTTAGCCGTGTAAATTCCCAGATATTGAAAAGCTCCTGTTTCCTCTAGAATTGCGATTATCACCATCATTCCCATCAACAGTCCGATAGTATTAAAATCTATTGATGCCATTGCTTGCTCAGGACTATAAAATCCTCCTGCCATTCCGAAAAGCAACATAGTCATTGCGCCAAAAACCCCAATTACTGTTCGGTGAACTTTTTCGGAAATTATTAATCCAAAGGTAATGGCAAATATAGCCAAGCTGATATAAAATGAATACTCCATATTGTTTACTTAAAAATTAAAAAATTAAAAACAGTATTTCCGTTTTTGGCGGAAAACTGTTCAAAAAAACATTTACCCATTAAAACAGCCTTCTATCCCTAAAAATATACCAATAACTTGTTTTAATTCTGTTCTAGTTAAAAGTCCTATTGGTCGACCCTCATCATCTAAAACAGGAATTCTAATTTGGTTACCCGAACCAACAATTATGGCCGCTTTTATTAAGCTTTCATTCTCTTTGACTACAGAGATATCCTCATCCATAATTTTACTAATCGGTTCGTTAGATACTTTTTCTACTTCTTCTCTAAAAATATCTTCATTGGCAAAATGAGCCGCTGTAGCATCTTCTCCTAAATAACCAGGGACACATTTGTGAATCAAAGTTCTAGCGTTCACCATCCCCACGAATTTACCCTCATCATCAACTATTATCAAAGAGTTGGTTTTTTTACAAATCATTTGCGCTAAGGCTTCTCTGAATGTAGCCTTATTACCAATAGTTTGTACATCTCTCATCACATCTTTAACTACCATCTTTTTCCCATTTAACATCATATGTTTTGTTTTTTGTAATTCTTTTAATGAAACTTACAAATTTAATTATACTTATTATTTTATTTTCTAAAGTCCTCTTTTTTTCATATATCTTCTGGCTACCTTTAACTTTGCCATTTCTATTTCCAGCGAAGCAGCTACTCGAGCATATTCCATTTCATCAGTTTGAATAACTTTATTTTTAATATCCTCGGCTCGCTTCTTGGCTTTTTCAACTTTCTCTACATTTATCTCCTGAGCCAGTTGAGCCTCATCTGCCAATACAACTAAAGTATTATCATGAAATTCTACAAAACCGCCCGCCACCGCCAGACTCACCTCATCGGAATTATTTTCTTTTTTGGTAATTATTTCACCAGGTTTAAGAGCAGCGATGTATGATCGGTGATTGGGTAAGATTGTTACTTCTCCGGATTGAGTTGGTAGGGTAGCCTGAAAGATTTCACTTTCATAAACTACTCGCTCAGGAGTAATAATTTTAAGTTTTATTATTTTATTATCCATAAATATGTAACTTATTTATTACTCTTATCCTCTTTAGTTTTCAAAACATCCTCAATAGAACCCTTCATATAAAATTCTTGTTCATCCACATCATCCAACTCTCCCTTTAAAATCATTTCGAATCCCTTAACGGTGTCTCCAATTTTTACATATTGTCCGGGAGTTCCAGTAAATTGCTCGGCTACGAAGAAAGGTTGGGAAAGGAATTTTTGAATTTTTCTCGCTCTCGACACCACCAATTTATCCTCATCAGATAATTCTTCCATTCCCAAAATTGCAATAATATCTTTTAAGTCTTTATATCTTTGCAAAACTCTTTGCACTTCAGTTGCCACTTTATAATGTTCCTTGCCCACAATATTTGGATCCAAAATTGTAGAAGAAGAATCCAATGGATCAACGGCTGGGTAAATCCCAAGTTCACTAAGCCCTCGAGAAAGCACCACAGTCGAATCGAGATGTCCAAAAGTTGTCGCAGGAGCTGGATCAGTAAGATCATCGGCTGGCACATATACAGCTTGCACAGAAGTTACAGAGCCTTCTTTGGTAGAAGTAATTCTCTCTTGGAGTTGTCCCATTTCTTCAGCGAGTGTCGGTTGATAACCCACGGCGGATGGAATTCTTCCTAAAAGCGCAGACACCTCAGAACCGGCTTGAGTAAAACGAAAAATATTATCTACGAAAAATAAAACGTCTTTACCTTCTTTATCTCGGAAATATTCAGCCATTGTTAGCGCGCTTAAAGCAACTCTCTGGCGAGCTCCCGGAGGTTCATTCATTTGACCAAACACTAGGGCAGTTTTATCGAGTACACCGGATTCTTTCATTTCATGGTAAAGGTCATTTCCCTCACGAGTTCGTTCACCTACTCCAGCAAAGATTGAGTAACCTCCATGCTCTTGTGCTATATTTCTAATTAACTCTTGAATAATAACAGTCTTGCCCACTCCTGCTCCTCCAAAAAGTCCCACTTTTCCTCCTTTGATAAAAGGACAAATTAAATCAATAACTTTAATTCCTGTTTCCAAAATTTCTGCTTCGGTAGATTGATCCGAAAATTTAGGAGCATCTCTATGAATGGGCAAACGACTTTTAGATACTACGTTTTCTTTTCCATCGATAGCTTCTCCCAACAGATTAAACATTCTTCCTAGAGTTTCTGCTCCAACAGGCACACTGATTGGCGCTCCGGTATCAGTAACTTCCATTTGTCTCTTAAGACCGTCAGTTGAACCCATTGCAATAGTTCGCACTTTTCCACTTCCTAAATGTTGTTGCACTTCCAAGACAACCCGATTACCCTCTCCGATATTTATTTCCAAGGCATGATAAATGGCTGGCAAATTTTCTTCAAATTGCACATCTACTACTGGTCCAATTACTTGTGATATTTTTCCTTTATTCATATGTATAGATTTATGATTTAAGATTTATGATTTAAAAAATACAAAATAAAACCTCTATGTTTCTGTCATTCCAGAAAGTAAAATTTCTTGGCGATCCGCCAGCTGGCGGAGAACCTTAGAAATTTACTTATGTGGAATCTCTAATTTAAATTTTGGAGTTCAAACCAATTTTCATATTGATTCGAAATTCAAAATTCAAAACTATTTCACAATTAAACAATTTATACACAATACTCTGAGATTGCCACGTCAATTTTGAGTACCCCGGTCAGATATTATTCTGACGGGGCAGGCAAAAATTTCCTCGCAATGACAGATTTATTTATTGAGATTTGAGACATTGGAAATTTATTGGAAATTGGAAATTGATAATTGGAAATTATTCTAAGGCCGCTCTCCCCGCGCTTATCTCCGCGATCTCTTGCGTAATTTTCATTTGTCTAATCTTATTGTAAGCCAAATTTAAACCTTCGCTCATATCCTTGGCGGCATCTGTCGCACTGCGCATCGCCATCATTCTAGCTGATTCTTTGGAAGCGTTGGATTCCAAAATGGCATGATAAATCTGCATCTCAATTAATCTAGGAAAAATATGAGTCAAAACTTCATCCGGCGTAGGCTCAACTTTATATTCTGATTTTGGTTTTTCTAAACCATATTCTTGAGCTAGGATATCCATCTCTGCAATTTGCTTTTCCAAATCTATTTTAGAAATTGGCAGTAGCTGTCTTACTTTTGGCTGTTGGGTAAGTACTGAAACATAATCAGTATAAGCGATAACTACTTTATCATAATTTTTATTCAAATATTCGTCCATCACAATTTTGGAAAGCGGTCTAATTTGTTCAATCTTTGGCAGATACGTCAGCTCAGGAAAAGCAGCTACGATTTCTCTGCCCATTTTTTTTACCAAGCCCTCCCCCTTTTTTCCAACAGTAATAAAATCTATTTTTAAATCTTTATTTTCAACTTTTGACTCTATTTTTTTAGCGCCAATTCTATTCACCTTTAAACTAGTTGGATTATTTATTTCCTCTTTCACTTTTTTCATTATCTGAGAATTAAAAGATCCACAAAGTCCGCGGTTAGATGTAACCACCACAATTAAAACATTTTTAACCGGTCGCACCTCTAGCATTCCATGTTTGTAGTCTTCAAAAGATCTCGCCAAGTTAGTCAGCACGCTCCAAGCGCTATGAGCATATTCACGAATTTTCAAAACACTCTCTATAGATTTGCGCATTTTGGCAGCCGAAACCATCTCCATGGCGCGAGTTATTTTTCCAGTATTATTAATTGATTTGATTCGACTACGAATCTCTTTTGAATTGCTCACAATTTTTTATTTACGAATTACTAATCTTATTACTAATGCACCAATTAATATTTCAAACTAGTATATTGGTAATTAATTGGTAATTAGTAAAGATTAAGGTTGTTTTTATAACGTTTCCTTGTATTCTTCTATTGTTTTATTTAATTCCGCCACAATTTCCTCCGTTAATTCTTTCTGGGTAACAATTTTTTCTAATAATTCTTTCTTGGATGATTTCATAAATTTATGAAATCCCTCCTCCCACTGCGAAATTTTTTCTACCGCTACATCATCCAAAAATCCATTAATCAAAGCGTAAATTATGCTAACTTGATTTTCTACTAACATCGGTGCATATTGATCTTGCTTCAAAATTTCTATAGTTCTTTTTCCTCTTTCTATTTGTGATCTAGTTTTTTCGTCCAAGTCTGAACCAAATTGAGCAAAGGCTTCCAATTCTCTAAACTGAGCCAAGTCTAAACGAAGTTTTCCGGCTACTTTTTTCATCGCTTTGATTTGAGCCGATGATCCTACTCGAGAAACACTAAGTCCCACATTTAACGCTGGACGAAGACCTTTATAAAACAAATCAGCTTCCAAATAAATTTGTCCGTCAGTAATTGAAATCACATTAGTTGGGATGTAAGCGCTTACATCTCCAGCTTGAGTTTCAATAATTGGTAAAGCTGTAATTGAACCACCTCCAAATTTTTCATCTCGCTTAGCACTTCTTTCCAAAAGTCTGGAATGGAGATAAAAAATATCTCCCGGATAAGCTTCTCGCCCTGGCGGTCGTTTTAGAATAAGAGAAATTTGTCGATAAGCCCAAGCATGCTTGCTAAGATCATCATATACTATTAATACATCCTTTCCTTGATCCATAAAATATTCTCCAATAGCTGCGCCTGAATAAGGAGAAATAAAAGAGAAGGCAGCCGGATCAGAAGCCCCTGCTACGATTACGATAGTGTGCTCCATCGCTCCATGCTTTTCTAATTCAGCCACAATTCTAGAAACTTTTGATTCTTTTTGTCCGATTGCCACATAAATACAAATCATGTCCTGACCTTTTTGATTTATGATTGTATCAATCGCAATAGCAGTTTTACCAGTTTGTCTATCTCCAATAATAAGCTCTCGTTGTCCGCGCCCCACTGGTATCATGGCATCAATGGCTTTAATTCCGGTTTGCACTGGTTGATGTACTGATTTTCGTTCGATCACTCCAGGCGCAATTTTTTCAATTGGATAAAACTTATCAGATTTAATTTCTTCTTTTCCATCAATAGCATTTCCTAGGGGATCAATCACTCTTCCGATCATTTTTTCAGTTACAGGAATAGACAAAATTTTTCCCGTTGATTTTACTTCATCTCCCTCTTTGATATTTTTATAATCTCCAAGCACCATCGCTCCTACCTGATCCTCTTCTAGATTAAGCGCTACGGCTACTGTCCCATCACTAAATTCAAGCATCTCAGAAGCCATCGCATCAGAAAGCCCGCTTATTCGCGCTACTCCATCACCAATTTCCAAAACTTTTCCAACTTTTTCAACCTTGGTTTCCGCTTGAAAACCTTCAATTTGTTTTTTCAATTGCTCTACTATGTGATTTTTATTCATATTATATTGATATATTGTTAAATTGTTATATTATTAAATTTTAATTTGGATAAAAAATAATTTAGTAATATAATAATCCGACAACTTATCTTAATCTAATTTTTAAATTATAAAATCAGAAGATTACTGTGCTAAAAATGTTTTTAAATTATTTACCTTTTTAACGATGCTTTCATCCAAAATATCCTCTCCCACTCTCAAAATAATTCCACCTTTTATTTCCAGCTTCACATCATTATTCAAAACTACTTGCCTGGCTTTATATTTACCCAATAAATATTTCTCGATTCTTTCCATCTGGATTTTGTCCAATTTTTCTGCGCTAGTCACGCTAGCTACAACAATCTCATTTTCCCTATTGTATATTTCTTGAAATTTATCTATTATTTTTGAAGCTAATTTAACATTATTATTTTTAACTAATTCTTTTACAAATTTTTCTACCACAACATTAACCTCTGTCTCACTCTTTTCCAGAGTCAGTTCATACAAAGCCTGAGCATATTGTTTGGCTGATATTTTCATGTCTGTAACATTTTAACATTTTAGCATTTATCTCCGATTAGTCTTTGCAAGGTAATCCGAAGCAATCTCGAATAAATTTTGAAGCATCGTAGGAGATTGCCACCTCAATTTTGAGTACAAAATTTCCTCACAATGACATCCCATTCGTAATTTCGTACAATTCGTAATTCGTAGAGAAAACTATTTTATTATTTCCTCAATAATCTTTTTATCACTCTCACTATTAGCTTTTTCTCCCACTATCTTTTCCGTCGCCAACATCACAAGTCCAGCCACCTCACTCTTTACTTCGGCCATAATTTTATTCTTTTCTTCTTCAATTTTTTCTTGAGCTCTTTGTATCATCATATCAGATTGAGTCTTGGCTTCTAGCATAATTGCTTCCTTATTTTTAATTGCTTGCTCCTCAGATTTTTTGATGATTTCTTGCGCTTCTTTCTTGGCATTAACCAAGACTTCTTTTTCTTTCTCTTCCATTTCTACCAATTTTTTAGTAGAAGCCTCTGCGTCTTTCATTCCCTTTTCAATCTTGGTGCTTCTATCTTCAAGCATTTTTAAAATTGGGCCGTAAGCAAACTTCTTTAGCACATAAAAAAGAATAAAAAAATTCACTATTTGCGCCAAAACTAATTTTCCATTAATACCTAAATTTTGTAATAATTCCATATTTTTTATGATGAATTAAGATTTAAGATGTAAGATTTAAGAAAAGATTCATAAATCGTAAATTGTAAATCGTAAATCTTTTTAACAATAATCACATTTCAATGAGCAGTAATCTGCTCACTGTCTCTGCTTATTATTAAACAAATTTAATAATCAAAGCGACAACCAAAGCATAGATTGCGATAGCCTCAGTAAAAGCAATTGCCAAAATCATAGTAGTTTGAATCTTTGGGGCAGCTTCTGGATTTCTTCCGATAGCTTCAAGTGCTTTAGCAGCCAAAATACCAATACCAATACCAGGGCCTACTGCGCCAAATCCCATTGCGATTGCGGCTGCGATTGATTTAGCTGACTCAACATTGTTAAGGGCTCCTTCAACAATGGCTTTTGTTTCTTCTACTGCCATAAAGTTAGTTGTTAGTTATTAGTTGTTAGTTATTAGTTTTAAAAACCATTATAACAACTATTAACTTTAATTATTTTTATTATATAAATTATTATTTGATACATCATTAAATTTTTTAAAATTTAATGATGTATTCATTTAACAATTAATTTATCCCAAGCACTGCGAACTGATAACCCTGAACCGTTGACTAATAACCCTTAACTACTCTTTACCGTGAACCGCTGACTACTAACCAACAACTAATTAATGTGCCTCCGCTGACATCTTAAAAAATACTAAAGTCAACATTGCAAATACCAACGCCTGAATAAAACCTACAAAAATCTCCAAAAACAAAAATGGTAATGGGGCAAAATATGGAACCAGCATCAACATCACGGTTAACAATACTTCTCCGGCAAAAATATTTCCAAATAAACGAAAAGAAAAAGAAACTACTTTGGCAAATTCTGAAATTATTTCCAATACTCCCACGAAAGTTCCTATAAAATAGGGTTTCTTAAGAGGACTAACTAAAAATTTACCCACATAACGCTTTTTTCCAATAATAGCAATTCCCATAATCTGAGCAGTGATAACTGAAATCAAAGCCAGCGATAAGGTCATATTAAGATCAGCGCTTCCGCTTCGGATAAATGGCACCAAGACTTCTTCTCCATGATGAATCTGATTAACTCCCAATGTTCCTCCAGGAATAAGAGCTGGAATTAGGCCAATCCAGTTGGACATTATTACAAAAATAAAAATTGTCGCCACAAATGGGAAAAACTTTTTACTTTGCTCTCGACTACCCGTAACACTATCGGCTAAATTCAAAAGAGCTTCCAGTGCTAATTCAACAATGTTTTGAAAGCCCTTGGGTTTTTTGGATAAATTTTTACGCAAATACAACGAAGCGATAATAATTATAATGCTGACAATAGCAGTTGTTAAAACAGAGTTAGTAATTGGAAAGCCAAAAACGGTGGTTATTAATTCTGGTACCAAAGAAATTTCCATAAAAATACAATCTATTTATCATCAATAATTGCTGTCGTTTTTTTATAAATCCAATAAGTTGAAATAATAATAGCACTGACTACACCTAGGAGCAAAAACCAAGGCGACGAATCCAGCTTTTTGTCTATCATTCTTCCCCCTAATGCCAAGAGTACAATTGGTATTGCTACAACGTATCCCAACTCAAAGGCCAATGAAAAAACAGACACTTTATCCGTTTTGTTGTTTTTCGTTTTCAAATTATTTCTTTTTAAATCTTCTTTAAACATAGTCTAGTATAGTCTCTAAAAGTAAAAAAGTCAAATTTCGAGACTTTCTACGAATTACGAATCTATGCCTGCTCGCCAATGCCTAATTTATATTTTTTTGTCGAAATATTTATTGGTACACATTTGTTGGTTTTTTGGAAGGATTATATGTTAGGCGTGGCAGGCGGGCGAATTTAAAAAAAACCTCCCCTCTCCCATTTGTATTCAAGGGGGAGATGTCATGTACTCATGACAGAGGGGGTTAAAATAATTTTCTAAAACGTAATTTTGAAATTTCACTTAAAAACTCTCCTATTTCTAGGAGAGTTTTTTAATTTCAACATTTAGAAAATTTCTAACATCTATAGCAATTAAAACATCCCCGGCATTCCTCCACCCATTGGAGGCATTTGTTGCGCGCCTTTTTCTTCTGGCATATCAGTAACTACCGCTTCGGTAGTAAGCAACATAGCTGAAACAGATACCGCATTTTCCAAAGCGGTTCTAGTCACTTTTAGCGGATCAATAATTCCAGACTTTATCATATCCTCTTCAAATTTATCTGTCTTGGCATTATAACCA
>JBBQOS010000027.1:0-11713 GCA_038331135.1 Candidatus Moraniibacteriota bacterium | reverse complement strand
TTTTTCATTTGGTTATTTGTTTATGAATTAACTGTACCATTTTTTGAGTACAAAAAAAGGACACTTTCGTGTCCACTTTTTGGGGTACAGTTCAAAAAGGTGCTTTTTTATTTTTTTTAGTTGTAATTTTTTATTATATTTTCTAGGATTTTAATAATCTGAACAGCTTTGGCAGGTTGTTCTATTCCCATGAGGAAAAGGATTTGCCATGACACCAGTTTTTATAGTGGATGATAAGTAGCGCGAGCGAAAGTCTAAAGGTATTTATGAGAAATTGGATTTCCTAGAAGTAGTGGGAGATCGAAATTCTAAATACCTACGTGTCAAGGAGAACATCTCCCCGCGGAAAAACCATTTATAATTAAAAGCGAAAAGCTTACTGGTGGCTTTTTATTTTATTGACTAAATCAGAACTTAGATATAATATTAATTATAGTTTGAAAATATAATATTTCGGAGCATGGTGTTAATGGCTAGCACGCGCGGTTTGGGACCGTGTAGTTTGGGTTCGAGTCCCAATGCTCCGACATAAAAAAATCTACCTTTTAAAAGGTAGATTTTTTTTGTTTGGATATTATTTCTTGTATCTTTTCATCGAAAGGGCATTGAGGATAACACTGACTGATGAAAAGGCCATAGCCGCGGCAGCGATAGTGGGGCTCAAGAGCCAACCGGTAATCGGATATAAAATTCCAGCTGCGATTGGAAGACCAACGATATTATAAAAGAAAGCCCAAAAAAGATTTTGTTTAATTTTATTTAAAGTGTAGCTACTCAAATCAATCGCGGTAACCACATCTCTTAAATCATCTTTGATTAAAACTATCTCGCCCGTTTCCATGGCTACATCAGTTCCAGAGCCTAGTGCGATTCCTAGATCTGCTTGAGCCAGAGCAGGGGCATCGTTGATTCCATCTCCTACCATTGCTACAACATTGCCAGAGTTTTGTAACTTTTTTATTTCTTCTGATTTCCCCTGAGGCAGAACTTCAGCCAAGACATAATCAGCTCCAACTTCTTTGGCAATAGCATCGCCCACTCGCTTGTTGTCTCCAGTTATAATTACAACTTTTTTATTCATTTTGTGAAGCATCGCAATCGCTTCTTTGGAATATTTTTTAAGCGTATCAGCTACAGCGATAATCCCGATAATTTCTTTGTCTTGAGCTAAAATAATCGCGGTTTTTCCTTGATCTTCTAGAATGGTCATCCGCTTTTCGATAAAGTTAAAATCAATTTTATTTTCCACCATCAATTTTCTTGTTCCCAATAATATTTTTTTATTTTCTTTCTCAGCACTTACTCCGTAACCAGGGATAGCTTGAAAGTTTTTTATTTTAAGTAATTCTATTTTTTCTTCTTGGGCTTTATTTACCATAGCTTGCGCCAAAGGATGCTCAGAATTTCTTTCTATTGAGGCAGCTAACTGTAAGATTAAATCATTGTTATAATTTTTTCCAAGAGAAATAATATTTGTTACTACTGGTTCGCCCATCGTTAGAGTTCCAGTTTTATCAAAAATTACGGTGTCTATATTTTTGGCGATTTCCAAAGCTTTACTACTTTTAATCAATATTCCATTTTTAGCTGCCAATCCTGTGCCCATCATTACAGCAGTGGGGGTGGCGAGTCCCAGCACACAAGGACAGGCAATGATTAAAACAGTCACGAAAACGGTTATGGCAAAAACTAATGATTGCCCCAATGAAAGCCAAAAAATAAAAGCTAAAATCGCAATACCCAAAACAGTAGGGACGAAATAAAATGAAACTTTATCCGCCAGAAGTTGAATGGGGGCCTTGGAGCCCATAGCTTCATCAACTATCTTTATAATTTGAGAAAGCATAGTGTCAGATCCTACTCTGGTAACACGAAATTTTAAAGCTCCAGTTTTGTTAATTGTGGCGCCGATAACCTCATCGTTAATTTTCTTTTCCACTGGAATACTTTCGCCCGTAATCGTTTTTTCATCTACTCCAGAATAACCATCGGTGACTATTCCATCGACAGGAATTTTTTCTCCCGGTTTAACTAAAATGATATCTCCAACTTTTACTTGAGAAATAGGAATTTTGGTTTCAATATTATTTTTTATAACAATAGCTTCCTTGGGTTGGAGACCAATTAATTTTTTTATTGCTTGGCTGGTTTTGCCTTTTGTGATAGATTCCAAATATTTTCCCAAAGAGATAAAAACTAAAATTACTGCGGCACTTTCGTAATAAAGATAAGCTTCAGTATTTATTCCTAAAAGTATCAGGATGGAAGTAGCTAGACTATAAAAATAGGCGACGGCTGTGCCGATAAAAATGAGACTGTCCATATTGGGAGAGAGGTGCCATAATTTTTTAAAACCGGACTTCCAAATATTAAAACAAAAAGCAATGACGATGGTGGCTAGAATGAATTGAATAAATATGCCATATTTTTCAAATAGTTCAGGCATAGGTAGTCCTATTAATTCGCTTAGCGCCATATAGACAATAGGTAAACTGAAAAAAAAAGAGTAAAAAAATCTCTTTTTTAATTTTTTAATTTCATCTGAACTTGAGTTCTCATAGTGATCATGCTGGTTTGAATTCTCGCTGGAATTTTCCGTTATCCCTTCGTAGCCCAAATTTTTAATTATTTTTTGAATGCTATTAATATTGGTTTTGGTATCATCAAATTCTAGATACAATTTTTCTGAGGCAAAATTAACATTGGCAGTTTTGATACCCTCTTTTTTTTGAAGAGCATTTTCGATATTAGCAGCACAAGAGGCGCAATGCATGCCTTGAATTTTTAGAATTGTTTTTTTGGAGTTGTTCATAAAATTAATGTATTTTATTATATTGAGTTAGCAGGAGTTCGACTCCCTGTAGGGAGTCGAACTCCTGCTGGAGAGCAGATTTAATTACTATTTATAACTTCGATAGTTCCGGTAACCATTCCCATCCAACAGCTAAATTTGTATGTGCCTGCTTTTTTTGGGGTAAATTCTTTTACGCTGACTTTGCCAGGAGTTAAACCGATCTGATCTTCAAAGAAACTTTTAGCAATAATAGCATTTGTGCATCCACTTGTGCCTGTGTCGGTAATTTCCCATTTTACGGGCACATTGGCTCTAACTTTAAAATACTTAGGTGAATATCCCTGACTGGACGCATTCATTTTTATAACTTGCTTTCCGTTAATTATTGGAGGAAGTTCTTTTCCATTTGCAGGTTCGGATTTGACTTCATTTTTTGGTAACTCATTTTGTGCAGTATGGGTGATGGCTGTATTGGATTGTTTATCTTGATTATTAAAATTATTAAAGCTGGAAAATCCTAAAACATTTAGTTGAGAATTGATATTAAAGATAGCAAAAAACAAAACCAAAATTCCAGCTACTTTAAAAAATCTTTCTGTGAGATGACTCTTTCGGCAAAATTTAATACTGGACAGTCCAATTCCTAAAAGCATCGGTAAAGTTCCTAGCGCAAATAAAAGCATTATTAATCCTCCCTGTAGCGCGCTACCTGATATTAAAGCTAATCCTTGAGCGGTTATGGTAAAGCCACAAGGCAAGAAAAAAGTTAGCGCTCCCATTAAAAATGGCATATGTCGACCTTTAAAATGAGACTCATCGGCGATAAATCGGGTCACAAATTTGGGCATAGTGATTTGAAATTTTTTTAGAGCTCTAATGCCAATCATTTGAAGAGCTAATAAAATCATCATTATAGAAACGACGATGACAAAAATAGGTCCCAATTTTAAAGAAAAATTTAATTGATTACCAAGGGCTCCCAATAGGGCCCCAAAAAATCCATAAGCAATAAGGCGACCAGCATTAAAAATCAGATGAGGTTGAATTTTTTTCCAAGTAGAATCATCAGTTTTATACAATTGATTCCATTGTTGGGACATCGAGAGGATTATTCCGCCTACTAGAGCGGCGCAACTGGAAATCCCCGCGATAAGACCAAAAACAAAAAACGTTGGCAAGGAAGATGTGGCGCTGACATTTATTAGAGCAGATAAGCCTGTTTCGTTTAGTCCTATAAAAGCAAGAATAATTAATAATCCTATAGATAAAATTATAAAAAATTCTTTGGGTTTAAAATTAATTAGTTGTTTTTTTGATGATGCATTTGAAGTAGGAGAGATTTCAGAAAAAACATAGCCTTCTTTTTTAAAAAGTTCAGTTAATTTTTTAGTGGTAGGACGCTCACCTGCATATTCAATAGTTATTTCTTCTTTAGTGGTCGAAGCTTCTATTGATTTTATAGAATCTAGTTTAAGCAACCTTCTTTCAATTATTAATTCACATGAAGCGCAATGTGTGCCAGTGACATGGTAGATGTGTTCTTTTATTTTCTTAGTGTCCATATGTTTTGATAATTATTGCGCTTGTGATTATTGCTACTAGCGTTTCTAAAAAATATCATTTTTTTTCGAAACTTGGATGGTCTATGATAAAGCGTATAAATTTATCTATGTTATTTATTAAATAATTTAGTAAGTTTTAAAACTTCTTGGGTCATTTCTTGTTTCTTTTTTTCGTTAGTGGTATTCATGGCGTGTTTGAAACAGGTGTTAAGGTGATTTTCCATCAGCATTTGGTGCGCAGAGCGGAGAAGTCCGACAACAGCCAAATTTTGTTGCATAATATCAATACAGTATCTATCTTCTTCTACCATTTTGATAATGCGCGCTAGCAGGCTGTTCGCTTTCTTAAAGTTAATCAAGGCTTTTTCTTTTTGTGTGGTCATTTTTTTTAAATTAATAATTATTGTTACCTATACCCTAGGTATGGGTATGATAGCAGAGGGAGGAAATGATGTCAAGGAGCTTAAGCTTGTTATATTGTTGAATTGCTAAATTGCTATTGAAAATTATCGAGGCGAAGATGGAAGAGGCAGGCCTTTTTAGGTTGTTTTTATGGAGAGCATTGATTGGGAAGATTTCAAGAATTATCAAGAATGGGATATTTCAAAAGAGGCTTTTATTGCAGATGGATGGACAGAATCTGACATTTGAAATAAGTTTTCTTTTATGGGGTTTAATTGTGAGATCAATTAAACCCTTTTTACTTTTTTTCAATTTCCGTATACTATTAGATTATCAAAATAAGTTATTAAATTTAGATATCTATGAAAAATGAATTTTATATTACTACCACCTTGCCTTATGTAAATGCAGCTCCGCATATTGGTTTTGCTAGCGAGATTGTTTTGGCAGACGTACGGGCTCGATTTGAGAGACTGCAGGGAAAAGAAGTGATTTTTAATACTGGAACCGATGAACATGGATCAAAAATTTGGCAAAAAGCTCAAGAGGAGAGGATGGATACGCAGGCTTATGTGGATAGCTATGCCGCTAAATTTGATGAGCTTAAAGAAATGTTGGAACTTAGCTATACCAATTTTATCCGGACTACGGATGAGAATCATAAAAAAGCTGCTCAGGAATTATGGAAGAGAGTTGATGCCAATGGTTATATTTATAAAAAGCAGTATAGGATAAAATATTGTGTCGGTTGCGAACTTGAAAAAACGGATAGTGAATTAATAGACGGATTTTGTCCACTCCATCCCGGTAAAGAACTTGAAATAATCGAAGAGGAAAATTATTTTTTTAAGTTTAGCGCTTTACAAGAAAAGCTTTTAAAACTGTATAGGAGTAACCCGGAATTTGTGGTTCCCAATAAAAAATTCAATGAAATAAAATCTTTTGTAGAAATGGGACTGGAAGATTTTTCTATCTCTCGTTTGAAATCAAAAATGCCTTGGGGAGTGCCAGTGCAAAATGATGACACTCAAGTGATGTATGTTTGGTTTGATGCTCTTACTAATTATATTTCTACTTTAGGCTGGCCAGACAATCAAGAAAATTTCCAAAATTTTTGGGGAACAGTGGAATCGCCTAATGCAATTCAAATTGCAGGCAAAGATAATCTTAGGCAGCAAAGTGCGATGTGGCAAGCTATGCTTTTGGCAGCTGATCTGCCAACCAGTAAAAAAGTTTTTATTAACGGATTTATTGGTGTAGATGGCCAAAAAATGAGTAAATCAATTGGTAATGTAATTTCGCCTGCTGAAATGGTGGAGAGATTTGGTATTGATGGAACTAGATATCTACTTATCACCAAAGGAACATTTGGTGAGGACAATGATATTAGTTGGGAAAAAATGATTACTAAATACAATGCAGATTTAGCTAATGGACTGGGAAACCTTACCAGCCGGGTGGTTAAACTTTCTGAAAATTTAAATTTAGAAATTGAAAAGAAAGATGTTATTTTTGAAGAAAATAATATAAGATTGATGGAAAATTTTGATGTAGATAAAGTGTTGGAAAATATTTGGCTTATCGTCAGAGAGGATAATAAATATATAGAGGACACTAAGCCCTGGGAATTGGCAAAGAAAGACGAAGTTAAATTTAATAAAGTAATGGAAAAATTAATTAACGATTTAAATTTAATTTCTGAAATGCTAATCCCGTTTATGCCAGAAACTTCCGAGAAAATTAAAAAAGCTCTCAAGACTAAAGAAAGAGTAATTTTGTTTGAGCGAATAAAATAACGCAATCAAAATTCCACCTAAATTTTATTCAAATTCCATTCAAATTTTATGTATTGTTTCCACATCAATATACTAGTATATTGATGTGAGGATATTTTTTTGGTATAATCTTGATGTGGTGGTGAAGATGAAAGTTTTATGATTTTTTTAAAACATAAATAATATGGGTAAGGTACAAACTAAAAATATAGAAAAAGAAAAACGTTATGAAATAATTGGCGACTTCTATGACATCGTAACAAATTTAAAAACAAAAAAAGAAGTCATTGGATTTTTTATGGGACTTTTAACTTCGAGTGAAGCGTTGATGTTTGCTCGAAGAATCCAGATCGCACGGATGCTCTTGGAGGACAAAAGCTATGAAGATATTAGAGATGAACTAAAGGTAGGGGTGGCAACCATAACTAATGTTTCGCATTGGCTTTATGGGGAAAATGACGCTTTTAGAAAAAAGATAGAAGAGCATAAAAAAAATAAAAAAAAACTAAGTAATGAAAAAGGTGGCTATAACAGAAATTATGGCAACTTGTTGGATAAATATCCGCAACATCGAATATTAAAAGATCTCCTAGGCTTGTAATCTGATGCACACCAATACACTAGTATATTGGTGTATTAAATTATGTGGGTTTGTGTAATTGGTGTCAGTTGATGACCTTAACTCAATAATTCAACGATGAAATAATTTAACAATATGATTATCGATTCTCACGCTCATGTAAATTTCAATGCTTTTAAAGATGATGGCGATGAAGTGCTAAAAAAATGTCTGAACAATAATGTCTGGGTAGTTAATGTTGGCGCAGAAATCAAAACTAGCACGCGAGCAGTAGAATATGCTAATAGATATAAAGAGGGCGTGTATGCGATAGTCGGTCTTTACCCTTTGCATATAAAAATTAATGATAGGGATTTGTTGGATATTGTTGATAATGAAGATTTTGATTATCAAGAAGAATTTAATTATCAAAATTATTTAGATTTAGCTAGAGATAAAAAGGTTGTAGCAATCGGTGAGATTGGTTTGGATTATCATTATTTTAAAGAAGGGGACAATATTGAGTTAATAAAAAAAAGACAAAGTGAAATTTTAATTGAATTTATCAGATTAGCAAATGAAGTTGATAAACCGTTAGCAATTCATTGTAGAGATGCTTATAAGGATTTGTTGGAAATACTAAAGGAACACCCCCTCCGCCTTTCAGGCACCTCCCTCTGCGCCACCGCTAAAGCTACGAGCGACAAGCGGTCAGAGAGGGGGAGAGGAAGAGCTTGCGGGATAATTCATAGTTTCGTCGGAAGTTATAAAACAGCGCGGGAGTTTCGCGAGTTAGGATTTAAATTAAGTTTCAATGGAATAATTACATATTCGGAAAGTTATGATAAGGTTTTGACAGATACGCCGATTGAGGATATCCTGGTTGAGACAGATTGTCCTTATCTCACTCCGGCCCCACTCAATAGAGAAGATAGAAACGAACCGATGAATGTGAGGCATGTAGTTGAAAAAATTGCGCAAATTAAAAATATGGAAGTTGGTGAAGTTGAGAGAGCTACAACTGAAAACGCCAAAAAACTTTTTGGCATAGAAAATGGGAAGTAGTTTTTGTTTACGATAATTGCTTGGGTCTTTTCAGCTATTTATTTGAGAGCAATGGTTGTTTCTATATAGAATGGAATCAATCAATCAATATAAGATATATGCTGGAAAAAAACAGAGAGGTTTTTGAAATATAATATAAATACGCAAATGAATGCGAATGACATAAATATGCAAATTGAGATAAATTTACAATTATCAATTTCCAACCAATAATCAATGTGTTAATTTAAATTGAAAAATGTAAATTGAAAATTATTTCTAAGTATTAATGTTAAAATGTTAAAATGAATTTTATGAAAATTGGAATTGTGGGATTACCCAACGTAGGAAAGTCAACTTTATTTAAAGCGCTGACGAAAAAGGCAGTGGATATTAGTAATTATCCTTTTTGTACTATTGAACCCAACGTGGGAGTAGTGGAAGTGCCGGATGAAAGATTAGATAAATTATCCGAGATGTCTAAGACCCAAAAAATAGTCCCAGCTGTGGTGGAATTTGTGGATATTGCTGGACTAGTAAAAGGAGCTTCCGAAGGAGAGGGTTTGGGCAATAAATTTTTGGCCAACATTAGAGAGGTGGATGCGATTTTGCAGGTAGTGAGAGTTTTTAAAAATGATACAATTATTCATGTGCACAACGAAATTGATCCACTCGGAGATATTGGCGTGATTGAAACTGAGTTGGCCTTGGCTGATTTTGAAACAGTCAATAAAAGAATCGAAAAACTTGCGCGTGATGCTAAAAGAGGAGATAAGGAATCGGTCGCCAAATTAAATGTAGTAGAAAAAATAAAAGTTGCATTGGAGTCGGGAAAATTGGCCAATGAAACAGAATTAGACTTAAAGGATGAATCAACTAAAATAGCAATCAACGAATTGTCATTGCTTACGATGAAACCATTTTTGTATGTCTATAATGTTTCTGATTTGGATGAGAAATTAGCGTCTGAACTGGAGGCTAAAAAGCATATTAAAATTGATATTAAAATCGAAGAAGAATTGGAGCAAATGACTAAAGAAGAAATTAAAGAGCTGGAATTGAAAACCGGACTGAATGAATTGATAAAAAAATCTTATGAGCTTTTGGGGTTAATCACTTTCTTAACTACGGGCGAAAAAGAAACTCGAGCTTGGACAATTAAAAAAGGTTCAACCGCGCCAGAAGCTGGGACTGCAATTCACAATGATTTTAAGGATAAATTTATTTGCGCCGATGTAATTGCATGGGATGAATTATTAAATCATGGCTCAATGAGCAAAGCTAAGGAAGTTGGAAAAGTAAAACAAGTTGGCAAAGATTATATTATGCAAGATGGGGAAGTGGTGGAGTTTAAGGTTGGATAAAAATGTTCTAGGTGTTGTAGATATAGCCATTATCCCAGATGAAAGAATAATTGGAAAAATATATTATCTGCGTGGAAAAAAGGTGATGTTTAATAAGGATTTAGCCGAGCTTTATGATGTAGAAACAAAAGATTTTAGTCGATCCGTTAGAAGAAATATCGATCGTTTCCCTGATGATTTTATGTTTTTATTAAACTTCGCGAAATACTCCTGACCCACAAAGAGTTACGCGATAAAATTGAAAAAATGGAAAGAAAAAATGGAAAGAAAAAATGAAGATAATTTCAAAGTCATCGCTAGATTAATGGCGACCGACTCAAAAAGCAAGGAGCTTAAAATTATTTGATTTGATGTTAAGAAGAAGGGAAAAATAGACTATTTTTAAAAAATCTTGACTAAAGACTTTAAATTTAATAGAATAAATTAGCAGTTCGGGAGGGAGAGTGCTAAGAATATAAACCACTAATCTACACAAATCTTTTCACTAATTTTCACGAATATGAATTAGGGATTATTCGAGATTAAATTAATCAGAGTTGATTTGTGATTTAAATCATTATTAACCATTTCGCTTACTATATCTAATCAAATTCGAGATTATTCGAGACAGATTAGAGTAGATTAGCGATTTAACTCAGTATGAGCAAACAAATAAAATATGGTGCTGATGCGCGTAAAAAAATTAAAGCTGGCATTGATCAGGTAGCTAATGTGGTTAAGGGAACCCTCGGACCAAAAGGACGGAATGTTATTTTGGACAAAGGTTTTGGTACTCCTACTATCACCAATGATGGAGTAAGTATCGCTAGAGAGATAGAGTTAGAAGATAAGTTTGAAAACGTAGGTGCTTCCTTAATTAAAGAAGTGGCTAATAAAACCAACGATACTGCTGGAGATGGAACAACTACTTCTACAGTAATTGCTCAAGCTTTAATTAGCGAAGGATTAAAATATGTAGAAACTGGAATCAACCCAGTGGGAATCAGAAGAGGAATGGAAGATGCCAAAAATGATGTGATAAATATTTTAAAAAAGAATTCTAAAAAATTAACTTCTCGAGAAGAAATTGCACAAGTAGCTACCATTTCAGCCGAAAGTGAAGAAATGGGGAAAATGATTGCAGGAGTCATGGAGGAAGTAGGCAAAGACGGAGTCATAACCGTTGAAGAATCACAAACTTTTGGAATTTCTAAGGAAATTGTAAAAGGAATGAATTTTAGTAAAGGTTTTATCTCGGCTTATATGATTACTAATGCCGAAAATCAAACAGCCGAAGTTAAAGAAGCTCCAGTATTGGTAACAGATAAGAAAATTTCTTCTATTTCTGAAATTCTTCCGATTTTAGAAAAACTTACGAAATCTGGAACCAAGGAACTAGTAATTATTGCTGAAGATTTAAGTGGAGAAGCCTTGGCCACTTTGGTGGTAAACAAATTAAGAGGAGTTCTTAATGTAATAGCTATTAAAGCGCCTGAATTTGGAGAGTCTAAAAAAGATATGCTCGAAGACATCGCGGTCTTAACTGGAGCGCAAGTAATTAGCGAAGAAAAAGGGATGAAACTTGAAGCGATAGAATTAAGTGATTTGGGCGAAGCGCAAAAAGTTATTTCCTCCAAGGATGATACCACGATAATTGGTGGCAAAGGTAAGAAAAATAAAATTGATGAAAGAGTGGCTCAAATTAAAAAATTAATTGAAAAATCAGAGAGTTCTTTTGATAAAAATAAATTAAGCAAAAGAATGGCGAAATTGGCTGGTGGAGTGGCTGTGATTAGAGTAGGTGCAGTTACCGAAACCGAGCAGACTTATTTGAAACATAAAATGGATGATGCTTTGGCTGCCACCCGAGCTGCTGTAGCAGAGGGAATTGTAGCTGGAGGAGGAACGGCTTTAGTAAAAGCGGTGGCAACACTGGCTACTAAAAAAATCGGTGGAGATTACGAATATCAAGCTGGATATAATACTTTGCTCAAAGCTTTAAATGAGCCACTGCGACAAATTGTAATTAATGCTGGCAAAAGAGAAGCTGCTGTTGTTTTGAACGAAGTAGTTAAAAGCGCTAAAGTCAATTATGGTTATAATGCCAAGACAGATAAATTTGAAGAGGATATGATAAAGTCTGGAATTATTGATCCGCTAAAAGTGACTAGAACCGCTTTGGAAAATGCGGTATCTGTTTCAGCTATGTTGCTTACTACCGAAGCGGTAGTTAC
>JBBQOS010000026.1:0-13125 GCA_038331135.1 Candidatus Moraniibacteriota bacterium | reverse complement strand
TTAGGATAACTCCTTTTAAAATAAATTGGAGGAAGGGCCGTAGGAAAAAATACGGCGAGAGAGCTGTCGTAGGTAAAACTCAGGTAGTGGTTTTTGATTTATCACTTGGAGGGCTTTCTTTTGATGATAAAAAGATTAATGTTCTTCCGGGAACCAAGATAAAAATTAAGCTTCCGCTCGTTATGACTAAAGGAGTTCATATTGAGGAGCTTCTGATAGAAATCGTTTCAAGAGGGAGTGGCCGATATGGTGCCAAGTTTATGGACCTGTATGGTAAAGCCAAGATCATTAAGGCTATTGGTTTTTGGCTAAGAGAATAATGAGTTTTGGGGTGTTGCGTAGATGTTACGCAACACCTTGTTTTTATTAACCAAAAAAATAAGTGTGGTCCTGTTTAATTTTTGTAAGGTGATTTCTGGGTGTTTGTTATCTAAGAGCTTTAAGAATACCAATTAAGATAATTGCACCGAGAAGGGCTACTAAGAAACTATATAAATCAAATTCGGTTACGCCTGATTTACCAAGAAAACTCATTATATAGCCACCAATGACAGCTCCGACAATACCCACAACGATGTTCATTAGAGCGCCTTGTTTGTCATCTGTGCCCATAATTAGGGATGCGATCCAAAATTTCGCCGTCGCTCAGTTGTTTCTGGCCCTGATCAGAGCTGAGTGATTCTGTGGTCGCATCCATCTACGCACACTGTGTTGTCATTCTGCTGAATGCTAACTTGTTTAGCTTCTGACCGTTCGAATCCCTCTCTAGATAAAAAAATTAAATTTAAAAAACACCACGAGGGTGTCTCTAAGTTTAATTTGTTGGGGATGAGGGATTCGAACCCCCGATGACGGGATCAGAACCCGTTGCCTTACCGCTTGGCTAATCCCCAAAACATTCTGTAAATTCAAAATTATAAGAAACAATCTTCAAATAATTTCCAATAATCAATACAGAGTTTATTTTAGCACAGTTTTTATTATTTTCAATGTTTTTTATTTGATGTAATTTTTTATAGACTAAGCGGTTTATAACTGTTAAAATAAAAAAGAATTTAAGGGGAATAAAATAACTGTGATATTTCACCCCCTCTTTAATTCCTGCCTACCGGCAGGCTTCCCCTCAAGGAGAGGGGGAGAGGGTGAAACGCGTAAGCTCTATATACTAAAATTATTTATGAAAATTGCAATTCAAGCTGCAGATTTGGATAACAAAAGAATTGACGGCACCAGAGTTTATCTTTTAAATGTTTTAAAATATTTGGGGGAAATTTCTCCGGAAGATAAATTTTTAATTTATCACAAGAATAACTTTAATTCAGAATTGACTCCTCCCAATTTTGCCAACTACAAAGTGCGAAAATTAAAATTTTTTAGACTTTGGACTCAGACCAGGTTTGCTTTAAATATTTGGAGAGACAAAGTAGATATTTTGTGGATGCCGATGCATAATATTCCGCTTCTAAGAAGAAAAAATTTAAAAACAATTGTCACCATCCATGATTTGGCTTTTAAGCAATTTCCTGATACTTTTCCCAAAAAAGATTTATTTCAGTTAAACTTATTAACTGATTTGGCGATAAAAAAATCAGATAAGATCATAGCTGTTTCGCAGTCGACTAAAAATGATATTTTAAAATTTTATCCTGATATAAGAGAGGATAAGGTAAAAGTTGTTTATCATGGATTTGACAAAGAACTTTATCAAAAAGAATTTTACACAGAATCTGTCGATGAGGTTTTAAGAAGACATAATTTAAAAGCTAAAAGATATTTGCTATATGTCGGGGCGATCCAGCCAAGAAAAAATTTAAAGACGTTGGTAAAAGCTTTTGAGATATTTAAAAAAGAAAATAAAAATAATATCAAATTGGTTATCGCCGGAGGCAAGGCCTGGTGTTGGGAGGAGACAATTGAAGCGATTGAAAATAGTTCTGTACGGGATAGCATTGTTTTAACGGGTAGGATTTCATTTGATGATTTGTCTGTTTTGCAACAAAATGCAGGTATTTTTGTTTTTCCTAGTCTTTATGAGGGTTTTGGAATTCCGATTTTAGAAGCTTTTGCGGCCGATGCGCCGGTTATTTGCGCTAGAAATTCCAGTTTAGAAGAAGTGGGTGCAGATGCGGTAGAGTATTTTGAAAGTTTAGATGCAAAAGAGTTGTCCCAAAAAATATCTAAAGTTATTAATAATTCTAGTTTGCAATCTGAAATGATAGCAAGAGGTAGGGCGCAACTTAATAAATTTTCTTGGAAAAAATGCGCTAGAGAAACCCTTGATGTGCTTTGCGGTTAAAAATTTAATTTATTATAACTCCTTTTTTACCAGTCAGTTTACTCTTAATTGCAATTGTTATATTGCTAAACATAACTCGAATATGCAATTAAAGAACCAAATTATTCGAATAAGTATTTAATGAGATAAAAATGGATTATCGCACATTCCTGCCTACCATTCGCAAATAGTATAGTTTTGTTGCATAAAACAAATTCTCCTTCTCGCAACACACTTGACTTGAATTAATAGAAAAGGTATTGCGGGCATGAAAACTGGAGTTAATTTAAAATGTTTTAATGTTGATTTGCTTTAGTGTTAGCCTGCTGATATGCTAACGTGTTTCTTGGTTGAGTAGTTCTTTGTAAAAATAAAATAATATCAAGAGAGTCGTTAATGTTATAGCAACATTGGAAAAATAGCTAAACTTCAAAAGAGCTAGTCCGGAAATAATAATCAAAAAGAAGATGCTAGTAGACAGGATAAATTTGGGCATCTTTTCTGGCGCAGGCCTGAGGGGTTCTATTTTTTTACTTACCAAATGAATAGAAAAAACAATTCCAAAAATCAAAAGTGTTAATTTAAAAAAACTAATGCTGCTTGATACAAATCCTGGCAAAAAAGCTTCTCCCATAATGGCAAAAAACCAAATAATCAAAAGGGTTACTAAGATATTTTTCAGTAGCTTATAAATTAAAACAGGTTTGTTAAAAATATGTTTTAGTTTGGTAAAATTAATTTTATTCATCTCCTTGTCCGAAACGATAAAGAATTTTTTTCTTTAAATCGCCTAGGAAAAATTTAAAATTATCTTGAGAGATTGATTTTTTAAATTCTATGTTTATTTTTTCAATCTTTATATCAGCGGGCAGATCGTCAATCACAAAGCGGTAATCTTTGCCAATAAGTTTAGCTAATTGTGATAGCGTGGCGGTACAAGAATATTTTTTATTCAGTAATGATTTTTTTTCTAAAGTGCACAGCTCTTTGGTAACTAAACTTTTTTCTTCGACAAATATCGAATTTTTTATGCTTTCAGTCGAGGGGTTAGTAATTCTTTTTTTGGTGTAATCTTCTATAAAATAATAGCTTGACTTTTCGGCTGTTTTTAAAATAGTTCCAGTAGGATGAGCTGCGTCAAGATTGGCTAATTTTTGTTTTTCATAAGTACTTAAATCAGTGGTGTTGAGATGAAGATTATCCCAGCTGTAGCCCAAACTTTCAAAAGTAACTGTACTATCAATGGGGGTTTTCTTTTTATTTCCAATAATAAAAACAGAATCATCGATGGAAACCAAGCTGTTTTCTTCCTTGTCGCTAATATTAACCAAGGAAGCAGTTTCAGGATAAAAGAAAGCTTTATAAGATTTTTGAACAGTGATTATTTTGTTTTCGATTTCGGGTGCAGATTCTTTTAGTTCTAGCTCGATTTGTACATGCGAAAATTTTAGCGGAGTGGAAGTATAAAAATTTATCCGATTATCCCCTTGGGCGACATCGGTGATGGTATTTTTAAGACTATTTATATTAGCAAAAGAAAAAGTGAAAAATTGAGAAGGAAAAACAGTTTTTGCTAAGATAAAAATAAGAAACATTACAAACAAAAATAAGATGATAAAATTGGCATATTTATAAATTAGCTTGTCTGCTTTATTTAATTTTAGAATATTTTTATTGTTCATTTTAAATCTTGGGGTAAAATTAATTAAACCGCGGCATTAAATTCAGGGGATTATTTGAAAAATTATTCCTTTAATTATTTTAATTTCTTTCTCGGGTAAAGAAAAGATTTTTTTGTCGGAGTGGAGATTATTTAATTCAATGGAATAATTTTCAACAAAAACCAGTCTATCTTTGAGGTAGGTCTCTTGGTAATATTTTTCTTTAGTTTGTGGGATAATTAAATATATTTTTTCATATTTACTCTTATCTATTTTGTTTAGGTCTTCAATATTAAAAAAGTAAGCTGCATTTTTTCCAAAAACAGAGCTTAGTGGATCGGCAATCATTTCAAAATTATCTCCGCTAGCCATTTGATCAACTAATATCAAATCTTTATCGGAAAATTTTTGACTAATTTTTTTTGTTTCCTGGATAAGATTTTGGTTGGGAACAAAAGTTAGATATTTATTAAAAGCAGGTAGATTAGATAAAAGAATAATAAATGTGATAAGAACTCCGATAAATATGTTTTTTTTCTGATAGGCTTTGTTAATTATACTGACTGAATAAATTATAAATATCGGCAATATGGAAAAGGTGAAGCGACGCAACATCCAAGGATGTTCCATAGTGATTTGGGGGCTAAGGATGTAAAAGAAGGATGGAAAAACTATAAATAGCAGAATTAGCGGTTTGTGTTCTTGGGTTTTAGCTAAATAAAAAATTCCAACTAGTCCAAATAAGATGGGAGCGATTAGCCCATAAAGACCAAAAATTTTAAATAAATTTAGAATTGTCAGAAGGCTATTATTACGAGAAATATCAGAAGCGTTTTCGCTTACATTTTCTAGGGTAGCTTGGGCAATTGATTTATAAAAATAAATATCAATGCTTAAATTCCAAATAAAAATAACACCAATGATTATTAAAAAGGGTAAGATTATTTTTATAAAATTTTTATTAAAATATGCTCTGGAATTTTTATTAATAAACAAAAATAAAATAGTTAGGATAAAAAATATTATTCCTTCAATCCGGGTAAAAACAAGCAATCCTAGACTAAGGAATAATAAAATTAAAGTAGATTTTTTCCCATTGAGCTCGGTTAATTTTGACTCAGTTAAAATTATCAAAGAAAGTATGCCGGTCCAAAGAAGAGGTAGTGCAATGTTTTCAGTCAGGGTGAATTTGCTAAACCACATGAAGCAAAATGAGGTCAAAATTATAGCCAGCGCAGATATTTGAGTAAGAATTTTTATTTTAAAGGAGGCTTTGCTTAGATTATTGAGTCTGTAAATTATCAAATAAAGCGCCGAAAAAGTAAGATAAAGAAGAATTCCATTGGCAATTTTAAATCCTATTATTCCTAAAAATGAATAGAATAAAGCTAACCAAGCTGTATAGACTATAGGAAATTGAGTTATTAGCTGTCCATCAGAAGTGTAGTAGAAACCAGGAAAGTTGTAAGCCTTAGCTGAAGAGTAGGCTTGGCAGTAAGTGTAATAAAATTTTGTTTTTAGAGAACTATCATTTTGAAAATCATTCAAATTATCGATGAGGCAGTTTTTTAATTTGTCTTTTTGAGTGATATTTATATTAAAAAAATCAGTGGAAATAGGAGTGGAAAATTCAAGTTTTCCATTTTGAGCTAGGCGAATAGCTGCTTGACTAATAGAGCCTTGATCTCTTCCTGAAAATATAGTAGGGCTAGAAAAACTGATAAAAATTGCAACTATCGACACTAAGAGGGCGTTAATTATTAAAAATTGGGAGGATAATTTGAATGCGCTAGAAAAGACAAATCTAGCGCCGATAGCCACAATTAGAGCCAGTAGCAAGGCATTGCTCCACCAATAAAAAATTCCCGAAAGAGCCAATAAAAAAATCCCCCAACCAATAATTACCCAAAAAATCGATAAGTATATAAAAAAATTATAATCGTGATTATTTTTCTTGCTTTCCATAATTAAACTATAAAGGTAAAAGAGTTAATTGGCAAGATTGTGTATATTTATAAAATAAGGTAAAATTTTATTAGGAGAAGATTTATTTGTAAAATTTCAAAATTAAAATTTTAATCAAAATTCGAAATTCGAAATTCGAAATTCAAAAAAGTGTCTTTAAAAACTTATATTTGGAGTTTGATATTTAGCACATTACTGGCCTTGGGCGCTTGGTTTTTTGTGTTATTTAATATTGATCCCTATGGGTCAGGAGCGGTGGGTCAAGTTTTGTTTTATTTTAGCTTTTTGATTTTTCTGTTGGGAGTTTGGGTAAATATTTTGGTTTGGATCAGGGTAAAATTTTTAGGAGGAGAGGGAGCGATTGAAACGATGGGTTTGAGTTTTCGCCAAGGTTTTCTTTTGGCTTTACTTATTGTTGCTATTATAGTTTTGAATGCTATGGGTTATTTTGTCTGGTGGATAGGCCTCCTAGTGGCGGCGGGAATATTTTTGATTGAGCTTTATTTTTTGAGCAAAGAAGAATGATAAGAAATTCAAATTTCCAATGTCAAAATAAGTGAACAAACTTTTTAAAATGATATAACATGAGCAGATTATGAAAAATGATAAGAATAAAAATAATCTTAATTGGGATGATACTTTTATCTTGATGTCTAATTTAATAGCTAAAAGATCCAAAGATCCAAGCACGCAAACGGGAGCATGTATCGTTAATGATGATAATGTGGTTGTGGGTATGGGTTATAATGGATTTCCTCGCGGTTGTCACGATGATAAATTGCCATGGTGTCGAGAAGGGGGTACTATGGAAATTAAATATACTTATGTGGTCCATGCCGAGGCAAATGCTATTATGAATTCCAATACTAATGTGAAAGGTTGCCGATTGTATTGTCATCTCTTTCCCTGCAATGAGTGTGCGAAAGCCATTATTCAAAGTGGAATCAAGGAAATAATATATGAATCAGATAAATATAGAGATGTGGATATATTTAAGGCATCAAGAAAGATGTTAAAGATGGCAGGTGTAAAAATGAGACAATATAAATCCAAATATAAACTAAATTTAGAAAAGAATAAAAAATAGTATGACAAAAATAGTTGTAGGTATAGCCGGGGAGATTGCAGCCGGCAAGGGCACGGTAGCAAAATATTTAATAAAAAAACACAAAGCTTCGACTCATCGATTTTCTACCGCTCTTCGCGATGTAGCCAAACGGATGTATCTTGAAGAGAGTCGGGAAAATCTACAAAAAATTTCCACTATGATGCGAGAAAATTTTAGTGAAGATGTTTTATCAATAGTTATTTATAAAGATGTGAAAAACGATGATAACCAGATAGTTGCTATCGATGGAGTGCGTCGGATGGCTGACATTGAATTTCTGAAAAAAATCCCAGATTTTAAATTGGCATATATTGACACTTCAATGGAAAATCGTTATGAGCGTATTACTAAACGTGGCGAGAATGTGGATGATAATAATAAGACTTTTGAAAAATTTCAAAAAGACAATGAACACGAGGCCGAACTGCAAATAAAAGATTTAAAAGATAAAGCTGATTTTGTAATTGATAATAATGGAACTATAGAAGAGCTTTATGCGCAGATTGATAAAATTGTTCAACAATAAATTTTATAAAAATTAAAATACAATTCCAATGGAACATGAAAAAACCAATCATGTAGTTAAGGATTTAAATCACGGCGGTTTTGTGTTAGTTTTAAACAATGAGGCCAAGATTGATGCTCAAGCTGAGGCAATGCTTCAAGCTTTGCACTCTCGTTCTACAGGAGGGATTTACCATCACTTGAAAATATTAAAAGAACGAGGGGCACAAAATTTTATGCAACAATTTTATGTCGGCTACGGACACAAATCTATTGGAGATTGCGGAAGTACGACTGTTTTTATAGAGGGTGTTTCGATGCTAGCTGCTAAAGCGATTCAGGATTGGCGACTTTATTCGGGACAAGAAGCATCCACGCGTTATATCGATTTTTCTGAGCAAATTTTTCTCAATCCTCTTGGTTCAACGGAAGGCGCAGAAATTCAAGAAAATTGGCGGTCTTTTTATCTAAAAGCTCAAAATCCAGTGCAAGAACATCTCAAAAAACAATTTCCCAAAAAAGATGAGGAGGATGAAAAAATTTATAACAAGGCTATTGTAGCTCGAGCTTTTGATATTACTCGTTCTTTTCTTCCTGCTGGCGCCACTACCAACGTAGCTTGGCGGATGAACTTTCGACAATTTGCTGATCAATTAATGTTACTCAGGCATCATCCGCTAGAAGAAGTTAGAGATATTGCCGAAAAAACTGAAGCTGCTCTTAAAGAGGCTTATCCTAGTTCTTTTTGTCATGAGAGATTTGAAAATACAGAAAAATATAATAAAGAATGGATGGAAAATGATTATTATTATACTAACGCTGAGGCTCAGGATTTCGTATTGATTAAAAATGGAGTGGATGAAAAATTGTTAGCGCCCTATAAAAAATTAATTCAAGAGCGACCATTTAAAACAGAATTGCCTCCGATGGTGGCAGAGTGTGGGATGCTTCACTATGAATTTTTATTGGACTTTGGATCTTATCGTGATTTGCAGAGGCACCGAGCTATCGTTCAACGCATGCCACTTTTGAATATGAATCATGGATTTAATAATTGGTATCTAGAAGCTTTGCCAAGTGATTTGAGAGATGAGGCAAAAGAATTTATCAAAAATCAAACTGAAAATATTGAAAAATTAAATATTTCTGAAGAGCTAAAGCAATATTACACCGCTATGGGATTTCGAGTGCCTTGCCGAGTTGCAGGTGATTTAAAAGCTTTGATTTATTTGGTAGAATTACGCTCCACAAGATTTGTCCATCCTACCTTGGTAGCGCAGATGCTAAAAATGATTGCAAGTCTTAAAGAAGAATTTAAAGATCTGGGTTTGGTGATTTATACTGATGATGAACCCAATCGTTTTGATATTCGTCGAGGAGAACATGATATTGTAATTAAGTAAAAAATATTGAATTAATATAAATATGAAAAAAGGAAAATTTATAGTTGTTGATGGAAACGATGGTAGCGGAAAGGCTACTCAAGTAAAGGAATTGGTTAAAAATTTAAGAAAAAATAAAATCAAAGTTAAAACTATTGATTTTCCTCGTTATTATAATAATTTTTTTGGTAAATTTATCGGAGAGTGTCTGGTGGGAGAGAATGGAAATTTTCTAAAGCTCAATCCCAAAGTTGCATCTGTTTTGTACGCGGCCGATAGATTTGAATCAGCAACTCAGATTAAAAAATGGTTAGAGAGTGGTTTTAATGTGATTGCGGATAGATACGTCAGCTCCAACCAAATTCACCAAGGAGGAAAAATAACTGATAATAAAAAAAGGAAAGAATTTTTGAGCTGGTTGGAAAAAATGGAATTTGAAGTTTTTAAATTGCCTCGGCCTAATATGATTATCTATTTAGATGTACCAGTCAAGATCACTCAGGAATTACTTGCCAAAGATGATAATCAAAAAAAGAAAAAATATCAAAATGGCAAAAAAGATGTAGTGGAAAATAATTTGAGATATTTGGAAAAATCCAGAGTTAGTGCTATTAAAATGATAAAAGAAAATAATCATTGGACAACTATTAATTGCGTGAAGGATGAAAAACTAAGAGAGATAAAGGATATTAGTGAGGAAATATTAAATAAAGTTGTAAAAATTGTAAAATAAAAATTATGAATTTTAATGAATATCAAAAAGAATCGAGAAAAACTGCAATTTATCCAAACGCAGGAAGTAATTATATTTATCCAACTTTGGGATTGTCAGGGGAGGCTGGAGAGGTTGCAGAAAAAATCAAAAAGGTCATTCGAGATAAAGCGGGGATAATTGATGAAGAAACAAAAGAACTAATCCAAAAAGAATTAGGAGATGTATTGTGGTACATATCTCAAATTGCCAGTGAATTAGGTTTAGAATTAAATACTGTTGCTGAAAAAAATATTGAAAAGTTATTTAGCCGAATGGATAGGGGTAAATTGGGAGGAGATGGAGATAATAGGTAATATAATTGATCTAAAATTCGTAGTTTTGCATAATACTTAATTTTTAATTCATAATTCGCAACACCCGTCATTGATTCATAGGCACATTCTTGATTAAAGAAGCATAATATATTATTATAAATAAAGTAAAATACTTATAAAATATGCCAAAATATTTAGCCACAATTGGAATGGAAATTCATGTTGAACTTAAGACTAAGTCCAAGATGTTTTGTAGTTGTAAAAATGATATGGAACTGGCCAAAAAACCCAATTCTAATATCTGTGAAGTTTGTACAGCTCAGCCGGGAACTTTGCCAGTGCCCAACAGTGAAGCAATTAGATTTGTACAGCTAGCAGGTTTGGCCTTGAATTGCAATTTGCTTAAAGATACTAAATTTGATAGAAAAAATTATTTTTATCCAGATATCCCAAAGGGTTATCAGATTTCTCAATATGACCAACCTCTGTGCCAAAACGGATTTTTAGAAATTAATGGAAAGAAAGTCGGAATCACTCGAATTCATCTCGAAGAAGATACTGGCAAATTAACCCATCCAAAAGGAACGGATTATTCTTTGGTGGATTTTAATCGTGCCGGAGTTCCATTGATGGAATTAGTGACTGAGCCTGATTTTAAAAACGGCGAAGAGGCGCGTGAATTTTGTCAAAAATTACAGCAGATTTGTCGTTATTTAAACATTGCTGATGCAGATATGGAAAAAGGCCACATGCGTTGCGAGGCTAATATTTCTGTTTATAAAGAAGAAGCGGATAAATTAAGTGGAACAAAGGTAGAAGTAAAAAATATTAATTCTTTTCGCTTTGTACAAAAAGCGATTGAATATGAAATTGCTCGACAAATTGAAGCTTTGGAAAGCGGAGAAAAAATAATTCAAGAAACTCGCGGTTGGGATAGTGTTAAAAATGTTACAGTATCGCAGAGAATCAAAGAAACGGCGGCCGACTATCGTTATTTCCCAGAGCCAGATGTTCCCCCATTGTTATTTGATGACAATTATATCGAGAATTTAAAAAAAGAATTACCCGAATTACCTCAAGATAAATTGGAAAGATTTATTAAAGAATATGAGATAGGAGAGCGCGAGGCGGAGCTTTTGGTTTCTGATAAAGATTTGGCTAATTACTTTGAACAAACGATTAGCGAGTTAGAAGAAAAAATAGCTTCCGGAGAAATTAAGGCATCTCGTGAAAAATTATTTAAATTAACTGTAAACTATCTTAATACGGAAATTCGAAAACATCTAGTTGATTTGCAAGAAAAAATTGGTGATATAAAAATTAAACCTGAAAATTATGCGGAGTTAATTGGAAGTGTAGCCGATGGAAAAATTAATTCCAGTGCGGCGCAAATTGTGCTTGAAGAAATGTATAAAAATGGTGGTGATCCATCTCAAATCATCGAAGAAAAAAATTTGGCGCAAATGAATGATGATGGCGAGTTGGAGAAAATAGTAGATAAAATTTTAGCTGATAATGAAACTTCAGTAATAGATTATAGAAATGGTAAAGAAAATGCGTTTAAATTTTTAATGGGTCAAGTGATGAAAGAAAGCAAGGGTAAAGCCAATCCTCAATCAGCTACTGAGATGCTTAAAAATAAACTTTCACAATAGCATAAAAAAGACTTTCTTGTGTTTGACAGAAAGTTTCTTATACTTAAGTGTTCCCTAAAATGTAACAAATAATTGAGATTATTGATCTCGGGGCGAGTGATAAACTCGCCCCTTTTTTTAAAAAATGAAATACAAATTTTATTATAATTTAAAAAGTGAAATTCAGATAGCAAAAAAAGTTATTTCTGATTTGAAGTGGTACAATGAAAATGGATATGAAGTTTTTTTGCCAGAGGGAGTCGATAAATTAGATGACGCCTTAAGCCTAAGCGCAATAGTTAAGAAAGAATTTATTGCTAATAAAGATAAAATTAAGTTAATAAAAAATAAACTTAACAAATTAGTTAATAAAAATAATGAAGTTTTGGATGAGTTTTTTTTAAATTTTGATTATACGCTGCCAGATACTATTAAAGTATATTTAACTAATTATGGATCAGGCGGATCGTATTATTTACCCAACGAGATTGTTATTTTAGTAAGAAGGGACACATTAGACCTACTGGAAACTATGATTCATGAAGTAGTGCATTTGATAATAGAAAAACCATTTATTTTAAAAAATAATATTACCCATTGGCAAAAAGAGATATTGGTGAATATTCTTTGCGGAAGTCGCTTATTGGAAAAAATTTCAAAAAACAATACTATTCAAAAAAGGAGTGAAAAATTATCCGGAGATTTAATTGAAAAGCTTAAATTCAAAAACAAAAAGTCATTAAATTTTTAGATTCTTCAGGCTGCACTAAAAGGTTATTAAATATACAGCCAACAATATTTGCATTAAAATAAAATACTGTGATATAATGAATTAATTTAGAAGGAGGCTGAAATAACGTTTATAAAACATATAAATAATTTTTGATTTTAAAAAATTATAAAAATGGATACAAAAACAAAAATATTTTGGTGGACGATGGGGATTTTGATATTGGCCTCTTTTGGTGCGACTTTTTACCGCTATATGATAAAAAAAGATTATATAGTGCAAGCTCAGGTGGATTGCGATCCCTACGGCGAAGCTTGTTTTGTCTGGAATTGTGATCCGGTTAGTGAGATAGAGGGGGAAGTGTGCACCGGTGACCCCGAAGCGGATACTTGGTATTATAAAATTATAAATAAAAATGCAAGCCGAATTCAAACTTGTGATGCAAATGATGAAAATTGTGATGCGCTTGTGTGTGCCCAAAACGAACCTAACTGTGGGTTCGTTTTTTGTAATCCGGAAAATATGGAAGAAAATGGAGCTTCCTCTTGTATTAATCCCGTGCAATACACATCAGAAAATCCAATTGAAGAAGCATGTGAGGAAGGAGATGAAGAGTGCTTGAGTTCCAAAGAAGGCGAGGGCGAGCCTGAGGCAGGAGAAGATGAAGGTGCAGAAAGTACTGAAGCTATTAATGCGGCGGAAAGCACAGAAAATGGTGATGAAAATAAAATAATTGAGACTGAAAATAGTGAGGTTTTAGCAGGAGATACAGCTCAGAAAAATGAAGATAGTTCGGGGTCATTGCCGGTGCTTTAGTGATTAAGAGCTATGACATAA